>JBEBFW010000044.1:0-17004 GCA_040081755.1 Parvularculaceae bacterium
CGAGACCCTTGCGCTCTTCGTCCTCTATTTTCTTTGCATCACCCCGCCATTGCCTGAGACTGCGCGCGCGGCGGCCGAAGCCGTGGGGCGCAAACGCTTCGAGCACTTCATCGCGCAGGTTGGTCAACGCCTCGCCGGCAAGGAGCGCTACAGCGACGCGCTCCTCGCCAGCATCGATCTCATTCGCACGGATGAAGAGACGGACGCGGCGGATGCCAAGGAGCGAGCCGCAAAAGAGCGCGACCAACCGAGGGAGCGCGCGGCATGAACAATCGTCCCCAAACTGACGACACCGCGACCCGCCGCGCCTCGATGCTGAAGACGGCGTTCGGCCCCATCATCGGCGCGGCGCTCGAAGACGCGAGCGTCATCGAGATCATGGCCAATCCCGACGGCGCGCTCTGGATCGAGCGCCACGGGATGGGGCGCATCCGGCAGGATCAAGTCATTCGTCCGGCGGACGCCGAACGGATCATCCGCCTGGTCGCGAGCCATATCGGCTTTGATTGCGACAAGGCGCATCCGATCGTCTCGGCCGAACTCCCCGGAAGCGGCGAGCGCTTCGAGGGCGTGCTGCCGCCGGTCGCTGTCGCGCCGGCTTTCGCCATCCGCAAGGCGGCGGGACGGGTGATCGCGCTTTCGGCCTACGTCGAAGCCGGAATCATGAGCGGCGCCGATGCGCTGACGCTGAAGTCCGCGACCCTGAAGAAACAGAACATCCTGATCGCCGGCGGCGCCTCCTCCGGCAAGACGACGCTGGCGAATGCGCTCCTCGCCGAGATCGCCGCGCTCGATGACCGCATCCTCATCCTCGAAGACACGCGCGAACTTCATTGCGGCGCGCGGGACGTGGTCGCGCTCCGCACCTCGCCCGGCGTCAGCCTCGAGACCCTCGTGCGCTCGACCATGCGTTTGAGGCCCGACCGCATCATCGTCGGCGAAGTTCGCGGCGGCGAGGCCTTGGATCTCCTCAAAGCCTGGAACACCGGGCATCCCGGCGGCATCGCCACCGTGCACGCGAACTCAGCGGCCTCGGCGCTTACGCGGGTCGAACAATTGATTGGCGAACGGACGACGCACATCCCCTGCCAGCTCATCGCCGACGCCGTCGATCTTGTCGTCTTCATCGCGCGAACCGCCGAAGGCCGGCGTGTCAAGGAAATCGTCCGCGTCGAGGGCCTCGATCATGACGGCTACCGCCTCGCCAAACCTAATCCTCTCGAACTCATCGTCAACAATGAAGGAGCGCCACGATGATTTGCGTCAACAACATCCAACGTCACCTGATCATGCTCGGGCTTATTGCGCTCGGCTTCCTGGTTCTCGGAAGTCCCGCGCACGCCGCCGGGTCCGGCATGCCCTGGGAGGCGCCGCTCGCCTCGATCCTCGCCTCGATCGAGGGGCCGGTCGCGCGCATCGTCGCCGTCATCATCATTATCATCACCGGGCTCTCTCTCGCCTTCGGCGACACTTCGGGTGGCTTTCGCCGGCTCATCCAGATCGTGTTCGGCCTCTCCGTCGCCTTCGCCGCCACGTCGTTCTTCCTCGCCTTCTTCTCCTTCGGCGGCGGCGCGCTGATCTGAGGAGATGCACCCATGACCGACGGCTATTCCATTCCCATCCATCGGAGCCTCACCGAGCCGATCATGATGGCCGGCGCGCCGCGCGCGATCGCTATCCTCAACGGCACCATCGCGGCGGCCGTCGGTCTCGGCCTGCAGATGTGGGCCGCCGGCATCGTGCTCTTCGTGATCGGGCACGCGGCGGCGGTCTACGCCGCGAAGAAGGACCCGAAATTCGTCGAGGTCGGTGCGCGGCACCTGAAGCACAAGGGGTATCTCTCGTGCTGAACTTGAAGGAGTACCAACAACGCCCGAAGCGCCTCGCGGATTATCTCCCCTGGGCCGCGATCGTCGCGCCTGGAATCATCCTCAACAAGGACGGCAGCTTCCAGCGCACCATCCGCTATCGCGGGCCGGACCTTGAAAGCGCGAGCGCCGAAGAACTCGTCTCCTTCACCGCTCGGGTCAACAATGTGCTGAAGCGCTTCGGCTCGGGCTGGGCGCTGCACTTCGAAGCCGATCGCATCCCCGCCTCGGATTACCCCTCATCCGAATGGCGAGACAGCGCGGCGTTCCTCGTCGATGAGGAACGCCGCGCCCACTTTGAAAGCGCCGGGACGCTATTCGAGAGCGAGTATTACCTCACCTTCGTCTATTTGCCGCCGACCGACCGGACGACCAAGGGCGAGGCGCTGTTCCTGACCCGCGAGAAGGGCGCGGTCGCCCCCTCCTGGCGCGAGCGGCTTGACCAATTCACGCTGGAGACGGGGCGCGCCATCGATCTCCTCTCCGCGCTGTTGCCGGAATGCCGGCAGCTTGATGACGCCGAGACGCTGACGTTTCTGCATGGATCGATTTCGACCAAGCGCCATCCCGTCGCCGTGCCCGCATCGCCGATGTTCCTCGATGCGTTCATTGCCGACAGCGCGCTGACCGGCGGCATCGAACCGATGCTCGGCAACGAGCACCTCCGGATCGTCAGCATTCAGGGTTTCCCGCCAGCGAGCGAGCCGGGGTTCCTGAACGCCCTCAATGAACTCGGCTTCCCCTATCGCTGGACGACGCGGTTCATTCCGCTCGACAAGGCGCAGGCGACGAAGGAGCTCGCCAAATACCGGCGCCAATGGTTCGCCAAGCGCAAGTCCATCGCCGCCATCATCAAGGAGACGCTGTTCAACGAACAGAGCGTCCTCATCGACGCCGACGCCGACAACAAGGCGGCGGACGCCGACGCCGCGCTGCAGGAGCTCGGGGCTGATGATGTGGCGTTCGGTTACCTCACCTGCAGCATCGTCGTCAGCGACGAGGACGCCGCGGTCGCCGATGCGCGGGCGAAAGAGATCGAGCGCGTCCTGAACGGCCTCGGTTTCGTCGTCATCCGCGAAAGCGTCAATGCCGTCGATGCCTGGCTCGGCTCATTGCCGGGGCAGCTCTACGCCAATATCCGCCAGCCCCTCATCCACACGCTGAATGTCGCGCATCTTGCGCCATGGTCGGCGGTCTGGGCGGGCGAAGCCTGGAACGCGCATTTGGGCGGCCCGCCGCTTCTCCATGCGACGACGCATGAGACGACGCCGTTCCGGCTCTCGACGCATATCGGCGATGTCGGGCATGCGCTCGTCGTCGGTCCGACCGGCGCCGGCAAGTCGGTGCTGCTCGCGCTGATGGCGCTGCAGTTCCGGCGCTACGGGCAAGCGCAGGTCTTCGCCTTCGACAAGGGGAAGTCGATGCGCGCCGTGATTCTCTCGCTCGGCGGCTCGTTCCATGATCTCGGCGGTGAGGACGCGCCGGCCTTTCAGCCGCTGAAAACGATCGACGGCGCCTCGTCGCGCTCCCGCGCGCAAAGCTGGCTCTTAGGCATCCTCGCGCAGCAGGGCGTCGCGATCGACCCCTCGATCTCCGACGCGCTGTGGCTTGCGCTCTCCAATCTCGCGGAGGCGCCGGAGCGCGAGCGGACGCTGACCGGTTTGACGCTCCTGCTTCAGCGCGCCGACCTTCGCGATGCGCTGCGGCCCTTCACCATCGATGGCCCCCATGGTGCCCTGTTCGACGCCGAAGAGGACACGCTTGATCTATCCGAGGTCGAGGCCTTCGAGATGGAGGCCCTGATGCGCCGCGAGGCGGCGGTCGCGCCGGCGCTTTCCTATATCTTCGATCGGCTCGACGCCCGCTTTGACGGCCGGCCGACGCTTCTCCTCATCGACGAAGCCTGGGTGTTCTTGGATCATCCGCTTTTCGCGGCGCGCCTCAAGGATTGGCTCAAAACCCTCCGCAAAAAGAATGTCTCCGTCGTCTTCGCGACCCAGTCGCTGACCGACATCCAGTCCTCGAAGATCGCCCCGACCATCATCGAGAGCTGCCCCTCGCGCATCTTCCTTGCGAATAACCAGGCGCAGGAGGCCGGCATCCGTCCCGCCTATGAGGCCTTCGGCCTCAATGCGCGCCAAATCGAGATCATCGCGACGGCGACGCCGAAGCGCCATTATTACTTCCAGTCGAGCGTCGGCAACCGACTCTTTGAGTTGGGGCTGGGTCCGGTGGCGCTCAGCATTTGCGGCGCCTCATCGCCCGAGACCCAAGCGCTCATCGATCGCCTCGTTCAGCAATCTCCGAACGCGTTCGCCGAACGGTTCCTCACCGAGAAGAACCTCGCCTGGGCCGCCGACCTCATCGCCTCGCAACTGCCCTCGAAAGGAGAGTTCCTATGCGCCGCCGAATGAAAGCCTTGTTGCTCAGCACAGCGATGATATTGCCGTTCACCCTGTCGCCGATCGCGCCCGCAAACGCGCAGTTCTTCGGCGGCATCGTCTACGACCCGTCGAACTACGCGCAGAATCTCCTGACCGCCGTCAGGACGCTGGAGATGATCAACAATCAGATCAAGCAGCTCGTCAACGAGGCGCAGATGATCGCCAATCAGGTGAAGGACCTGACAAACCTTCCCTTTACGGCGCGGGCGGCGTTGAACGCGCGCCTCGCCGAGATCGACGCTCTCATCAAGACCGCGAAGGGCCTCGCCTACGATGTCGCTTCGATCGACGCGACGTTTAAGACGCTCTACCCGGAAGACTACGCCGCGTTCTCCAATGCGGCGATGGCAGGCGACGCGCGCCGGCATTGGCAGGAGGCCAGCCGCGCCTTGCACGACGCCGTCGTCATGCAGGCAAAAATTACCGAAACGATCGCCGCCGATCTCGGCACGCTCGACGAGATCGTGGCGCAAAGCGAGAGCGCCATCGGCGATCTGCAGGTGAGCCAGGCAGGCAACCAGCTCCTCGCGCTTCAAACGAAGCAGTCGATGCACACGGCCGAACTCATGGCTGTCAACGCCCGCGCCGACACACTCGACAGGGCGCGCCAGCTGCAAATGGAGGAGCGCGCGCGCATCCACCGAACGCGCTTCATCGGCGACGGGGTCATCTATCCGTAAGCGGAAGACAATGACTCTGGGAGTCCGGCTTTGAACAACCTCAACGTCATAGATCAGTTCACCGCGACCTTCGTCAGCTACATCGATAGCGGCTTTGGGTTGTTGCAGGGCGACGTCGGGTTCCTGACCGCGATCCTCATCGGCATCGACATCGTGCTCGCCGGTCTCTTCTGGTCGATGAACGGCGTCGACAATGTGATCGGCCAGTTCGTGAAGAAGGTGCTCTATGTCGGCGCCTTCGCCTTCATCATCAACAATTTCCGGCTGCTATCGGACATCATCTTCGCGAGCTTCGCCGGGCTCGGTCTTGTCGCGACGGGAACGACTCTCACGGCCGCCGATCTGATGAAGCCGGGCTTTGTCGCCGATACCGGCTACACAGCCGCCTATCCGCTGCTCGATGAGGCGAACAGCCTTCTCGGGTTCCCGAGTTTCTTCGATAATTTCGTGACCATCGCGATCATCATTCTCGCCTGGGTCATCGTCCTCTTCGCCTTCTTCATTCTCGCGATCCAGCTCTTCGTCACCATCATCGAGTTCAAGCTGACGACCCTCGCCGGCTTCGTGCTCGTTCCCTTCGCGCTCTGGAACAAGACCTCCTTCCTCGCCGAACGCGTCCTCGGCAACGTCATATCGTCGGGCATCAAGCTGATGGTGCTCGCCATCATCGTCGGCATCGGGTCGACCATTTTCGGCTCTATCACTGCGGCGTTCCCGGCGGGCGCCGTGACGCTCGAAGACGCCGCCGCAACCATCCTCGCCGCGCTTTCACTGCTCGCGCTCGGGATCTTCGGGCCCGGTATCGCCACGGGACTCGCCTCCGGTGCGCCGCAACTTGGCGCGGGTGCTGCGGTCTCGACCGCCGCGGGCACGGGCGCCGCTGTTATCGGCGCGGGAGCACTTGCTGCTGGCGGCGCGCGTGCCGCAGCAACCGCAGGACAGTCCGCGGTTCGCGCCGGCGCGGCCATTGCGGGCGGCGCGTCGGCAGCCTTCACACTCGGCAAAGCCGCGAGCGGCGAGACCGGCGCCCGCGGAACCGCCGCTGGAGCAGCTGGCGTTGCGCAAGCCGCGATGAGCGGCGCGGCGCAGAAGATGCGCTCCTCCGTATCGGGAGCGTTCGGCAATCCCGGCGAGGCGTTCAACGCCGGAGCACGCGCCGCGTTCACGGCGACAGGCGGAAAACTTTCGTCCTCGGGCGCTCAATCGAATGCGTCCACAAGCGCGGCAGCCGCCGGCGCCCCCGACTGGGCGCGTCGTCTGCGTCACGACCAGGCGGTAAAGGATGCGGCGTTGACCGCCACGCACGTCATCGCCTCCGGCGATCGCGGCGGCGCCGCCGAGGGCCCAAAACTTTCAAGGCACGAGGAGTGATGCATGTTCAAAAGCTCATCGACCAGTTATGGCGCTGCGCCGAAGCCCGAGACGCCCTATCTCAAGGCCCAGGCCGCCTGGGACGAGCGCATGGGGACGGCGCGCGCGCAGGCGGCGAACTGGCGGCTTGCAGCCTTCGGGTCGCTTGTCATCGCCTCGATTTCCGTCGGCGGGCTCATCTGGCAGTCGAGCCGCTCCATCGTCACGCCCTATGTGGTCGAAGTCGATGAGACGGGCTCCGCGCGCGCCGTCGGTCCCGCCATTGAATCCTACAAGCCGTCCGACGCGCAGATCGCCCATGCGCTCGCAAACTTCATCCGCGATGTCCGGTCGGTGTCGATCGATCCCGTGGTCGTGCGCGAGAACTGGCTGCGCGCCTATGACCACGCGACCGACAAAGGCGCGATCGCGCTCAATGACTACGCCCGCGACAATGATCCGTTCAAGGACATCGGCCGGCGCAGCGTCACCGTCGATGTGGGGAGCGTCGTTCGCGCTTCTGATGACTCCTTCGAGCTTCGCTGGTCGGAGAAAACTTACCAAAGCGGTCAGTTCCAAGGCCAAGAGCGCTTCACCGCGCATCTGACGCTCGTCCTGTCGCCGCCGCGCACCGCGGAGGCGCTGCACAAGAATCCGCTTGGACTCTACGTCCACGGCATCAACTGGTCGAAGGACCTTTCAACCGGAGAACCCTCATGAGAACCGCTGTTTCGATTCCTGCGCTCCTTATGCTGACAGGATGCGCGATGAGCTATCCTGATATTGCACTCGACCAAGCCGCACCCCTCGCGCCTGCCAAGGTCGTTAGCTTCGACGGCGCGCCGGTTCGAGAGATCGTCGAGACGGCGAGGCCCTATCCGCTGCCAGGTCAGTTGAAGCCGATGGAGGAGAAGGCCGCGCCGGCGGAGCTGAAACCCTTCGAGCGCATCGAGACCGCGAACGAACGCGCCAAGATCGAGCCCGACCTCGGGCGCTTCCTCAACGCCGTTCAGGTCTATCCCTTCATGGACGGCGCGCTCTACCAGCTCTACGCCGCGCCCGAGCAGGTGACCGACATCGCGCTTGAACCGGGAGAACGGGTCAATTCCGTTTCCGCCGGCGACACCGTCCGCTGGGTGGTCGGCGACACCACCAGCGGCGGCCAGGCGGGCGAGCGCACCCACATTCTCGTCAAGCCGATCGCCGCCGATCTCTCGACCAATCTTGTCATCGCGACTGATCGGCGCGCCTACCATCTGGAGCTTCGCTCCTTTCGCGAGACCTATATGGCGGCGATCTCCTGGACCTATCCGCAAGATCAGCTCGTCAAACGCCGAAACGAAAACAATCGCGCCATCGAGACTGTTCAGAACACGATCGCAACCGGCCTCGATCCAGACGATCTGAAGTTCCGCTACGACATCGAAGGCGACAAGCCGTCCTGGCGCCCCGTCCGCGCCTTCGACAACGGCAAACAGGTGTTCATCCAGTTCCCCGAGCAGATCGCGCAAGGGGAAGCCCCGCCGCTGTTCGTTCTTTCCGCCAATGGCAAGCCCGAACTCGTCAATTACCGCATGCGCGGCAATTACTACGTCGTTGACCGCCTGTTCTCGGCGGCCGAGCTTCGCCTTGGCGAAAAGACCCAGGCGGTCGTGCGGATCGTCCGCACCGACCTCAAGGGACGCAGCTGATATGAGCGCCGCCCTTGAGAATGCTGTCCCGAAGGAGCCGCCCGAGGCGCTCCGACTGCGGGCGAAACCTCGGCCCGTGACGCGCCTCAATCGCACCGCGCTGATGATCGCGGCGGGCGGCGCATCAATCCTCATCTTCGGCGCGATGACCGTTGCGCTGCGGCCGCCGCGCGCGATGGGCGAAGAGAAAGCCAAGGAGCTCTACAACACCGAGACCAAGCCGACCGCCGAAGGCCTCGAAGCGCTCCCGAAGACTTATGCCGACGTTGAGGTGAAGCCGAAACTCGGCAAGCCGCTCCCCGGCGATCTCGGCGCCGCCTTCCTGCGGGCGGAGGATGCGACCGACTCCTTGGGCTATCTCGACACCAACGATTACGCCGCGATGTCGCCGACGCCGTTCCGCAACTCTCCCGAGGCCGACGCGGCGCGCGAAGCCGCTTTGCGCGAGCAACAGGTCGCGAGCGACGCCCGCCAGGCTGGCGTTTTCTTCCAGCTGAAGTCCAATGCGGGCGCGGCGCGCGGTCCTGCGACTGCTGTATCACCCGCGAGTTCTGCTGCACCATTCGACGTTGGGCTCGGCGAAGGGGCGCCGAAAGTTCCATTCGGCGCCGAGCACGATGAAGATCCGAACCGGCAGATCAGGAAGCTGGCGTTTCTGGACGATCGCGGATTAAGCGCGACGGACAATCCGCATCGCATCGAGGATCCGTTGACGCCCTTCGAGGTGATGGCGGGGACGGTTATCCCGGCGAGCCTCATCACCGGCGTCAACTCCGATCTTCCAGGAACCGTCATCGCCCAGGTGACGCAGAACGTCTACGACACCGTGACGGGCGAGATCGTGCTTATCCCGCAGGGCGCGCGTCTCCTCGGCCGCTATGACAGCGTCATCGCCTTCGGCCAGTCCCGCGCGCTCCTCGTCTGGTCCCGCATCATTTATCCCGACGGCGCCTCCATCGTCATCGACAACATGCCGGCGAGCGACGTCGCTGGTTATGCGGGACTTTCCGATCAGGTCGATTTCCACACGTTCCGCCTGCTGAAAGGAATCGTTCTCTCAACGCTGCTCGGCGTCGGCACGGAACTCTCCTTTGGCGACAGCGAGAGCGACATCGTCGCCGCCTTGCGCGAGTCGGCGCAGACCGCGACCAATCAGGCCGGCCAGAAGATCGTCCAGCGCAATCTCGACATTCAGCCGACGATCAACATCCGCCCCGGCTGGCCCCTCCGCGTCATTGTGAACAGGGACCTCGTCCTCCGACCGGTCATGCCGAAGGAGGCGCGGCTGTGACGCTCAAGATCGGTCCCATCGTCGATCGCGCGCCCGTCAGGCTCGCGGTCGTGCTGCCGCCGAACGCGCACGACGCGCTTACCGACTACGCGCGAATTCACGCACAAGAGTTCGGCCGCGAAATCTCTCTCGGCGATCTCGCCGCCCTCATGATCGACCGCTTCCTGCAATCGGACGCCGCCTTCAGGCGCGCCCGGAAATCCCTTGGTCAACCCAAAGCAGCAACGGAGTGAACACCCATGCCTCTCATCGGCACATTCTCGAAAACCGCGGAAGGATATTCAGGAACCATCCGCACCATGACCATCAACGTAAAAGCCGCCATCGTCCTTAACGACAAGAACGGCAATGACAAAGCGCCGGACTTCAGGGTCCTCGCCGACGGCAAGGAACTCGGCGCCGCCTGGCGCGCCAAACCCAGAGCCGAAGGCGGCAAGCCGTATCTCAGCGTCGAACTCGACGATCCGAGTTTCGCCGCGCCGATCCGCGCCGCGCTGTTCGAGAATGGAGAGGAAGAGAGGGGATCGCTGGTGTGGAGTCGTCAGCCTGGAAAGTAGAGGAGCGGGATAATCGTGTTGAATCAACCATCCATCCGCAACGGAGCGCCTGAAACGAGCTCTCAGCCGGTCCCTGCCGAACGCCAATCACTGCGGTCCCATCAAGCGGCGCGATCCGAAATACTTCCGTCCAGCCTGCCGCCCCGCGGGCTGTGCCGCGAAGTCGCGGCGGCGTATATTGGCGTCGGCGGCTCGAAGTTCGACCAGATGATAAAAGAGGGAGTGATGCCGAAGCCGCGAATCCATGGCGGAAGAAGGCTCTGGGATCGTTCGGAACTGGATGTCGCCTTCAGCAATCTGCCGCATGCTGATGAAATCGCGGTCGCCAATCCCTGGGATGACGTAAGAATGTGAAAGTCAGAATCAAATATGTCATCGAAGATGCCGACCGATATGGAAATGTGCGCATCTATTTCAGGAGGCGCGGAGAGCAAAAGGTTCGGCTGCCTGGCCCGATCGGCTCCCGTGAATTTTGGGCTGCGTACCAGAAGGCGGCCAACGGCGTCGTTCCACCCGACAAACTGACGCCCCAGCAGATCAAGGCAAAATCCGCCGGGACGTTCCGCTGGCTGTGCGACGAATATTATCGCTCAGCGGACTTCCGGCAATTGCATAAACGGACCCAGTATGTCCGGCGCGGCATCCTCGAGCGCATCTGCAAATTGGGCGGAGACCTGCCAGCGGCAAACCTCAACTCGCAACATGTGCGCAAATGGCGCGACGATAAGGCCGACA
Organism: Parvularculaceae bacterium; assembly: GCA_040081755.1. GTDB lineage: Bacteria > Pseudomonadota > Alphaproteobacteria > Caulobacterales > Parvularculaceae > Amphiplicatus. The sequence continues at coordinate 10,617 of JBEBFW010000044.1, forward strand.
AGCCAGGCGGCGCCAACAACATGATCAAGGCGCTTCGGCAGATCTACAAGTTCGCCATCGAATACGGCTACGCCGAGAGCAATCCCGCGATGTCAGTGCCCTACCTCTTCACCAAAGAGGGCGGCTTTCACGCATGGTCTATCGATGAGGTGCTTCAATACGAGGCGAAACATCCCGTCGGGACTAAGGCCCGACTCGCTTTCGCCTTGCTCCTTTATACGGGGCAGCGCCGCTCCGACGTGGTTCGTCTCGGACACCAGCACGTTAAAGACGGCTGGTTGAAATTCACGCAGGAAAAAAACCGCGCCCGGCGGCCGGTCACGCTGGAACTCCCGATCATCCCCGCGCTCCAGCAGCTTATTGACGCGACGGTGACCGGTCATTCGACATTCCTGGTCACGGAGCATGGGCGACCGTTCACGAATAATGGGTTCGGGAACCGCTTCCGCGCTTGGTGCGATGAAGCCGGTCTCCCTCAGTGTTCAGCGCACGGCCTGCGCAAAGCAGCGGCGGCCAGACTCGCTGAACTTGGCTGCTCAGAGCTCGAAATCATGGCCGTCACCGGCCATCAGACCATGAAAGAAGTCGAGCGGTACACGAAGTCGGCTCGCCAAAAAGTGCTCGCGGGAAGGGCGATGGCGAAGCTTCGGGGTGAACATCAATAGAACAACAAAGTGTCCCACTTTTTCGATTTTTGCCGAAAGCGTCCCACTAAAATCTATAACTTATTGAATTTACGCGTAATTTTTTCCACATGGTGCCCAGAAGAGGACTCGAACCTCCACGCCTTGCGGCGCCAGCACCTGAAGCTGGTGCGTCTACCAATTCCGCCATCTGGGCTTGGGAGGGTCCATATGCGGGCGGGCGGGCTGTTGTCAACGCGGGGCCGTTTTCGGCGACCCGGGCGCGGTCTGGACCGCATTGGCGTTCTGCATATTTGGCTGTGATCTGGAGACCGATCGGCGCTCGCAGAGGCGCGCCGGCGCCTTCGCGTTGTTTTGGGCGCCGACTTTGGTTAGGCGTTCCGGCGCACGAGGGAGAAGTCGATGGCCGGCGATCTGGCGGTGGTGTTCGGCGGTTCGGGATTTGTCGGGCGCAATGTGGCGCGTGAGCTGGCGCGCCGCGGGTGGCGCGTTCGCGTCGCGGTAAGGCGCCCTCATCACGCGCAGTTCCTGCGCACCATGGGCGTTGTCGGACAAATCCAGCTTGTGCAGACGAATATCCGCCATCAGGGATCGATCGCCGAGGCGTTGAAGGGCGCAGACGCGGTCGTCAATTGCATCGGCATTCTCAGTCAGGATGGTGCGCAGTCTTTCGAGGCGGTGCAGGCGGGCGGCGCTGCGGCGCTCGCGCGGCTCGCGGCAGAGGCCGGCGTGCGGCGCTTCGTGCAAGTATCGGCGATCGGCGCCGACGCGCAGGGCGAGAGCCTCTACGCGCGCAGCAAGGGCGAGGGCGAGCGCGCGGTCCGCGAGGCGCTCCCCTTCGCGACAATCGTCCGCCCATCAATCATTTTCGGGCCCGAGGACCGGTTCTTCAACAAGTTCGCGACCATGTTTTCGTTCGCGCCGCCTTTCGCGCCGATCCCGATTCTCATCGGCGGCGGCGGAACGCGCATGCAGCCAGTCTATGTCGATGATGTCGCCGAGGCGATCTGCGAGACCCTCGCGCGGCCGGGCGCTGTTGGAAAGACTTACGAGCTCGGCGGTCCGCGCGTTTATTCGTTCAAGGAACTTTTGGAACTCCTCCTTTCCGTGACCGGGCAGAGCCGTCTTCTCGTCCCGCTCCCCTGGGCCGTCGCGCCGGCCGCGGGGCTTTTCGGCGAATGCCTCGGCCTTCTGCCGTTCCTCGACCCGCCGATCACGCGCGACCAGATCAAGATGCTGAAGAAGGACAATGTCGTCGGCGCCGGCGGCGCTTCTGTTCTGACCTTCGCCGATCTCGGGTTGTCGCCGAAGGCCGTCGAGGCGATCCTCCCCGGCTACATTGCGCGCTTCCGCAAATATGGTCAGTTCGCGGAGAAAGCGGCGTAGGGCAGGGCGGGTGGCAACCCGCCAGTAAAGACTCTCCGTAAATACGCCGTGCCCGCCGTCAGAGTTTTTCTGGCGGACTGCCGTCCGCCCTACGATACCCGTCCGGATTTTCGCGCTGCCAGCGCCAGTGGTCCGCGCACATGTCTTCGAGCGTTTTCTCCGCGCGCCAGCCAAAGAGAGTGTGCGCGAGAGAAGGATCGGCGTAAATCTCGGCGATGTCGCCGTCGCGGCGCCTCGCGATCTCGCAAGGGATGTCGCGGTTCGAAGCGCGTTTGAAGGCGCTGACTGCTTCGAGCACGGAATATCCGCGGCCCGAGCCGAGATTGACGTCGAGCGCAGGCCCCGACTTCTGAGCAGCGAGATGGTCGAGCGCGAGGCGGTGTCCTCGCGCGAGATCGACGACGTGGATGTAATCGCGAACGCCTGTGCCGTCGCTGGTCGGATAGTCGCCGCCGAAGACGACGAGCTTCTCGCGCCGGCCGACGGCGACTTGTGCAATGAAGGGGAAGAGGTTGTTGGGCGCGCCGTGCGGGTCCTCGCCGATGCGGCCCGAAGCGTGTGCGCCGACCGGGTTGAAATACCGGAGATTGCAGACGCGCCAGCGATCGTCAGCGCGCTGAAGGTCGCGCAGCATCTCTTCGATGAAGAACTTGGTGCGCCCGTAGGGGTTCGTCGGCCCGAGCCGGCCGTTCTCCTTCACAGGGTTCGCATTGAGTTCCCCGTAAACCGTCGCCGAGGACGAGAACACGATGCGGCGCGCGTTCGCCGCGTCAAGCGCCGTCACCAGCGTCAGCGCAGCGCCGAGATTGACGCGATAATAACGCATGGGGTCGGCGACGGATTCCGCCACGGCCTTCAGCCCGGCGAGATGCACGGCGCCGTGCGGACGGAAGGCGCGCACCGCATCGACGATGCGGCCGGCATGCGCCGCGTCGGCGAGGTCGGCGCGCAACAGCTCGATCTCGCCGCCGCCAGCGATCTCCTTGACGCGCGCCAGCGCCTCGGGACTCGAATTGGAGAAATCGTCAATGACGAGAAGCGATTTGCCTGCGGACAATAAATCGACGCAGACGTGACTGCCGATGTAGCCGGCGCCGCCGGCGACGACGATGCGTTCAGCGCGGGTCATGGGCGTTGCGGGATTTCGGTGCGGAAACTATTGGAGTTCGGCATGTCATTTGCGGAACAGCAATCCGTATGTCCATGCACGACATGCGTATACGGAACGCAGCCTGGGTCCCGGCTTTCGCCGGGATGAGCGGGGTTTTTTTAGAGCGGGCGCCCAGGCAAACGCGAGGAGTGCGATCGGTACTCTGTATACAGACGAACTCACTCGACCGTCACCGATTTTGCGAGATTGCGCGGCTGATCGACGTCGGTGCCTTTGGTCGTCGCCGTGTAATAGGCGAGGAGCTGTATGGGCGCGGCGTAGACGATCGGCGCCAGCATCGGCTCGACCTCTGGCGCCTCGATCGACATCCACACATTCTCGCCTGCTTTGGCGATTCCCTTGCGGTCAGAGATGAGCAGCGCCTTGCCCCCGCGCGCCATCACTTCGTGCATGTTGGAGACGGTCTTTTCATAGAGCGCGTCGGAGGGCGCGATGACGATGACCGGAACGTCGCTGTCGATGAGCGCGATGGGTCCGTGCTTCAGCTCGCCGGCGGCGTAGCCCTCGGCGTGAATATAGGAGATTTCCTTCAGCTTCAGCGCGCCTTCGAGGGCGAGCGGGAAGTTGACGCCGCGGCCGATATAGAGAACGTCGCGCGCCTTGGCGACTTCCTCGGCGATCGCCTCGATCTTGCTGGCGCTGTCGAGCGCTTCGGCGACAAGGCGCGGCGTTTCGAGAAGCGCCCGCACGAGCCGCTTTTCCTCCGTCTCGCTGAGGGCGCCTCTGGCGCGGCCGGCGGCGATGGCGACGCAGGCGAGCGCGGCGAGCTGACAGGTGAAAGCCTTGGTCGAGGCGACGCCGATCTCGGGGCCGGCGGCCATCGGGAACATGACATCCGCTTCGCGCGCGATGCTCGACTCAAGAACATTGACGACCGCAGCGATCTTCTGGCCGCAGCGGCGCGCTTCGCGCAGCGCCGCGAGCGTGTCGGCCGTCTCGCCGGACTGCGACACGAACAAGGCGCCGCCGCCTTGCGGATAGGGAACGGCGCGATAGCGCAGCTCCGATGCGATATCGACTTCAACGGGGAGTCTCGCCCAGGTTTCGAACCAATACTTGGAGACGAGGCCCGCATAATAGGCGGTGCCGCAGGCTGAAATCGTCAGGCGTTCGAGCCTGGCGAAATCGAAGGAGCCCGCCGGCAGGCGCACCGTCTCGCTCCCGGGGTCGAGATAGCGCGACAGCGTGTGGGCGATCACTTCCGGCTGCTGATGAATTTCCTTCGCCATGAAGTGGCGGTGGCCGTCCTTGTCGACCAGCGCGTCGGCGGCCGTCGAAAGCGTCTCCGGCCGCGACACGGCCTCGCCCGCCGCATCGGAGATCTGGAAGGACTTTCGGGTCACCGCGACCCAGTCGCCTTCATCGAGATAGGTGACGCGGTTGCTGAAGGGGGCGAGCGCGTAGGAATCGGAGCCGAGGAACATCTCGCCGTCGCCGCGCCCGAGGGCGAGGGGGCTGCCCCGGCGGGCGCCGATCATGAGGTCTTCCTCGCCGATGAAGACGACTGCGAGCGCGAAGGCGCCCTTGATGCGCGCGAGCGCCTTGCCGAAAGCGTCCTTGGGCGGAAGGTTTTCGGTTTCGAGATAGTAAGTGATGAGCTGGGCGCAGACCTCGGTGTCCGTCTCGGATTCGAAAGTGTAGCCTTTCGCTTTCAACTCGCGGCGCAGGTCCGCGAAATTCTCGATGATGCCGTTGTGAACGAGCGCGAGGCGCCGCGTCGCGTGGGGGTGGGCGTTCGATTCGTTCGCCGCGCCGTGGGTCGCCCAGCGCGTATGGCCGATGCCGATCGCGCCGGGGAGGGGGTTCGATTTCAGCAGCTGCTCCAGCGCCGCGAGCTTTCCGGGCGCGCGCCGCCGGTCGAGGCGTCCGTCCTTGATGGTGGCGACGCCGGCCGAGTCGTAACCGCGATATTCAAGGCGCTTCAGCCCCTGCACGATCAGGGGGGCGACGTCAGACTTTCCAAGAATGCCGATGATGCCGCACATGCTACGCTCCGCAACGAACAATCGGCTGTGGATAACCCATGCGCCGGTCCGCGCCTATAGGCACAGTAATCAAGCAAAGTTTCGGCGGGTTAACGGCGGCTTTCGGTATTTGGCGTTCGGTTGTCGGCGTTTGGAGGCCGGATTCATCCCTGGTCAAAGGGTCCGAACGCCCAAATCTGAACCCTGAAAACCGACGTCCGACCATTACATGCCTTCCTTGATGAGGTCCGCCGCTTTCTCGCCGATCATGATCGACGGCGCGTTGGTGTTGCCGCCGACCAGGGTCGGCATGACCGAGGCGTCGGCGACGCGCAAGGCCTCGACGCCGCGCACCCGCAATTTGGTATCGAGCGCCGACTTGCCGTCCGCGCCCATGCGGCAGGTGCCGACGGGATGGTAAATGGTGTCGGCGCGATTGCGGATGTCCTCGACGATCGCGGCGTCGGTCGCGTTCCTCGCGACGTAGAGCTGCTCGCCATCGACGGCGCCCATCGCCGGAGAATCGAAGATCCGCATGATCAAGCGGCCGGCTTTGACGAGACGGAAGAGGTCGTCGTCGTCGGAGAGAAAGCGCGGGTCGATTTCAGGCGGCGCCATCGGATCGCGCGAGGCGAGCCGGACGACGCCCTTGCTTTTGGGGCGGAGCACGCAGGCGTGGCAGGAATAGCCGCCGCCGAGATGCTTCTTGCGGCCGTGGTCGTCGACAAGGCCCGGAATGAAGTGGAGCTGGATGTCCGGCTCGTCGAGCCTTGGGTCCGTCTTGATGAAGCCGCCGCACTCGGCGAGGTTCGAAGTCAAGAATCCCTCGCCGCGCTTGTTGTAGGCGTCGAGCGCCGGGAAAAAGCGCAAGGCGACGGCCGGGTGAACGCCGAGCGAGTCCGGAGACTTCGTCCGCCTGAGGATCGTATAGTCGAGATGGTCCTGCAAATGCGAACCGACATCGGGCGAGTCGGCGATCACCTCGACGCCGCGCTCGGCGAGATGGGCGGCGGGTCCGATGCCGGACAGCATGAGGAGCTGCGGCGACTGGAAGGCGCCGGCGGCGAGGATCACCTCGCGGCGCGCCCGGACGACGGCGCTCGACTGCCCCAGCCGAAAGCGCACGCCGCTCGCGCGCTTGCCGTCGATGAGGACGCGCTCCGCATGGGCCTCGGAGATGACGCGCAGAGTGGCGCGCTCTTTCGCCGGATTGAGGAAGGCGG
>JBEBFW010000253.1:0-4705 GCA_040081755.1 Parvularculaceae bacterium
AGTCCGCCGAGACGTCGGTCACCTTGAGATTTAAAATCTCGTCGCCGCCGCGCGCCCGTTCGGGCTCGATGCCCGCCACATACGCCGACAGCTCCGCGCTCGGCAGGGCGGCAGCGGACGCCGCGTCTCTCGTGTCAACGCTCGTACAGCCGGCGAGCAGCGCCGCTGCTGAAATAGCGCCAATAACAAGCCGCATGATCGATCTCCCCATTCCCCGGGCGTATATTACGCCCTCACCGATTTGAGCGCCAGCCGCGGCGCGCGCGTCAAGCCCCCATAGGAGTGGCGGCGTCCAAGGCGCCGCGGCTCACGAGGTTGCCGTTTTGGCGGCTTTCACGCGCGCCCGAAGGCGGCCGACCTCCCACATGTCGTTGCGTGAAAAGCCCAAATAGGGCCCGATCGCCGCCAGCGCCGGCCGCCCGAGCCGGCGCTTTACGGCGTCGAGCTCTTCGAATTTTCGTCGATCGGCCTCGCTGACATCGGCCTCCTCATCGCGCTGGCGTGCGAGAATGAGTTCCTCCGCACGGAGAACGAGTTCGGTCTTGAGCGTCACATAGGCGAACGCATCCTCAGCCCTCGATCCGCGAAATCGTTCGGTCAGCTTGCGTATTTTGCGTCCGGCCTCGCTCTCGGCGAAACGCCCCTCGCGGAGGTCCTGAAGCGCCTTCCGGTGAACTTCGTGGTCGTCCTTCAGCCATTCATGCGTTGCGCGCTCGCTGCGCGACAAGGTGAGAAACAGCGTCACCGGCACCACACACATGGTCAGCGCCATGACGGCGAGCGAGTGATTGGGGAAGTGATTGAATGCCGAATGAGCCATCATCGCCGCCGCAAGACCGGGCAAGAAAAGGAGCAGGTTCAGACGGTACGCCGTCGCCTCAGCCGCCGCCTGACGCTCCGTCATCTCATGCGCAATGACGGCGAATATCGCCGTCGCTCCGCCGTGCATGACCGCCGTGCCGAAGCCTCGCACCAGCCAGGCGCTCAGATTAGCCTCGCCGAACTCGCGCAAATACCAGCCGTTCTCGACCATCGAGAAGCCCGCGCCGACGGCGAAGCCGGCGATGGCGGCGTCGAGTTTGAAACCGAGACGATTGACGGCGAACAGAGCAACAATGGGCAGCGCTTTCAGGCACTCCTCGATCGCCGGGGCGACATAGCGGCTGTAACTGCCGAAACCGATGGGGAACCCATCCATCACGCGCCAATTGGCGAAGAAACTGAGCGCTGCGAGCAAGCCGCCCGCCGCCGTCAGAAGCGCAATGGCGCGAATGCTGATGAGATTGAAGACATCCAGCCGGTCGAAGACAAGCAACAGCGTCAGGACGGGCGCAGTCGCGATGACCGCCTTCAGCCAGAAGTCCGCATCCATCACATGATCTTCAGCGACAAGAGAACTTCGCCGCCTTTCCGGTCGCCATTCTCGAAGCCTTCAGCGTAGCCGACGGAGAACACCATCGGCAATCTATGGGCGGCGGTGAAGAACCAGTCGAGCTGCGCGCCGATCGTCTGATAGGTCTTCATCGACCCGGCGGCCGGATCGGCCGCGAGAACGCCGGCGAATACCGCGGGGCGCGCGGAACTCAAGAAGAGTCCGGGCGCGCCGACGTCTTCAAAGCGCACGGGCGGCAGGTTCCACTCGGCGATGGCCTTCACGAAGCGCCGCGCGCTGATCTCGTTGATTTCGAATCCGGGGAGGCTGTGAGGCTCGCGGTACCGCTTGATCTCGCGATCATCGACATAATTGTTGCCGAAGGCGCCGAAATAGGAACTCCCCAACGGGCTTGCGGAACTTCCGGCGGTCGCGCCCGCCGACGTATAGAGCCAGACGGAGGAGTTTCTGATCGGCAGCGGCGCCCCGATGTCAAATCCGATGCGAGCGCTCGGATAAACCTTCGAACCGGCGTAGTCAGCGCCGAGTGCGACGTTCCAGCGCACGCCCTTCTCATGATCGACCGCGCCAAGCGAGCGCGCCGTGTCCTCGAACTGCAGCTCAGCGTTGAACGAGGTGAGGCTGCTGAACTGCGTCACGACTTCCTGAGCCGCCGGCAGGCGATCGAGGCCCATGTAGTGACCGACCTCGACGCTCAATTCCAGCTTGCGCGGCGGATCGTAGACGAATGAATGACGATAGCCGGCGATGACGGCGTCGCCCGCGCGCGCCCGTTCCGTCGGCCCGAAAAGATCATAAAAATCGGCGTCGTTATGCCAGTACCGGATGCGCCATTTGAGCGCCTTGTATTCAAGATCGACGTGCCAGTTCTCCTCAGCGCCTGCGCTCTCAGGCGAATACGACACCGTCGCCTTGATCTGGTTGAACTGAAGCGGGTCTTCGAAAACCACGTGGTAGCCGAAGGCGACCGCGCCGAGATAACCCTCGACGACCGGATAGGCCGCTCCGAGCTGCAGTTCGTCCCGCGGAATGTACTTCTTGCGCTCCGCCTCCCGCTGCCCGGACGCCTCTACGTCCGGCGCACCAGCCGTCCAGGTCTTGACCACCGGATGGCGCGCCGCGATCTCGGCGCCGAGAAACTTGATGGCGCCAAGATCGCTGAGGGGCGCGGGGTCGATGACGCCGGGCCGCAATCCGTCGCCCGAGTAGTCAAAGACGACGAGCGATCCGTCCTCCCGCGGTATCGGCCTGAAGAAGCCGGTCGAGGCGTTGCTGACCGCCTCGATCGCGCCGCCGGCGAGGTCATAGCGATAGATGTTCGAGACGCCGGTGTAATAGGCGCTGCCGAACAGATACCGTCCGTCGGGTGAGAAGACGAATCCCTCGGGCGTCGATGAGCCGAGGTCGAAACTGGCGACAGGCTCGGCGTTCTGTGTCGCCAGCGCGGCGATCTCGAACACCTGGACGGATTGTTTGCCGTCGATTTCACCGACCGAAGCCGACAGAAGACGGCCGTCGTGAGAAATGTCGAGATCGAACGGAACCCTGCCGAAATCGAATGTGCGTATCTGGTTCCACGAGTCGTAGGGCGCGGGGAGGCGGACAAGCGTCGCAAACCCATTGAGATGGCGCACGCCCCAAAGCGACCGGTCCGCCGGATTGAAGACGAGATCGCCGATGCGGGCGTCGCGCAGCACGGTGCGCTTGCGTCCCGTTCTCACGTCGATCTCGACAATGTCGCGGAACGCGTAGTTGTCCGTCGTGTACCAGGCCGTGCCGCTCTGCGGATCGTAGGCGAGCGAGGTCACGCGATAGAGCATGGCCCCGTCAATGTCCGTCAGCTTGCGGATCTTGCCGGTCTGCGCGGAGAGAACGCCGACATGGGCGAGAACGCCGGGGTAGCGAAAAGCCCCGATAATGTCCCCCGACCCAGGGTCGATGAACGATCTCGAAACTGAACCGAGCCCCTTCTGCGCTAACGGCTCGATCGGCGTTTCCGGATAGGCGCGCAGCGCGGCGAGGTTCTCCTGCTGGAACGCCCGCTCCCAGTCGATCCAGTCGTCCCAGACGTCGCTGAGGCTCTCGCCGAAGACGCGCTTGAACTGCGTCAGATAATAGGGCGCGCTCTCGGGGCCGCGGCCCATCCATTCGACGACTTTCTCAGGCGAATAGGCGTTGGCGAGATAGCTGAAGAATCGCGTTCCGTAGAGGTAGTCGTTGACGCCCACCTGAAAATCGACGGCGACGCCCTCTGACTCGAGACCGACAGGTCCGTAGAAATGCGCGTCGTCGCGAACCATCGCGCGGAAGACCATTTCGTCATAGGCGCCCTGCGCGCGGCCGAAGCCGCCCGCCATCCAGGTTTCCATGAAGACGGCGCTGCCTTCGAGATACCAGCGCGGAACGCTGACGCGCGGCGTCGTCAGGAAGCTGTAGAGGATCGACTCCGGGTGCTCCTGCACCGGCATGGGCTTGCCGCCAAAGACCCGGCGCCATCGGGCGTCGCTGCGGTTCCACACATCCATCGTCGCGACATGCGTCGTTTCGTGGTTGGTCAGCGTGAAGAAGCGCTCGCCCGGACTGAACGTCTCATAGGCGAGGCTCAAGGGAGCGATGTCCAGCAGCAGCGCGTTGTTGGGCGAGGAACGCGCGGCGGCGTTTCCGAAATCGGAGAAGTCCTTGAGGAGAACTGTCGTCTTCTCCCACGGCTCCCAATTGAACAGCCGCCGATTGAAAGCGAGCGCGTTGTCGAAACTCGCGGCCACATAAGGCGTCAGATAGGTTTCCGCCGGGTGGAAGTACAAGAGACGCAAATCGTCGGTCTCGAGCATGCTCAAATCGACCAAAGGCGTGCGATCGGGCGCCTGGCTCGGCGGGCTTCTCTCCTCCGCGACGGGCGCCGGCGTAAAGGCGGGCGCCGTTGATCGCGGCTGCGTCTCGGCGGCTGCCGCGGGCTCGTTCTGCGGCGCTGGAACCGCATCGCCGTCCGTCGGGCTCGCCGCTTGCAATTCGCTTCCCTCGGTTTCTGCGGGCGTTGATTCTCCGGGCGCATCGGCGTCCGCCGATAATCCGCCACCGGACTTCTCCGACGACGCATCCCCCGCCGGCTGGGCTTCGTGAGGCGCGACCGGCGCCTCGGCGCGGATGCGCGTTTTCGGGGGCGTCGCCGCGCTCTCCGTATCGTCGCCGCCGGCCCGGGCCGCTCCGACCGACGCAAGCGCGACAACCGCCGCGGAAACGAGGGCCGGGCCATTGGGCCCGACCCCCCTTTTATCCGCTAGCGGATGAACCCGGCGCATGGTCGGGCGGGAC
>JBEBFW010000045.1:0-16890 GCA_040081755.1 Parvularculaceae bacterium
AAACGGTCGCCTTCCCGCCGGTTGAAGTGAAGCGCCTGACCGGGCTCGCCATCGACGAGAGCGAGATGGAGCGGATTCTCAAGGCGCTGGGGTTCGTCGTCGCGAAGTCGGACCCATGGCTCGTCTCCGTTCCCTCGTTTCGGCCCGACATCGATGGCAAGGCCGATCTCGTTGAGGAAATCGCGCGCATCCTGGGCTTCGACAGGCTTCCGGCGGCGACTCTGGCGCCGCGCGGGCCGGTCGAAATGCCGAAGTCGACGCCCGCGCAGGACCGGCGGCGCAATGCGCGCCGGGCGCTGGCTGCGCGCGGGCTTCTTGAAGCCGTCACCTGGTCGTTCATGGACAAGCGTCATGCGAGCCTTTTCATGAGCGAGAACGAGATCAGGGCGCGAGGCCTCGTGCTCGCCAATCCGATCGCCTCGGACCTTGACGCCATGCGCCCCTCGATCCTGCCCAATCTCCTGAAGGCGCTGCAGCGCAACGCCGATCGCGGCCGCGACGGGCTCGCGCTCTTCGAGGTCGCGCCGCAATACGCCGGCGCCGGACCTTCCGATCAGGCGATGATGGCGCGCGGCGCGCGCCGCCCCGCCGCTATCCGCCATTGGCAAGATGTTCCGGGAACGGATATTTTTGCCGCCAAAGCCGATGCGCTCGCCGCGCTCGAAGCCGCGGGCGCCAAGATCGAGCAGCTTCAGACGAGCGCCGATGCGCCGAACTATTACCACCCGGGCCGGTCCGGAACCTTGCGCTTTGGGCCGGCGAAAGCGCTCGCCCATTTCGGCGAGCTTCATCCGCGCGTGCTGAAGGCGCTCGATGTCGATGGGCCGGTCTACGGCTTCGAGGTCTTTCTCGACCAGATTCCCGAACCGAAGAAGAAGGGCGCCAAGACGAAGCCGGCGCTCGACGCGCTCGACCTCATGCCGCTCACTCGCGATTTCGCCTTTGTCGTCGATGCGAACGTGACGGCGGAGGCTCTCGTGAAGGCGGTCGCCGCCGCCGACCGCAAGCTGATCTCGAAGGTCGCATTGTTCGACGTCTATGAGGGCAAGGGCGTGCCGGAAGGGAAGAAATCTCTCGCCGTGGAAGTAAAAATCCAGCCGCGCGAGAAAACCCTCAACGACGAGGAAATCGAGGCCCTGTCGGCCCGCATCCTCGCTCAGGTCGGCAAGGCGACGGGCGGGGTCCTGCGCAGCTGATCGCTCCGCTCCAGCCTTCGGTTGCGTGGAAGGTCCGGCGGGGGTAAGAAGCGCCCGCGCGGGGCCGGCGAGCCGGCCCTGTCGCGGCCATGGAAGACCGCCCTTCAGGCGCCAAGCCAAGAGGGCCCGGTCGCCGCCTTAGCTCAGCTGGTAGAGCATCGCATTCGTAATGCGAGGGTCGGGTGTTCAAGTCACCCAGGCGGCACCATTTCGCCACGGCCCGTATGCAGCTCACCGAGCTGCGCCGAAATCAGTTGTTTTCTTCCGGCGCTACGCGTCTACGCCTATCGTCGGAATCTTGAAAATTCATGTGAATTCTGCCGCTGGATGAAGCCCCATGACGCAATCGCCGCTCCGTCTCTATCTCGTCGATGGTTCGGGCTACATATTCCGCGCCTATCACGCGCTTCCGCCGCTGACGCGGAAGTCGGACGGCCTGCCGGTCGGCGCGGTCGCCGGCTATTGCAACATGCTCTACAAGCTCCTCGCGGACGCCGCCGACGAGCACGACCCGACGCATTTCGCGGTCGTGTTCGACCACTCCGCCAAGACGTTCAGGAACGATCTTTACCCGGAATACAAGGCGCACCGGCCGGAGCCGCCCGAGGATCTGCGGCCGCAATTCGCCTATGTTCGCGAGGCGACGCGCGCCTTCAGCACACCTTGTGTGGAGATCGAGGGCTATGAGGCCGACGACATCATCGCGGCCTATGCGAGCGAAGCGGAACGGCTCGGCGGCGAGACTGTCATCGTCTCGTCCGACAAGGACCTGATGCAGCTCGTCAACGATCGCGTCTCGCTCTACGACACCATGAAGAACCGCAAGATCGGGCGCGCGGAGGTCATCGAGAAATTCGGCGTGCCGCCGGACAAGGTCGTCGATGTGCAGGCCCTGTGCGGTGATTCGGTCGATAATGTCCCCGGCGTTCCCGGCATCGGCGTCAAGACCGCCGCGCAGCTCATTCTCGAATATGGCGATCTCGAAACGCTGCTCGCGCGGGCGGGTGAGATCAAACAGGAGAAGCGCCGTCAGACCTTGATCGACAACGCGGAGGCCGCGCGCATCTCGCGAAAGCTCGTCGAGCTCGATCGCAAGACGCCTTTGCCTGCGCCGCTCGCCGAACTTTTGATGCCGAAGATCGATCCTGCACGATTGATCGCCTTCCTGCAGAAGATGGAATTCTCGACGCTGACGCGGCGCGTCGAGGCGGACTTCAAGATGAAGGCGGCGACTGGCGGAGGCGATGCAGTGATTTCTGCTTTCGCGCCGGCGAAAGGGACGCCGCCTGCAGCGGGGCCGATCGACCGCACGCGCTACGAGGCGATCTTCGACGCAGAACGCCTCAGCGCGTTCGTCGCGCGGGCCTACGATCGCGGGCGCCTCGCGATTGCAACGCTGACGGATCATTCGGAGGCCATGCGCGCGCGCCTGGTCGGGCTGGCGCTCGCGGTCGGGCCGGGCGAGGCCATATACATACCCTTCGCGCACGGCGCGGACGGGCTTTCATTCGACGATGCGGATGCGCAACGGCAGATGCCGCTTGAGACTGCGCTCAAAATCGTGCGCCCGGCGCTTGAAGACCCGTCGATCCTCAAGGTCGCGCATGACTTCAAATATGAGGCGCTCGTTCTCTCAAGGCTCGGCGTCAGGATCGTCGCCATCGACGACGTGATGCTCATCTCCTATGCGCTCGATTGCGGCAAGGGCGGGCACAGCCTCGAGGAGCTGGCCCAGCGCGCGCTCGGTCACGAGAAACTGAAACTCGCCGACATCCGCGGAACCGGCAAGCAGCAGAAAGCCGTCAGCGAAGTCGAGATCAGGCGCGCTGCCGAATACGCGGCCGAAAGCGCCGACATCGTCCTTCGCCTGCACGCGCAATTGAAGCCGCGCCTTGCAGCCGAAGGAATGACGAGCGTCTATGAGACGCTGGAGCGGGCGATGCCGCCGGTGTTGCTCGCCATGGAGCGCAACGGCGTCAAGATCGATCCGGCGGTGCTCGCCCGGCTCTCTGCCGATTTCGCCGCCCGCATGACGGTCTGCGAGGAGGAAGCCTACAGCCTCGCCGGCGGACCCTTCAACATGGGGTCGGCGAAGCAGGTCTCCGACATCCTCTTCGGCAAGCTGCAGCTTCCGGGCGCGCGCAAGACGCCGACGGGCGCCTGGTCGACCAAGGCCGATATTCTCGAGGAACTCGCCGCCGAGGGCCAGCCGCTCCCGCGCGCGCTCCTGAACTGGCGCGGGCTCGCCAAGCTCAAAAGCACGTATACGGACTCCTTGCCGCTCTCGGTGAATGCGGCGACGGGGCGCATTCACACCTGCTTTGCGCTGGCGGCGACAACGACCGGCCGGCTCTCGTCCATCGATCCGAACCTTCAGAACATCCCGATACGGACCGAAGACGGCGCCAAGATCCGAGAGGCGTTCATCGCGGAGAAGGGCAATGTGCTCGTTTCGGCCGATTACAGCCAGATCGAACTGCGCCTGCTCGCGCATATCGCCGACCTCAAGGCGATGAAGAAGGCCTTCGCCGACGGCGTCGATATTCACGCCATGACGGCCTCCGAAATGTTCGGCGTGCCGGTCGAGGGCATGGATCCCATGGTGCGGCGGCGGGCCAAGGCGATCAATTTCGGGATCATCTACGGCATCTCGGCCTTCGGCCTCGCCAATCAGCTCGGCATCGAGCGGGGACAGGCGAAGGACTACATATCGAGCTATTTCCAGAAATTCCCGGGCATCAAGGCCTATATGGACGACACCGTGAGGAGCGCACGCGCGCGCGGCTATGTCGAGACGATCTTCGGGCGCCGGACCTATGTCGGCGCGATCAACGACAAGAATCCGGCCATGCGCGGCTATGCCGAGCGCCAGGCGATCAACGCGCCGATTCAAGGGGCGGCGGCCGATGTCATCCGCCGCGCCATGATCCGCATACCGAGGGCTCTCGCGGAAGCAAAGCTCTCCGCAAGGATGCTCCTGCAGGTGCATGACGAGCTTGTTTTCGAGGCGCCGCCGGGCGAGGCCGAGGCGACCATCGGCGTCGTCAAGGATGTGATGGCGAAGGCCCCGCTCCCCGCCGTCGCGCTTTCGGTTTCGCTCGTCGTCGACGCCCGGGCCGGGCGAAACTGGGGCGAGGCGCACTGAAGTCCGAACGGCAAGACGGCGTTAATTTCCCTAAAAATTTAACGATCGCCGACACTCGGCGATAAGACCTGGCGCATAAAACAGATTGAGGCGAAAAAGTGGCGAGAATGCTTCTGGTGGCGGCTTGCGCCCTTGTCGATCAGGACGGCCGGGTTCTCCTGACCAAGCGCCCCGAGGGTAAAGCGTTGAGCGGGCTGTGGGAGTTTCCGGGCGGCAAGGTCCACGAGGGCGAGACGCCCGAAAGCGCCCTCGTGCGCGAGCTGCAGGAGGAGCTGGACCTCGACGTCGAGGCGTCGTGCCTCGCCCCCTTCGGCTTCGCGTCGGAGAGTTCAGCGGAATTTCACCTTTTGATGCCACTTTTCGTGTGCCGAAAATGGAAGGGAACGGCGCGGCCAATGGAAGGTCAGGAGCTGGCCTGGGCGCGTCCGGCCGATCTCAAGAAGTTCGAGATGCCGCCCGCAGATCGCCCGCTAGCTGCGCAGTTGAGGGATTGTCTATGACGACGGCGACAAGATCCTTCGGCCTGAAGCGCATGCTCGGCGCCGTCAGCCGCTTTTTCCACGACGCGCGCGGCGCGACCGCCATCGAATACAGCCTTATTGTCGCGCTCATTTTTCTGGCGATCGTCGGCGCCGTGAGGGCGCTCTCGACGACGACGTCGTCCATGTATTCCGACATTACGAGCACGCTTCAAGAGTAGTTCAGGAGCGCCGCTCCCTGACGGCGCGCTCGAGAGAATGCGCCGCCGAGCCCGGCTGCAGCGGTTTCTGCTGGCCCGGATGCGGGGCCCAGCCCGTCAAATAGACGATGTCGAATCTCTCGACGCCGCCGGCGCGCTCGAACTGTTGCAAAGCCGCGGCAAGAAGGTCGCGGGTCAGCGGGCGCCGGCTCGCGTCGAAAAAACCGGCTTCGCCCATGCCCCTGATGTCCGAGATGAGGCGTTGCGGCTCCTCATAGCGGACCTCGACATTGTCGACGTCGGCGACCGGCAAGGCGAACCCGGCGCGCTGCAAGGCGGCGCCCAGATCTTTCAGCGTAGCGAACGGCGCAATACGGGGGCTGACGCCGCCGGCAAGCTCTGTTTCCGCAGTGTAGAGCGCCGCGCGCAAGGCGCGAAGCGTCTCCTCGCCGAAGAGCGCAGCGATGAAGAGGCCGTCGGGCTTGAGCGCAACGCGATATTGCGCGAGCGCGCCGATGAGGTCGTTCGCCGCGTGCAAGGTCAGCAGACTGACGATGAGATCGAAGCGCCCCGCCGCGAGCGGAGAGCGCTCCTCATCGAACACCGCGCGCGCCGCGTCGGGTTCGAGAGGCAGACGCTCGGCAGCGATATCGGCGAGCGCATAGCGATTGACCTCGGCCTTCGGCGTCAATGTCGAGGCGAGATCTCCGGCGCCGTAGATGAGCGCGTCGTCGAAGCTGCGCGACGCCGACTCGAGCCGGTCGATCACGTCGGCGAAGGCGCGGCGGTGGAGAAAATCAAAAGCCGAGAAGCCCCGCGACGCGCGCGCCCGCGCCCGCGCCCAGCGGCGCCGGTTGAAAATCCTCGGAGCCTTTGGTTCGTTCACTGGCTCGTTCACTGGCCGGTCTTTTCAGGAACGACCATCATTGCAGGCGCCCGTCGCCGATCCAAGCGGCGAGCGTCTCTCCGAGAGAGATGAGCCGCCGGAGGTGAACGCACGTTAAGGCGCGCCGACAGGATTTCTTAACCAAGCTCGCTGAACCTTCGGGCCTGATAAGCGAAGGATTCGATATGCGGATGACCGCGCTGTTGCTGCTTCTGGCGCTTGCGCCGCTCGGCGCGAGGGCGGGGTCGCTCTATGAGTTGCGGGGCGGCGCCGTTCTGCAGGGGCTCGGACCCTTCTCGCCGAACAAGGAGGACGGCGTCGGGCTCAACGCCGAGATCTTGTTCGATCGCATCGGCGCCCTCAAATTCCTCGGCAGTCCCCGGCCGCAACTGGGGCTCACCGTCGCGACGGGCGAGCACGCGACCAGCCAGATCTATGCAGGCCTCAACTGGGGCATCGACATCACGCCGCGGCTTTTCATCGACGGCGGCGTCGGGATCGCCGTCCATGAGGGCGAAACTTCTTTCAACCCGATGGATCCCCTGATCGGCGAACACAATTTTCTTGGCTGCCGCGCGCTCGCCCGCCTTTCGGCCGATGTCGGGGTCAAGATCGCGCCGCGCGTGACCGCCTCGATCCACACCGACCACGTGTCGAATGCGGGCCTGTGCTCGGAAAACGAGGGCCTCGACAATACGGGCTTTCGCCTGGGCGTCAGATTCTAGAAAACCTGGCTCGCGAACAAGCTACGGCCTCGCGCCAATATGCTTGTCTATGAAGTCGATCGACGCGCGCAGCATTTCTGTGCGCGTCGCCGCGCTGGAAAGCCAGTGATCCTCGCCGTCAAGTTCCAGATACTCGACCGGCTTGCCGGCGCCTTTGAGCGCGTCGCGCA
This sequence comes from Parvularculaceae bacterium, assembly GCA_040081755.1. GTDB lineage: Bacteria > Pseudomonadota > Alphaproteobacteria > Caulobacterales > Parvularculaceae > Amphiplicatus. The sequence goes on from JBEBFW010000045.1 coordinate 6,802, forward strand.
TTTTCCGGCTCTGCATCACCGGGACGACGGTGTCGTCCTTGCCGTGAATAAGGAGAACGGCGCACGTTCATTATCCACCCAGATCAAATCCCGGGCCTTGACCGAACCTGCGCGCACGCCGACCGGCCGCTGCGTGGAGTCGTCAAGGTCATAGATAACGACGGCCGCGCCCTCCAGCTTGTTCTCCAGCATTGCGAGGTATCGCCCGTCCGGCGAGATTTGCGCTTCCTGCACATCGGGCAGCGCGCCAAAGACTTCCGGGGCGATCGGCTAGGCAAAGCCCGGCGCGGCCGCGGTCAGAAACAGGATCATGCCGAAAACGAGTCGCCGTGCATTAGCCATCACACCCTCCTGTTCGCGCGCCCAAACCGCTAAGGCGACGCAAGTTTGCGGCTCAGCCGACGAAACACGCCGAATGTGCACGCATTGCGCAAGTGCACGATGTCCTGAAAGTAGATTACGTCGTTTCGGCAGATGCGCGAGGTCTTGGTCTTGAAAAGGTATCCCTCTTCCGGCGTCGCCGCGCATTCGCTTTGAAACTGATTCACATAAAGCGTCCCGTCGATCGTCTTGAACACCAGGCCATTCTCTGACGCAAAGAAGCTGCGGATCTCTTCCCGCTTGAGGCACAGTTTCGGCTTCCCGACGGCTTCATAGCCGGCGAGGTTGAACGCTTCCGCTTCCGCGTTTTCGGGTTCTGCGGCCTTGGGTTCCGCCCAGACGCCGCCTGCGGAGAATGCCAGCGCAAAAGCAAGAATGGCTGTGCGGTGAAGACGTTTCATGGATCAGCCTTCCTAGTTCGCCGCCACCAGTTCCAGGCGCTTCGCCGCCTTGTCGTAGAGATAATACTCCTCACCCTTTTCGGCATAGTCGGCGCGCGCTATCATTCTTGCGCCATCGAGCGACTTTGAGACGATCGCGATCGCGGCGCCGGGCAGGGCCTTTTCCAGCGAGGCTTGCGACTTGCGGTCCGCCTCATCGAGATGGAAGGCGCGCTCGCGATCCGCGCTGTAATAGACGATGCGAACGCGCGCTTCGCGCGGGTCATACACGGCGCGCGTCAGCGGGCCGGGCGGCTGCATCGGCGCGTCGGCGATCGTCCCGGCGCCAAGGGAATAATGCGCGAGGCGGCGCGCGCCGCCGCGCTCCAGCAGCAGGGTCAACGCCAGCGGCGCGTCCGCCCCCGCGGCGCCGTAGAACTCAATTTTCTCTCCCTCGACGACTTCGCCCGGTATGACGCCGGCCTCTTTGAAGCTGCTGGAACCCGTTGCCGCCAGAACCTTTGTCTCTCGGGACTGCTCGTTCTGGTCGATGCGGGCGACAATCGCGCCGGATGCATCGACAACCCAGTCGATCGTGTCGCCGGCGCCATCGGAAACGAGGCGCGTGTCGCCATTCGCCAGATTGACCCTCTGCACAGAGTGAAGCAATTCGTCGGTACCCTCCTTGAGGCGCGTCGGCCCAGACGGCTTCACCGCGACACGAGTGCGCGCGAACAGCGCATATTCGTCATCCAGCGGCAGCGCCGAAAGGAGAAAGCCCGCAGCTGGCATGTAATAGTAGTAATCCGCACCCTGATCATTGCCGAAAAGCGTCTTCGATTCTCCGGAGACGCGTGAAATCGACAGCCAGCGCGCGAAATTCAAGGTCTTCAGGCCGGCGCTCGCGCGGATGCCGGCTTTCTCGCCGGCGACCTTGAGCAGGAGATGGTCGCTCCCGCCCCACTCGAAGTCCTGGATTTCGATTGTGCCGAGGCCGATGCCGACCGGCTGGGCGGCGGCGTCGTTCACGTCATAGACGGCGAAGGCGCGCTGCGCGCCTGCGTCGCGCAGAACAGCATAATGCTGTCCGCCCGGGGAGATTTCGACGCCGTATACCTTTGGGTCGCCGCTCGCGTGCGCACTCCCAGCGAGAAACGCAAGGGCGCTCATGCCCAGCAACGAACGCAAGATATCAAACATAACTAGCCACCTGTTGGCTTTTGCTTGCCGGCTAACTGTAGTCTGTCAAAAAACCGCTTGCCTTGCGAGGCCGATTCTTGAGGAATTGGCGAATGCCCGCTGCGGGGTCCCCGGCGGGGCCTCGCAGCCCTTTCGCCGCAGCGCCGCTTATTGCGTCGCGGCGCGAGGCTATGCTAAGGGCCGCGACGTCATCGGACAGGGGTCGCTGGCGAGCTTCTTTGACCTCTGAAATCGTTGTAAAATCAATCTGTTAGACGTCGCCCGAGCGGCGTCCTCTGTGCGACAGGAGGCGGCCTCTTCATGTCCCCGGTTTCCGCGACCGCTGAGGCGCCTGCGATGGGTCCGGGCGCCGTATCTGGCCCGGTCTCGGCGATCGCCCGGCGCTACGCGGACGCGCTCTTCGACCTCGCTTGCGACGGCAAGGCTCTCGAAGCGGTCGAGGCGGACCTCGCATCGCTCGGCAAGGCGGTCCGCACTCATGCGGATTTGCGCCAGATGCTGATGAGCCCCGTGCACAATTCGGACGATCAGACGCGCGCGATCGGCGCCATCGCCGAGAAGGCGGGCTTCAATGCGCTGACCCGCAAGTTCATCGCTCTGGTCGCGAAGAACCGCCGGCTGTTTGCGCTGGAGGCGATGGCGGCGGCTTTCGCCGCGCGCATGGCCGTGCATCGCGGCGAAGTGACGGCGGAAGCGGTCTCCGCGGCGCCCTTGAATGACGACCAGATGCGGCGGCTGCGCGGCGAAATCGAACGCCATGCCGGCAAGGCGGTCAATCTCGCGACGCGCGTCGATCCTGAACTCCTTGGCGGATTGATCGTGAAGATCGGTTCAAAGATGATCGATAGCTCGCTGAAGACCAAACTCTCCCGATTGAAATCCGTGATGAAAGAGGCCTGAACGCCATGGAACTGAATGCGGCGGAAATTTCTTCGATCCTCAAAAACCAGATCAAGGACTTCGGCAAGGACGCCGAAGTCTCGGAGATCGGCCAGGTCTTGTCGGTCGGCGACGGCATTGCGCGCATCTACGGCCTCGACAACGTGCAAGCGGGCGAGATGGTCGAGTTCGCCAACGGCGTCAAAGGCATGGCGCTCAATCTCGAGACGGACAATGTCGGCGTCGTCATTTTCGGCGAGGACCGCGAGATCAAGGAAGGCGATACCGTCAAGCGCACCAAGGCGATCGTCGAGGTGCCCGTTGGGAAGGGCCTTTTGGGCCGCGTCGTCGACGGTCTCGGCAATCCGATCGACGGCAAGGGCCCGATCGTCGCCACCGAGCGCCGCCAGGTAGACGTGAAGGCGCCGGGCATTCTGCCGCGCCGCTCCGTGCACGAACCGGTGCAGACCGGCATCAAGGCCATCGACGCCATGATCCCGATCGGCCGCGGCCAGCGCGAGCTTGTGATCGGCGACCGCCAGACCGGCAAAACCGCGATCTGCATCGACACCATCCTGAACCAGAAGGCGATCAACGCCAGCGGCGACGAGAAAAAGAAGCTCTATTGCGTCTATGTCGCCATCGGCCAGAAGCGCTCGACCGTGGCGCAGATCGTCAAGACGCTCGAAGACAATGGCGCGCTTGAATACACGATCGTCGTCGCCGCGACGGCCTCCGAACCGGCGCCGCTGCAGTTCCTCGCGCCCTTCTCGGGCTGCGCCATGGGCGAGTATTTCCGCGACAATGGCATGCACGCGCTGATGATCTATGACGATCTCTCCAAGCAGGCCGTCGCCTATCGCCAGATGTCGCTGCTGCTGCGCCGCCCGCCGGGCCGCGAAGCCTATCCGGGCGACGTCTTCTATCTCCACTCGCGTCTCCTGGAGCGCGCGGCGAAACTGAACGACAAGCATGGCGGCGGCTCGCTGACCGCGCTTCCCGTCATCGAAACGCAGGCCAACGACGTCTCGGCCTACATCCCGACCAACGTCATCTCGATCACCGACGGCCAGATCTTCCTCGAAACCGACCTCTTTTATCAGGGCATCCGCCCGGCGGTGAACGTCGGTCTTTCGGTCAGCCGCGTCGGCTCCTCGGCGCAGATCAAGGCGATGAAGCAGGTCGCCGGCAAGATCAAAGGCGAACTTGCTCAGTACCGGGAGCTTGCCGCTTTCGCGCAGTTCGGCTCCGACCTCGACGCGACGACGCAGAAGATTCTCAATCGCGGCGATCGCCTGACTGAATTGATGAAGCAGCCGCAGTTCTCGCCGCTGCAGGTCGAGGAGCAGGTCTGCGTGATTTTTGCCGGCGTGCGCGGCTATCTCGACAAGATGGCGAAGGCGCGCGTGCAGGATTTCGAGAAGGAGTTCCTGCGCCACCTCCATGCCGATCACGGGGCGCTCCTTAAAACCATCCGCGAGGAAAAGGCGCTGTCGGACGCCAGTGAGAAAACGCTCGTCGGGATTCTCGACGTATTTGCGAGGAAGTTCGCGTAGGGCGGGTGCAACCCGCCATTCTTAACGCGGCGACGAGTTGGCGGGTTTCACCCGCCCTACATATGGTTCCTTGAAATGCCCTCCCTTAAGGCCCTGAAAAACCGGATCGCTTCGGTCAAATCGACGAAGAAGATCACCAAGGCGAAACAGATGGTCGCCGCGGCGAAACTGCGCCGCGCGGAGGAGGTGGCGAAGGCTGCTCGTCCCTATACGGAGCGCATGGAGGCGGTGCTCGCAAATCTCTCCGCCTCGTCGAAGGGGAACCCGAACGCGCCGAAGCTCCTTTCCGGCACGGGCGCGGAGAAGACCGAACTCCTGATCGTCGCGACGGCCGACAAGGGCCTGTGCGGCGGTTTCAACTCCTCGATCGTGCGGCTCGCGCGCGAGCGCATCGTCAAGCTCCAGGGCGAGGGCAAGACGGTCAAGATCGTGACCGTCGGCAAGAAGGGCTACGACCAGCTGAAGCGCCTCTATGGCGATCTTGTCGTGCACCGCACGGATTTCTCGTCGGTGCGCGCGATCGCTTTCGCGCAGGCGCAGGAGATCGGCGAGAAGGTGCTCGCGATGTTCGCGGCCGGCGAGTTCGACAAGGCGACGCTCTTCTTCGGCAAGTTCAAATCCGTCGTGTCTCAGGTGCCGACCGCACAGCAGATCATTCCGGCGGTCGCGCCCGTCCTTCGAGACGCCTTGTCGCCTCATCCTGAGGAGCGCGAAGCGCGTCACGAAGGACGAGGCGACAAGGCTCCTCAGGATGAGGCGCGGTTGGATCTCAAAGGCGCCGTCTATGAATACGAGCCGGACGAGACCGAGATTCTGAACGCGCTGCTGCCGCGCTACGTCTCGGTGCAGATCTTCCGCGCGCTGCTCGAAAACGTCGCTTCCGAACAGGCGGCCTCCATGAGCGCCATGGACAACGCGACACGCAACGCCGGCGACATGATCGACACGCTGACGACGCAGTACAATCGCGCGCGTCAGGCCCAGATCACCAAGGAACTGATCGAAATCATTTCTGGCGCGGAGGCGTTATGACGACCTATCGGACCAAAGCGAAAGCGCAAGGCGGCCGCAACGGTAAAGTTACGCTTGAAAATTCGGGCGTCTGGTTCGCCATGCAATTGCCGAAGGAGTTCGGAGGCTCCGGCGAAGGCTCGAATCCTGAGCAGCTCTTCGCCCTCGGCTACGCCTCGTGCTTCAACAGCGCGCTGCTCTTCGTCGCCGGCCAGGGCAAGCTCGACGTGTCGGCCGCAAGCGTCACCGCCGATGTCGGCATCACGCGCGGCGACGCGGGCTTCGGCCTCGATGTCGTGCTGAACGTCGCCATTCCCGGAATGCCGAAAGCCGACGCGACCGCGCTCGTCGAAGCCGCGCATCAGGTTTGTCCCTATTCGAAGGCGACGCGGGGCAACATCCCCGTGAAGCTGAACGTTGTTTGACAGCATTGACAGCAATGCTAGCATTGATTACATAAACTCGATGAAAACGCTGACGATCAGACAGCTTCCGGACGACGTGCACGACGCCTTGAGGATCAAGGCGGCCGCGAACGGGCGCAGCATGGAAGAGGAAGTGCGGCAGCTTCTTGCTGATGCGACGATGGAAAGAAAGAAGCCCGACCTCGGGCCGTTGCGCGCCCTCCGCGAGAAATTCAGGAAATCGGATGCGTTCGACGGCCTGACCGCAGCCGAAGCCGTGCGCGAAATGCGAAATGAAGACATCGCCGCGACGGACGCCAAATTGGCGCGTATCGAGGCGGATTGGGCCGCGGCGCGCGAAAAGAAGAACCCGGCCCAATGATCCTCGACACCTCCGTCATCATCGCCTCGCTGAGAGGCGAACGCGGTGCGATCGACCTCGATTCGCGGCTCGACGGCATGCGCGTGTCCGTCGTGAACCTGACCGAAGTCTTTCATGCGGCGCGACGCCGGAACGTGGAGACGACGCCCGAGGAGATTGAGGAGACGCTCGTCGCTGCCGGCGTCGAAATCGTCACGCCTACGCGCGATACAGCGCGCTTCGCCGCGGCCTTCATGTCCGCCGAGCCGCCGAAGGGCTACTCGAGAATTTCGCTCGGCGACGGCTTTTGCCTCGCTCATGCATTCGAGTATGGCGAACCCGCCCTGACCGGGGATCGCGCCTGGACGGCGATCCCGCTGCCCTTTCCGGTGAAAATTGAATTGATCCGGTAACAGATTGAATTGAAGGAAGAAGAGAATGAGCAATGAAGGCCGCATCAGCCAGGTTATCGGCGCCGTCGTGGACGTTGTGTTCGACGATCGCCTGCCGGCGATTTTGAACGCGCTGGAGACGAAGAACCGGGGCCAGCGCCTCGTGCTCGAAGTCGCCCAGCACTTGGGCCAGAACGCTGTCCGCACCGTCGCCATGGACTCGACGGAAGGTCTCGTTCGCGGCGACAAGGTGACCGATACGGGCGGGCCGATCGCGGTGCCGGTCGGCGAGGGCACCTTGGGGCGCATCATCAACGTCATCGGCGAGCCGGTAGATGAAGCGGGCCCTGTCTCGTTCAAGGAAAAGCGCGGCATCCACCAGCCGGCGCCGCCCTTCGTCGATCAGTCTACGGAATCGCAAATCCTCGTCACCGGCATCAAGGTCGTCGATCTTCTCTGCCCCTACGCCAAGGGCGGCAAGATCGGCCTCTTCGGCGGGGCCGGCGTCGGCAAGACCGTGCTCATTCAGGAGCTGATCAACAACATCGCCAAGGTCCACGGCGGCTACTCCGTGTTCGCCGGCGTCGGCGAGCGCACGCGCGAGGGCAACGACCTCTATCACGAGATGATCGAGTCGGGCGTCAACAAGGACCCGCACAAGACGGGCTCGGCCGCCGGCTCCAAATGCGCGCTCATCTACGGCCAGATGAACGAGCCGCCCGGCGCGCGCTTGCGCGTCGGTCTTGCGGGCCTCACTGTCGCCGAGTACTTCCGCGATCAGGGCCAGGACGTCCTCTTCTTCGTCGATAACATTTTCCGTTTTACTCAGGCCGGTTCCGAAGTCTCGGCGCTTTTGGGGCGCATTCCCTCCGCCGTCGGCTATCAGCCGACGCTGGCGACCGATATGGGCCAATTGCAAGAGCGCATCACCACCACCAACAAAGGTTCGATCACGTCCGTGCAGGCGATTTATGTGCCGGCGGACGATCTGACCGACCCGGCGCCGGCGACCTCGTTCTCGCACCTCGACGCGACGACCGTCTTGAACCGCGGCATCGCCGAGAAGGGCATCTACCCCGCCGTCGATCCGCTCGACTCGACCTCGCGCATTCTGGATCCGCGCATTGTCGGCGAAGAGCATTACGCGGTCGCGCGCTCGGTGCAGACCGTGCTCCAGCGCTACAAGTCACTGCAGGACATCATCGCCATTCTCGGCATGGACGAATTGTCCGAAGACGACAAACTGGTCGTCGGCCGCGCCCGCAAGATCGAGCGCTTCCTGTCGCAGCCCTTCGACGTCGCGCAGGTCTTCACCGGGTTCCCGGGCGTGCAGGTCCCGGTCGCCGACACGGTGCGCTCATTCAAGGGTCTCGTGGCCGGCGACTACGACCATTTGCCGGAAGCCGCCTTCTACATGGTCGGCACCATCGACGACGTGATCGCCAAGGCGCAGAAGCTCGCGGAAGCGGCGTGAACGCAGGGCGGATGAAATCCGCCAACGTGCCTCAACGGACGCCGGATCTCGCGGTTAGAAGGAGGCGGATTGCATCCGCCCTACAAGAATGAAACTCCACTTCGAACTCGTAGCGCCTGAGCGCTTGATCGCCTCGGAGGACGTCGATCAGGTCGACGTGCCCGGAATCGAGGGCGTGTTCGGCGTGCTCGCGAACCACGCGCCGCTGATGACGGTGCTCGCGCCCGGCGTCGTCCGTGTGAAGAACGGCGCGGAGGAGACGCGCATTTTCGTGCGCGGCGGCTTTGCTGAAGTGTCGCCCCTGGGGCTCACGATCCTCGCCGAGGAAGCGATCCCCGTCAAAGAGCTCGATCGCGCCATGATCGAAACGCGCATCAAGAACGCCGAGCAGGACATCGCCGATCAGGATGTATCCTACGAGCGCCGCACGCGGGCCGAAGGCGAGCTGCGCGAGCTGAAGGAACTTGCAGCGGCGCTCTAGTTTAGAGCGCGTTCCGAAAAGTGGCGTCCGGTTTTCGGAAGAAACGCGCGACAACTCAAGAATCCAGACCACGTTCTCCGACTCGCACTTCGGACGTGGTCTAGGAATCCGCTTTTTCCGCGACGACGAGCTGAGGGGCCTCGAGCGCGATCGGCGGGGTAAGTTTCTCCCGGCGGGTCCCGAATAGCCATGCCGTCGCCGCCGCGCAAAGCGCATAGAGCGACAGCGGCGAGGCGAGGCCGGTCCAGGCGGTGTCAGCGAAGTAGCAGACGAGCGGCGCGGCCCAGGCCGCTCCCGCCGCTGCTTGCACTGTGAGCGGCCATGCATTCTTCGAAATGAGAAAGCCGAGAGCCGCGACGACGAGCGGCCAGTCATAGATCCAGGCGGACGGCGCCGCGGCCAGCGAGAAAAGGAGCGTCAGTCCGATTGCGGGCCGGCGCGGCAGCGTGCGCGCCGCACGCACCACGATCGCGCCGGCAACGAGGACGCCGGCGACCTGCACGGCCGAGCGCAACCAGTCGGCCGCGCCGAGTTTGGCGGCCGTGTGCGAAAGGGTGACCGATCCTTCGAAGACTTGTTGCGCGAAAGGCGCGTGTACCGCGGGAATGGATTCGAAGAACGCGACCCAGGTCTCATATCCGAAAAAGGCGCAGGAGAGAGCGACAAGGACGCAGGTGAACGCGGCCGCGGCGACGATGGCGCGCCATTGCCCGGTCGCGGCGAGGAAGAGCGGGGCCATCAGTCCGTATTGCGGTTTCATGGTGAGGAGCGCGAGGAGCGCGCCCGCAAGAATGGGGCGCGTCGGCGCCATGAGGAGCGCGGCGGAAAGGCCAAGAGCGATGAACGGCCCGAGCTGGAGCAGGGCGGCGGCGATCAGCAAGGCCGGCGACAGCAGCGCAAACGGAATAAATGCGCGAGCGCGCGCGCCGGCGATCCTCAACACGCCGACAAAACAGCCGACAAGGGCGATGAGCCAGAGAAGCTTTGTCGCGCCGTAAGGGGCCGCGGTCACCGGGGCCATGAGCAGGAATGCGTGCGGCGGGTTCAGCCACAACAGTCCCTGCTGGTGCGGCGCAAGACCGGCGCGAAAGACGGTCGGGTCATAGGCGTCTGCGGCGGCGCCCGAGCGCGCCATCTCGCCCGCCCGATGAAAGGCGGCGAGATCTTCGGCGATCGGCGCCTCGGTTCGGTTCTGCGGCAGACGGAACATCTCCGGCGCGAACCGGTAGCCGACGACGATGGTGATCGAGGCGACCAGAAAGATCAGGCTGGTGAAGAGGGCTCCGCCCGGCAAGGGCCATGAAGCCGTCAGCCTTTCGGGCCTCGCAATTTCAGCCGCGTTCGTCATGCGTCCCTGGCCCGCCCTCCGGGGGACCATTGACGAATATCCCTAATTTTCGGCTTTCGGCGCGAGTCCGGGTTCGGCCTCCAATTCGAACCCGTGTTCGGCGAGAAACGCCGCCATCGGCGCGGGCGGCGGCGCCGCGACGACGACCGGCGGGCGGCTTTTGGAGATGGGCAAGGAGATGCGTCTCGCATGCAGCATCATCGCCGGCCGGCGATGATGCTG
>JBEBFW010000254.1:0-4691 GCA_040081755.1 Parvularculaceae bacterium
CTTCTGAAGTCCGTCCCGGTCGCCGTCGCACAGTTCTTTTACGTCGTGCTGCTGGCCACATTCATCCTGGCGGAGCGACAAAAATATCGCCTGAAGCTCATTACGGCGGCAAGGTCCCTGAAAACGCGCCTGCTGCTCGCGCGGATCATCCGGGACATGGGCAAAAAAGTCTCCGGCTACCTGTTCGTCATCTCGGCGATCAACGTTTTCGACGGCGTCGCAGCAACCGTGGCGTTCTACGCGCTCGGTCTGCCCGATCCCATCCTTTGGGGAGTCGCCTTCGGCCTTGGCAACTTCGTTCCGGTGATCGGCGCGACGGCGGTCATCGCGGCCTCAGCGGCGGCTGGCCTCGCCCTGCATGACGACCTCCTCACGGCGCTGATTGGCCCCGCAACGCTGACCGCCATCAACGTCATCGAAGGCAATGTCATTCAACCGCTCCTTCTGTCGCGGCGGATGGTGGTCAACCCGATCGCGCTGCTGGTTTTTTTCGCGCTCTTCGCCTGGATGTGGGGCGCCGCCGCGACATTGCTTGCAGCGCCGATCGTCGTCTGTCTTGCGGTCATTGCGCGGCGCACTCCCGGCATGCAGCCGCTGGCGGTCCTGCTCACCAATGAAGAGCCGGTCCGAGGCGGCCTTGCCGCTCTTCTCGCCGCCGCCAGGATCCGCCGCCCCGTTGGAACGATTCGCAGAACGGAGCCGTTAACCCGGTGAGCGGCGCGACCGCGTTCTCGCGGTTTCGTTTGCGCTCACCCAGCAACGACAATGGAGCACCATATGAATTGGGACCAAGCTGAAGGCGACTGGAAAAAAATGTCCGGGAAGATCAAAGAGCAATGGGGGAAGCTGACCGACGACGATCTCGTCAAGGCGGCCGGCAAACGCGATCAGTTCCTGGGCGTTGTTCAATCCAGGTACGGCATCGCCAAGGAAGAGGCCGAAAAGCAAGTCAAGAAGTTTGAGGACGCGTCGAAAGCCGCCTGACGCTGTAGGACACAGGCGCGCAGCCTCCAGAGTGCGTAGCCCAACCTGCATTTTGCGCCCGGCCGCGGCCAGGCCGGGCGCAACTCATCTGAGCGAGGCCGTTACTCCGACTACGTTGTATCACCGGCCGACAAGTCGGATACCGCAGCTGCAGCCGATACGACGCCGGCGCGCCGACGCGGCTCGCGAGCTGGCCGAAAGACCAGCGCGTGGGCGCGATGGTCTCGTCGTTCTCGGGGAGCCGTAGCGCGAGACGCTCGGCGTCATCGCGCGCGGCTTCGACGCGGATCGCCGCGCTCTCGACGGTTCGCGTGCGGCTGCGCTCGGCGCGTCCCTTCACGGACGCATATAGATCTGAGAGCGAGAGAAATCGCTCGTCATCGGGACGCGAGAACCACTCGAAAGAAACGCGTCCAACGCGCGCGCCGCGAGAGGGATCAACCTTGTAACCGCCGGAAGCATCGGGGCGGGTGGCAAGAGCCTGCGCCTGTAACATGGGAAATCTCCGCGACGGGCGACCGCGAGACTCTCTCTCGGCCTTTCAACCCATCGCAGAACCAATCCTGCCGCAGCCGGGCGGCGGCGCCACGGTCGTCACCTCGACGCTCGCGACGGGCCTGATCGCCTCGGTCGCCGACCAGTTGAGCCGAACCACCAGCTAAACTTACACCGCCGCAAACCTCCTGCTGCGCGCGCAGAAGCAGGCGCGCTACCTGATTTTGGCATCGACCTTCGTCAACGGCGCTTCGACCTACATGCCGACTTCGACCTCCGCCTGCGCGACGCTTGCCTCGTGCTCCGGCGGCGCGGCCGGGTCGAGTGCGCCGCGCTGCGCATGAACCCCGCAATCTTCGGCGGCCTGCCAGCTTCGGCCTGCACGCTGGGGACGACCGGCACATTCGGCGCGGACCGCCTCACCCGAAGCTATTACGACGCGGCGAGCGAAGTCCAGAAGGTCACGACCGCCTACGGCACCGGGCTGCAGCAGGATGCGCAAACCTACACCTACACCCCCAACGGCGCCGTCGCCTCGCTGAAGGACGCGCGCGGCTACCTCACCGAATACCAATATGACGGCCATGATCGTCTTTACCGCACCTGTTATCCCGTAGCCTTGAGCCAAAACACAAGCTGCTGCGCTAGCGGACAGACGCCGGACACGGAGCAATCGACCTACTCGAACACGGCCGGCGCGACGTTCGGGCTCGTCACGCAGGTCAAGAAGCGCGGCAACGCGGTCTACAATCTGACCTACGACAATCTCGCGCGGCTGACACTGCGCGATGCGCCGGGTACGATGCAGCCCGGCGAGCAGCCGAATGTGTCGTTCGGCTACGATCTCCTGTCGCGCATGACCGCGGCGAACCAGACCGCGCCCTCGGTCCATAACCTCACCTACGTCTACGAACAGCTCTCGCGATTGACCTCGGAGCAGTCGTCGATCTTCGGAACCGTCTCGTTCCAGTGGGACTCGGGCGGTCGCAGGACGCGCCTCACCTGGCCCGGCAGCTATTACGTCGATTACGATTACGACTTCGCGAACGCGATGACGAAGGTGCGCGAGAACGGGGCGACCTCGGGCGCCGGCGTGCTCGCGACCTATGGCTACGACAATCTCGGGCGGCGCGCCACGATCGCACGGGGGAACGGCGTCTCCTCGACGCTCGGCTATGACGGAATTTCGCGGCTGGCGAGCTTCAGCCACGACGCCGCCGGGACGGCGCAGGACCAGACCTACGGCTTCACCTACAACCCGTCTTCGCAGGTCCTCAGCCAAAGCGCCTCGAACGCGGCCTATGACCGCGCCAGTCCGGGGACCTTCTCCAACGCCTACACGGTCGATGGGCTCAACAAATATCTCACCGCCGGCGGCGTTTCGATTCAACACGATGCGCGTGGCAATCTCCAATACGATGGATCGAAGACCTACGCTTACGACGCCGACAACCGACTGACGTCGGTCTCGGGAGGTGCGTCGGCCACCCTTTCCTACGATCCGGCGGGCCGGCTCCATCAGAATCGCGGCCGCCGCGACGACGCGCTTCCTCTATGACGGCGGCCAGGCAATCGCGGAGTATTCCGGGTCGAACGCGCTGCTGCGGCGCTACGTGCCGGGGGCGGGCGCCGACGAGACGGTCGTCTGGCTGGAGGGAACCGGCACGACCGACCGGCGCTGGCTCCTGACCGACGTGCGCGGCTCCGTCGTCGGCGTCGCCAACGCCTCGGGGACCGTCACGAACATCAACAAATACGACGAGTTTGGGAGCCCGGCCGCCGGCAACACCGGCCGCTTCCAGTACACCGGCCAGACTTTCGGCGGGCGATTTGGGTCCCATCCCAGATCGCTTTCCGCCTCAACTCGCCGAGATCGGCGTCTACTACTACAAGGCCCGGACCTACCACCCCGGCCTCGGCCGCTTCATGCAGACCGACCCCATCGGGTTCGCCGGCGGTATGAATCTCTATGCTTATGTCGGGAACGATCCGATCAACCGCACGGATCCATTCGGATTGACCGATGAGCCGATCGATGAAATCGTCGTGACGGCACAGCGGGTCAAGGGCTACCAGCTCACGTCCATCGATTTGCGTGGGATGTTTGAAGGCGGCCTGCAGGATCTCTTCAACGGGGAGGGTGGCTTTGGGGCTACAGAAACCAAAGCGGATATTGATGCCTCTCTTTGCGGTGAATCGGGCGTGGCCTTCGCTGACTCTAGTTCAGTCGCCCGAAGCCTTCTTCCGGATGCTTCGAAAGCTGATCAGAGACGACTTGCCTATGCAATAGACTACGCGGCTGTCCGTTCAAGATCGGCCATGGACAATTACAATGCCAGAGGCAGCACCTCGAGTTTCGGCGTTATGGATATTGGTGCGTACGTATATCCGACTTCGGAAGGATACACAGTTGGACAGTCAAGTCCGGCACCGGTTATTGGTGCCTGTGTAAACTGTCAAGGTAGATTTGTCTATCAAAAAGGTATGACCGCCACGGTTGTTGTTCCGTACGTCGGACGACAACGACCTGGATTTGAAGACTTTAGAGACGTGATCACGCGGCAAGAACGACAGTATAATCGGACAGCCGAAGGAACGGGCGCGCCGGTTGTTGCCGCAACGCCTCATGGTCTGTGCGTGTTCGGATAAGTTAGGAGAGAACGATGCGAAGAAGGTGGTCGAGGGTGGCCGTTGCTGGAATGTGCCTTGGCTGTGCGCATGCTATGACTGGGTCTCAGCCATTGACCGTGCAGCAATTCATCGAGTCCACAGGATCGGTTTCAGGTTCGGTAGTCTCGGTGGCTGGATTTCTTGAGGTAATTGGATATCCGCAATTGGAGCTGGCCGCAGAGGAGAATGCGTCGGCGCTAGCGCCACGCGTCTTTCTTACCGATGTGGATCTGCGACAAAAGGGGGGCTATCGCCAAGGGCGGAAGGGCGAAGCACTGTATTTGGAGGATCTTGGCTGCACGCAGAAGTGGGCCATCGTGACAGGCTTGGTCGGATTGACGCCCTTCAATGCCGTTGGGCTGACAACTATTGAAGAAGTCAGAACGTTTGGCAATGCGCAATTTTCTGGCGCCGGCGTTGTCTGCTATCGCCGGTAACGCTTAAGAGCCCGTTTGAGAACCTGATTCCCTGACGGGACGATTTGTGATTCAAGCTTGCTATGTGGACACAAGCAAGCCGTGGCCGGATGGCCAAGATTGAAA
>JBEBFW010000046.1:0-16859 GCA_040081755.1 Parvularculaceae bacterium
ATCCGGGATGGCGTCCCCGGGCGCAATCAAATGGCCGACGCGCGGAGCAAGTTTCCTAATCTGTCCAAGGTCGATCGCTTTGCCGCTCTGCTTGCCGTCATTGAAAACCAATCCCCCAACCCCAATCCCCAATCCCCACTATGAGCCACGCAACCGCCAACGCCGCCGAGGACATCCTCGCCTATCTCGACACGCACGAGAAGAAATCCCTTCTCCGCTTCATCACCTGCGGCTCGGTCGATGACGGCAAGTCGACGCTGATCGGGCGGCTCCTTTACGACACCAAGCTCGTCTACGAGGATCAGCTGGCCGCCCTTCAAAGCGACTCGAAAAAGTTCGGCACGCAAGGAGAGCGCATCGATTTCGCGCTTCTGGTGGACGGCCTCGCCGCCGAGCGCGAGCAAGGCATCACCATCGACGTCGCCTACCGCTTCTTCTCGACCGAAAAGCGCAAGTTCATCGTCGCCGATACGCCCGGCCATGAGCAGTACACGCGCAACATGGCGACCGGCGCCTCGACGGCCGACCTCGCCGTCATTTTGATAGACGCACGCCAGGGCGTGCTCACCCAGACGCGGCGGCACAGCTATATCTGCTCGCTGCTCGGCATCCGGTCGATCGTCGTCGCCGTCAACAAGATGGACATCGTCGGCTACGCGAAGGACGTGTTCGACAGGATCGAAGCGGCGTATCGCGCCTTCGCCGAGCCGCTCGGGTTTTCATCGATCGTCTGCCTGCCGATTTCCGCGCTCGAGGGCGACAACATCCTCGCCAAGAGCGCGAACACCCCCTGGCACAAGGGGCCGGCGCTGCTGCCCTATCTCGAGACGGTCGAGGTCGCTTCCGATCTTGAAACGAGGCCCTTCCGACTGCCGGTGCAATGGGTCAATCGACCCAATCTCGACTTTCGCGGGTTCTCCGGCACCATCGCCTCGGGCGTCGTCGCCGTCGGCGACGACATTATCGTGCTTCCTTCAGCCAAGCGCAGCCGCGTCAAGTCGATCGTCATGCGCGGCGCGACGCCGAAGGTCGCCGGCGTCCACGAGGCGGTGACGCTGACCCTGTTCGACGAAATCGACATCAGCCGCGGCGACATGATCTGCGCCGGCCGCGCGCCCGCCGAGCAAACGGACCGGTTCGCCGCGCACGTCTTGTGGATGAACGACGAGGAGATGATTCCCGGCCGGCAGTATCTTCTGAAGACCGCGACGCGGACGGTCGCCGCGACGATCACCGAGCTGAAGCACCGCGTCAACGTCAACTCGCTGGAGAAGCAGCCGGGCAAGACGCTGGCCCTCAACGAAATCGGCTTCTGCAATCTTTCGACGGCCGCGCCGGTCGTATTCGATCCTTACAAGGAGAACCGCGCCACCGGCGCTTTCATTCTCATCGACCGGCGCACCAATACGACCGACGGCGCGGGGATGATCGATTTCTCGCTCCGCCGCGCGCAGAACGTCCACTGGCAGGACCTCGACATCAACAAGGAGGCGCGCGCCAGGGCCAAGCACCAGCGGCCCTGCATTTTGTGGTTCACCGGGCTTTCCGGCTCGGGCAAATCGACCATCGCGAACCTCGTCGAGAAAAAGCTCCACGACATGGGCCGTCACACCTACACGCTCGACGGCGACAATGTCCGCCACGGCCTCAACAAGGACCTCGGCTTCACCGATGTCGATCGCGTCGAGAACATCCGCCGGGTCGGCGAGGCCGCCCGGCTGATGGTCGATGCGGGACTTGTCGTGCTCGTCTCCTTCATCTCGCCTTTTGCGAGCGAGCGGCGCATGGCGCGCGAACTGGTCGGCGAAGGCGAGTTCATGGAGGTCTTCATCTCGACGCCGCTGGCGGTTTGCGAGAAGCGCGACGTGAAAGGGCTTTACGCCAAGGCGCGCCGCGGCGAGATTCGGAATTTCACCGGCATCTCGTCCGACTACGAACCGCCGGCCGACGCGGAACTCGAATTCGACACGTCAAGGACTTCCGCCGAGAAGGCCGCGGAGAAAATCGTCGAGCATCTCGAGCGCAAGGGATACCTGAGATAGCGCTGGCCCCTCGCCTGCCGAGGGGCCCGCGCCAGATTCGGAAATAGTGGACGTAACTGCCGTCGCGCCGGACGCCTGTCCATGTGGAAGGCAGGAAGCTGCATCGCTTCCCCTTGTTTTGGACGATATGCGCGATCCGCCCACCGAATCGTTGACAGTTTTCGCGACCGCCAACTTAAATCCCTCGCCGTTCGCACACCCGCGTGCGGCGAACCACAGCGCGCCCCCAAACGCGCCACCGGAGGGACCAGACAGATGAAGACTGGATTGAAGTGCGGCGCAGCCGCCATAGCTCTCGCCGCGTTCACGCTGGCGACGGCCTCAGCGGCGCCGCTCACCGCCGAAAGCTCCGCCGTCACCGCAAACTCCGCCGATCTGGCGGCGGCGAAACGCGAAACGCCGCGGGCGAGCGTCGAGGCGTTCCTCGCCGCGAGGGGAAAGAGCGCGCAAACCGCCGCCTCGCTGGTCGAGACCGCAAGCTTCACCGATCGCAACGGCGTCACGCATTTCCGCTATGAACAGCGCATCGGCGGGCTGCGCGTCGTCGGCGGCTACGCCAAGGCGGCCTTCAAAGGCGGCGCGCTCATCCACATGATCGAGCGAACGGCCGACGCCGGCGGCTTCATCGCACGACCGACGATTTCGGACCGCGACGCGCTTGGCGCGGCGATCGGGGCCAATTTCAAGGGCCGGCCGGTCCCCGCCCTCACCGACCGCGTCGGCCCGATCGCCAATTTCATCAAGACGCCCTTCTTCTACAGGGCGCCGACAGTCGAGCGCGTGATCGTCTCTGACCGCGCGCTCTCGGAGGGCTTCCTGGTCGAGACCTGGAGCGCCGACGACAATCTTCTCTATCACACTGTCGTCGATGGGGTCGGCAATGTCGTCTCCAACGAATTGCGCACGCAGAACGACAGCTACAACGTCTTCACCGACCATCCGGATGCAACGCCGCAGAGTGTCGTCGCCGGTCCCGGCGCCGGCGGCGGTCAGTCCCCCTCCGGCTGGCTCTCCGGCGCGCAAACGACGATCAATATCGGCGGCAACAATGTCCGCGCCTATCTCGATCGCAATGCGAACAATGCGCCAGATGCCGGCGGCCTCGCCGTCACGGACGGCAATTTTCTCACCGTCGCCGATCTCGGGCAGGCGCCGACCGTCGCGCAAAACCAGGACGTCGCGGTCCAGAATCTTTTCTATCTCAACAACGTCATCCACGACCGGCTGCGTCAGCATGGCTTCAACGAAGCCGCCGGCAATTTCCAGAACAACAATTTCGGCAATGGCGGCGCCCAGAACGACGCCGTCAACGCGGAAGCGCAGGACGGCGGCGGGACGAACAACGCCAATTTCGCCACGCCCTCGGACGGTTCGCGCCCGCGCATGCAGATGTATCTGTGGACCTCGCCCAATCCCGATCGCGACGGCGATCTCGATTCCGACATCGTCTGGCACGAATACGGCCACGGCCTCACCTGGCGCATGATCGGCTCGATGAGCGGGAACGTGCCGGGCGCCATCGGCGAGGGCATGGGCGATGCGCTCGGCATCATCGTCAACAACGACGACCGCACCGGCGAATACTCGACGCTCGATCCCGACGGCATCCGTTCCATCCGCTACAGCCTGCACCTGGACACGATCGGCGACTTCAGCGCCGGGCGCGGCGTGCATCGCAACGGCGAGATCATCGCCGCGACGGTCTGGGACATGTGGAAGGCCTATGAAGGTGCGGGTCATACGCAAGACGACGCGCTTTCAGACATCGTCGGCGGCATGAACTTCATCCCGGCGGCGCCGAACTACTTCCACATGCGCGACGGCTTTCTTGCGCAGGCGCCGGCGGCTCGCGACTGCCTCATCTGGACGGCTTTCGCAGCGAGGGGCATGGGCTTCGGCGGCTCCATGAACTCGTCCGGTTCCTCGATCACGGAATCCTTCAGCCTGCCGACGGTTTGCGGCGGCCCGCCGCCGACGGGGCCGCGGCTCGTCTCGGTGACCGGCGCCGGCGTCAATACGAGCGGCAGCCGCTGGCGCGCGAGCATGACCGCCAATGTCGATAACGGCTCGGGCGCGCCGCAATCGGGCGTCGTCGTGAACATCGCCGCCGTTCCCGGGGGAACCGGCTCCTGCACCACGGCGACCGACGGACAGTGCTCGGTTCAGGTGAGCAATCTGCGCCGCAACACGACGTTCAGCGTCACCTTCACGGTGACCGGCCTCAACGGCAATTCCTCCGCCGCGGGCGTTCCGCAATCGGTCGTCGTCAACCGGCCCTGAGCGCCGGCTGAGTGATCCGCTTACGGATAAACTGGGGGCCGCCGGCGTTTCGGCGGCCCTTTCCTTGGAGTCGGCTGGCCGACAGCCAGAGCGCCCAGAATGATCGGCGGAAATACTCCTGTTCTTTACTTGAACTCTGGCGCGAAGCGTGTCATGCGGCGTTCGTAACTGGCGTCCTTGTGATGAATTCAGTCAGATTTTTTCGCGCGTTTGTCGGCATCGCCGGGCTCGGCGGCCTCGCCTTGCAGTACGGGCTGCATCTTGCGCGCGCCGGCGAGAGCCCCGTCGCCGCGACCGTCGGCTTCTTCAGCTATTTCACCATCATCGGCAATTGCATCGGCGCTGCTGTGATGCTCTCGGCGGCCTTGGCGCCGAAAAGCGCCTTCGGACGGTTCTCGCTGCGCCCCGGCGTGCGCACGGCCGCGACGCTTTATCTCGTGCTCATCGGCTTCGTCTACCACGCGATCCTGGCGGCGCAGTGGAACCCGCAAGGCCTTGCGCTCTTTTCCGATCAGATCCTGCACACGCTGACGCCGCTGGCTTTCGCCGTCGACTGGATCCTGTTCACCGAAAAACGCGAACTGAGACTGAGGATGGCGCCCGCCTGGGCTGTCGTTCCCGCGCTCTACGGCGCCTATACGATGGCGCGCGGCGCGCTCACCGGCCTTTATCCATACTGGTTTTTCGAAGTCGATAACCTTGGCCTCGTCAGGGTGCTGATGAATATGGGCATCCTGATCGCCGTGTTCGCCATCGGCGGCGCCGGCATGGTGTTCCTCGGCCGGGCGCTCGAAGCCGTGCGGCGGCGCGGGAACTGACGCGTCAGGCCTGCTTCTCCCAGCGCCCGCTGTCCGCCTGTTTCCAGTAGGTCGCGTCGAGGCCTGCGTCCCTCGCGCTTTTCCAGAAGGCCCGGGCCCCCGCGACGGCTGCCTCGTCGCCGCCGTCGAATATCGTCCCGCCGCGCACGAATTCGCCGATCTCGGCGATTTCTGCGGCGGCGCCATCGACCAGAAACAGCACGTCCGCGCCGTTCGGCGTGTCCGTTCCGTCGGTCAGAAAGATCGGCTGGCGCAACGCCAGCGCCGCATCCCCGCCGGCGCCGTGCGGCAGGAATGAATCGTCGCGATAGGTCCAGAGCAAGCCGTCCAGCGCCTCGACGCGCTCGCGCGAGGAGGCGCGCACCGCCGCTTTCCAGCCGCGCTCCAGCGTCTTCTCAAGAAGGCCGGGCAGCACGGATTCCAGCGAGGCGCGTTCGAGATGATAGAAGAGGATTTCGGGCATGGGGCGACCATGCCGTCAGAGGCTGGCGGGATCAATCACTTCCACGATAGAGAGCCAAGGGGAACGGGCCCTCCATCGCTTCATAGAGCGCGTCGCGGTCGGCGATATCGACAAGAGGCACTCCCCCATCGAATGTCGGCAGACGCGGCAGTCTATCGTTTCGCGTCTTTTGCTGGAGCAGCAGGAGCAGTGCAGTCTCTACGATTTCGGACATCGTCTTGTCTTGGCGCGCGGCCTCGCGTTTCAGCTCGCGGATCACCGTGTCGTCGATGTCGAGCGTCGTCTTCATATGGCAAACCATATGGATGGATGGTTTTGTGCCAACTCCGCGTGGGCCGGCGCCGCGACGCGGCCGCGCCTCTCGGCAGCGATCATCATCCAAGTTCGACGACAGCTTCATTCGCTTCGAGCTTGCGAACGACATCCGCCCATTCCATTTCAATTCTCTGGATGAGGACGCGATTCGTCGCGTTGCCGATCCGCACCCAGAGGATTTGGGGCGGCGGACGATCGACCAGTCCCATGAAATCCGAGTCCTTCGTTACGATGACGGCGCCGCCCGAAGTCGCCGCATCGACGATGCTGCGATCGCTCGTTCGAAATCCCATCGCTTCCGTGACGTGCTGCGCTCCATGGCCTTTCGAGCGAACCCAGTCAGCGAGACGGAGCGGGAGCTGGGCGTCAACGAGGAAATGCACGAGCTATTCCGCGGCGAACGCGATCTTGTTGTCCGCGGCGCGCGCAGCATAACTGAGCGCGGCGGTGATGTCGGCGTCTTCAAGGTAGGGAAAATCAGCGAGGATCTCGGCGCGCGTCGCGCCGCCGGCGAGCATGTCCAGAACGTCGGTGACGCGCACCCGCATGCCCCTGATCGTGGGCTTGCCGAAACACACGGCGGGATCGATCGTAATCCGCGGAAAAATCTCGGCGTTCATTGGACGGCTCCACAAACAAGCCTATCATGCTGGAAACGCAGCGCAACCCGTTCGAAAGTAGACGGTTAACCCTTGAGCCCCAAGATGGGTGAGGGAGAAACGCTGCCATGTTACGCGAGTTGCACCTAGCCATTCTGACCATTTTTGGCTTGGCAGCCTGCGACGGTACCCACGACTCGCGCACCAAGAAACTTGTTGCCGCCGTAGACGAAAAGGCGCCGAACGATGGACATCAGTGGCTAGAAATCGAGAACCTGTTTGGCGAGTGGGAGAAGGTCACTCTGGTCTTCGGATATGTTGACAATCCTGCCGCCTGCCAGGAACTGGCGGCTCTCGCTCGCGAAAGCACGATCGCAAATCGTTCCGGCGCACGTTATCGTTGCGTTCCTGCGCAATAGGCCGACAGTACAATCTCACCCCATCGTCGGGATGACGAACTCAGATCCCTGAACATCCTCCGGCCAGCGCTGCGTCACCGTCTTAACCTTGGTCCAGAACTTGACGCCTTCGGGGCCGTGCTGGTTGGTGTCGCCGAAGCCGGAGCGCTTCCAGCCGCCGAAGGTGTGATAGGCGACCGGCACGGGGATCGGCACGTTGACGCCGACCATGCCGACCTGCACGCGCTGCGCGAATTCGCGCGCCGCCGCGCCGTTGCGCGTGAAGATGGCGACGCCGTTGCCGTATTGATGGTTCGAGGGGAGCGCCACCGCCTCGTCGAAATTTTTCGCGTGGACGATCTGCAGCACAGGACCGAAGATTTCGTCATTATACGATGTATGTCCGGCCTTCGCGCCGTCGAGCAAGGTGCCGCCGAGGAAGAAGCCGTTCTCGTAGCCTTGCAGGCGGAAATCGCGCCCGTCCACGACGAGCTTTTGGCCCTCGGAGACGGCCATATCGATGTATTTCTTGACGCGCGCGCGATGCGCGCCGGTCACGAGCGGACCCAAGTCCGAATCCTCCGACAGCGACGGGCCGATGCGCAGCCCCTCAACGCGCGGCCGCAGCATATCGACAAGCGTCTTCGCCGTTCCCTCGCCTACGGCAACGGCGACCGGCGTCGCCATGCAGCGCTCGCCGGCCGAGCCATAGGCCGAGCCGATGAGCTGATTGACGACATTGTCCATGTCCGCGTCCGGCAAAATCACCATGTGGTTCTTGGCGCCGCCGAAGGCCTGCACGCGTTTGCCGCGCGCACAGCCGTTGGCGTAGATGTAATTCGCGATGTCGGACGATCCGACGAATGAGATCGCCTTGACGCGTGGGTCTTCTATGAGCGCATCGACCGCCTCCTTGTCGCCGTTGACGACATTGAGGACGCCTTCCGGCGCGCCCGCTTCCATCATCAGTTCGGCGAGGCGGAGCGGAACCGACGGATCCTTCTCCGACGGCTTGTTCACGAAGGTGTTGCCGCAGGCGATGGCGACGCCGAACATCCACATCGGAATCATGGCGGGGAAGTTGAACGGCGTGATGCCCGCGACGACGCCAAGCGGCTGGCGCATCGAATAGACGTCGATGCCGGCGCCCGCAGCTTCCGTGTATTCGCCTTTCTGGAGATGCGGGATGCCGCAGGCGAACTCGATCACTTCAAGGCCGCGCTGGATGTCGCCGCGCGCGTCCGGGAGAATCTTTCCGTGCTCGGAGGAGAGCAGGCGCGCGAGGTTCGGCGTGTCCTTCTCGACCAGCTCCTTGAACTTGAACATGACACGCGCCCGCCTCTGCGGGTTGGTCGCGGCCCAGGCCGGGAACGCCTTCTCGGCGGCGTCGATCGCCTTGGTCACTTCGGCCTTCGTCGCGAACGAGACCTTGCCTTGAATATCGCCCGTCGTCGGATTGAAGACGTCGCCGGAACGCCCCGAGCCGCCCGCAACGCGCTTTCCCGAAATGAAATGACCGAGCTCGTAAGCCATGAGGAACCTCGCCGAATTTGCAAAAATCGCGGCGGACCCTACGCGCGAGGCGCGCGACGAACAAGGCGTTCGTTGCTGCGCGGCCCACCGCCACAGCCCATCAGGATTGAGTTGACTATGTATAACGTTATGCGGTATAGTCGCTCATGATTCAGGGGTTTGCCGATCCTGAGACGGAGAAGATCTGGTCGGGGCGACGGAGCCGAAAGCTGCCGGCGGATATCCAGCCGACGGCCTTGCGAAAGCTTCGTATGCTGAATCAAGCGCGCGTACTGCAGGATTTGCGCGCGCCGCCGGGAAATCGACTGGAGGCGTTGCGCGCCGAACGCCGCGGCCAGCATTCGATTAGGATCAACGATCAATGGCGAATTTGTTTCGTCTGGCGCGAAGGAGGTCCAGCCGATGTCGAAATCGTCGATTACCATGACTAGAGCGGCGCTTCTGCCGAATCCGACGCC
This sequence comes from Parvularculaceae bacterium, assembly GCA_040081755.1. Classification (GTDB taxonomy): domain Bacteria; phylum Pseudomonadota; class Alphaproteobacteria; order Caulobacterales; family Parvularculaceae; genus Amphiplicatus. Next base: position 8,907 of record JBEBFW010000046.1, read on the forward strand.
TGGCGACATCCTCATGGAGGAGTTTCTGAAGCCCCTGGGCCTCAGCCAAAGCGCGCTCGCGCGCGCGCTGCGCGTGTCGGCGCGCCGCATCAACGAAATCGTTTTGGGAAAGCGCGCCGTCACGGCGGATACCGATCTGCGGCTTGCCCGCTATTTCGGCGTTTCGGAAGGGTTCTTTCTGGGATTGCAGGCCGATTTCGATTTGATGCAGCGCCGCCGCCAGATCGGCGCCGATCTCAAATCGATCACTCCCCGCGCCGCCTAGACGGCGCGCTCAGAGGTCTGGCTAATCCGCAAACACGCCGCTGACGACGCCGGCGACGTGGGTGATTTTCTCGCCATTGTCGGCAAGCGGGGCGGTAACGCAGCGGAAGAGAACACGTCGGCCGTTGTAGAGCCGCAGCTCATCCTCGCGGAAATGCGGTCCCTCAAGCGAGACGCAGGCGTCGACTTCTCCGGTCGCCTTGTCGAGCAGCGACAAGGTCCAGTCCGTGTCGCCGGAGAGATAGACATCGGAGAGTTTGGCGAGATGTGCGCCGAGGTAAACGAAATATGGAAAGCCCGCGCTCTTCTCAAGGTCGACGCAAAAGGCCCAGTCCCAATCCGTCCCGAGGTTGAGGTCGCGCATGGCGCGCCAGGACGGATACCGCCCGCGCGCCGCATTCGTCCACAGATCGACGAAACGCCGCGTGGCGCGCCGGTCCGCGGGCGGAGCAGCCGCCACCGTCTCTCCAAACAGGGCCGTGATTTCGTTCAGCATGCGGGGGAGCCTATAGCGTCGCGGTCACTTCGCCGTTTCGCAGTTGCAGACAATTTTCAGCGCATTGTCGAGTTCCTGCTCAGGATTGATGTGGAGACAGACGGCCCGCCCATCCCTGCTGACGGACGCCGCCGTTTCATTCTATAAGGCCGCGCCCGCACCCTGGAACGCAGCATGCCCGCCGAACTCGCGTTCATTTCTCTCGGTCTCGTCGTGATCCTGATTTCGGGAGATCTCCTGGTGCGCGGCGCGGTGTGCCTTGCGACCGCTTTTGCCGTCCCGAGGCTCGTCGTCAGCCTGACCGTCGTCGCGTTCGGAACATCCGCTCCCGAATTCTTCGTGGCGATCAAGTCCGTGCTGAACGGACATCCAGGAATCGCGGAAGGATCGATCGTCGGCGCCAACATCGCCAACGTGCTCCTGGTGCTCGGGCTCCCGGCGCTGATCTTTCCGATTTCCGCAAAGACAGCGGGCTTGCGCCAGCACGTGGTCGCGCTCCTCATGGCGACGGGTGCGTTCACGGCGATCGCCTATTCGCTCCGCTCGCTCGGGTCCCTCGCGGGCGCTGCGCTGTTCGCGGGCGTCATCGTCTATATCGCCTATGTCTGGCGCCGGGCGACGCAAGGGGCCAGGGACGACCCCGTCGTCGATGAAGTCGAGGAATACGCGGAAGAAAAGAAGGTCACGGCGACAACGCTGCTCTACATTCTCGGCGGCGTCGTCGGCCTGCCCATCGGCGCGGGACTTCTGACCGACCACGGGGCGACGCTGGCGGGGATCGCCGGCGTGCGCGAGGAAATAATCGGCCTCGGGATCGTCGCCTTCGGCACGTCGCTCCCCGAGCTCGCAACCGTGCTTGCCGCCGCGTTTCGCAAGAAATCGGACGTCGCCATGGGCGGCGCCATCGGGTCGAGCATTTTCAACATACTGGCCGTCGGCGGCGCGGCTGGCCTTGCCGGCGGCTTTGCCTTCAGCGAGCCGTCGCTGCGCTTCGAGATTCCGGTCATGCTGGCGGCGACGGCTCTTGTCGCTCTGTTCGCATGGGTCAGGCGCGACATCGGCCGCGGCGCAGGGCTCTTGATGACAGCCGCGTATCTCGCCTTCATGTTCGCGCTCCTCCTTTTTGCGGGGAGCGGCTCATGAGCGCATCGCCAAAAGGCGCCGCGCTCGTCACCGGCGCCGCAAAGCGGATCGGCCGGGCGCTCGCTCTCGCCCTCGCCGAAGACGGCTACGACATCGCTCTCCATTTTCATTCCTCGGCGGACGAAGCAGAGGCGGCGGCCGCCGCTGTGCGCGCTCACGGGCGCCGGTGCGCGCTGGTGCGCGCGAACCTCGCTCGCGAGGACGAAACGGCGCGCGTCATCGATGCGGCCGTCAAGGGCGTCGGGCCATTGAGGATTCTGGTCAATTCCGCCTCCGCCTTCGAGGCCGACGACCTCTTCACCATGACCCGGGCGATCTGGGACCGGCATATCGAAACGAACTTGCGCGCGCCCTTGAAGCTCATTCAGGATTTCGCACGCGCCGCCGATCCGCATTCGGACGCCCTTGTCGTCAACATCCTCGATCAGCGCGTTCTCAAGCTGACGCCGCAGTTTCTCTCGTACACAGTCTCGAAGTCGGCGCTGTTCGCCCTCACGCACACGCTCGCCCAGGCGCTCGGGCCCCGAGGCGTCCGCGTGAACGCCATCGGTCCAGGGCCGACCATCCGCAATGCGCGCCAGTCCGAGGACGACTTCCGCCGCCAGACGGAATCGACGGTGCTCGGGCGCGGCGCCTCGACCGGGGACATCGCCGGCGCGCTCCGCTATCTCATCGGCGCCAAGGCCGTCACGGGGCAGATGATCGCCGTCGATGGCGGCCAGCACCTGATCTGGCGAACGCCCGACGTGCTTGCGGGAGAATGACAATGCCCAAACGCCCGCTGCTCGGAGCTACCCCGCTGCCGAAGCCCGCGACAGCGCCGCGACGCCGTGTGTTCGTGCGCGGATTGAAGGTGGACGCAAGGATCGGCGCCTATGAGCACGAGAAAGCGGGCCCCCAACCTTTGCGCATCGACCTCGAAATCGAGGTGATCGAGCCGGCCGACCCGGCCGGCGATCGCCTGGAAGACGTCGTCTGCTACAATCGGCTGACGCAAGGCATCAAGGCGATCATCGCCGAGGGGCACATCAAGCTCATCGAGACGCTGGCGGAGCGCGTCGCCGATCTCGCCATGGCGCATCCGATGGTGCTGGCGGCGACGGTCCGCATCGAGAAGCCGAAGGCGATTCCGGAGGCGGAAGCGGCCGGGGTGGAAATCTCAAGGCGCAAGAGCTGACGCCTACTCCGCGCTGCTCGGCAGCGGCGCGGGAACGGCGACCGGGCGCCGCGTCATGTTCATCAACGTGCGGACCACGCCGCCGAGCCCGAGAAAAACAAGGGCGCCGGCGAGCGCGGCGGCGGCGCCGAAGACGCCGCCCGAACCGCCCTGCTTCAGAACGGCTACATCGGGCGCGCCCGGATCGACATAGACGGTGACGCTCTCGCCGGGGCGCAGGTGGTCTGTCGGCGCCTCACGGAGAAGCCCCGTCAGAAACCGAACGCGCCGCGACTCGTGGCCATGGCCGCCCGCGACATAGGCATAGCGGATATCGTTGCTGTCCGTGCTGTTCTTGCTGAGGACGACCCCCTCGATCGCGGGCCAGGATCTGCTGTCGCGCGCGCGGGCGAAGTCCTTGACCGCCGCGCCGCCGATCGACAGCCCGAGAGCGCCGACGACCACGAAGAGCGTCAGCGCGACAAGGCCTTCCGAGGTTGTCTTATCGTTGCCGGCCATCTCGCCGTCCGCCTCTCCAGCGGCCTCCCGCGCGACCGGAAAGTTCGCCCTTCCGCGCCAAGTCCCTATAGAGTTAACAGCGCATGATGAAAGCGCGGTTAAGCGGGTCATAATGTCCGAGGCAGAGGCCGAAGATGGTCAGGAGGGCGCCGCGGCGAGCGGGTCGGCCCTGATCGCCCAAGAGGTCGCACGCCTGCCGCAGCGCCCCGGCGTCTACCGCATGCTGAATGCGGGGGCCGAGGTTCTTTATGTCGGCAAGGCCCGCAACCTCAAGGCGCGGGTATCGGCCTACGCCAAGGCCGGAGGCCACTCCAATCGCATCATGCGCATGATCGCCGAGACGGCGAGCATGGAGTTCGTGGTCACGCAAACCGAGACCGAGGCGCTGCTCCTCGAGGCGAACCTCATCAAGCAGCTGAAACCGCGCTACAATATCATCCTCCGGGACGACAAATCCTTCGCCTCGATCCTCATCGCCGAGGACCATGCGGCGCCCCAGATCGTCAAGCATCGCGGCGCGCGCAAGCGCAAGGGCGCCTATTACGGTCCGTTCGCCTCCGCCGGCGCCGTCGGCCGCACGCTGAATACGCTGCAGAAGGCGTTTCTTCTGCGCTCATGCGCGGACAGCGTTTACCAGAGCCGCACGCGGCCCTGTCTCCTCCATCAGATCAAGCGCTGCTCAGCGCCCTGCGTCGGCCTCATCTCGGAGGGCGACTACGCCGCGCTGGTCGGCGAGGCGAAGAAGTTCCTCGATGGGGACAGCCAGAATATTCAGCGCGCTCTTTCCGCGGAGATGGAGACGGCGGCGGCGGCGCTTGATTTTGAGCGGGCCGCGCGGCTTCGCGACCGCATCCGAGCGCTCACCTACGTGCAAGGCGCACAGGACATCAACGCCGAGGGCGTCGCCGAAGCGGATGTCTTCGCCATTCATGCCGAAGGCGGACAATCCTGCGTCCAGGTCTTCTTCTTCCGTGCGGGACAAAACTGGGGCAATTACGCCTTCTTCCCCAAGCACGACCGCGATGACAGCGCGGCGGCGATCCTCGCGGCCTTCATGGCGCAGTTCTACGATTCGCGTGAAGCGCCGCGGCTCATTCTCGCCAGCGAGCCGCCCGACCAGAGCGAGCTGCTCGCCGAGGCGTTGTCGCTGCGCGCGGGCGTGAAGGTTCAGATGCTGGCGCCCCAGCGCGGCGAGAAGAAAGGCCTCGTCGATCAGGCCAGAATGAACGCCCGCGAGGCGCTGATGCGGCGCATGTCCGAGAGCGCCAGCCAAAGGAAAAACCTGGAGCGGCTCGCCGAGGTTCTGGGTCTTGCCGCAACGCCGACCCGAGTTGAAGTGTTCGACAACAGCCACATCCAGGGCGCGAACGCCGTCGGCGCCATGATTGTGGCGGGGCCGGACGGTTTCGAGAAGAACCAGTACCGCAAGTTCAACATGAAATCCGCCGATCTCGCGCCAGATGTGAACAAGGGCGACGACTACGCCATGATGCGCGAGGTCCTGACCCGGCGCTTTTTGCGGTTGGTCAAGGATGAGGAAGGCGCCGCGAGGCCCGATCTCGTCGTCATCGACGGCGGCGCCGCCCAGCTATCGGTCGCGCTTTCCGTATTCGCCGATCTCGGCCTTGATCTTGAGGCGGAGGGTCTCGCCGTCATCGGCGTCTCCAAGGCGCGGGCCGAGACGGAATCCGGCGCGACGCGGATCGACCGAACGATGGGCGCTTCGGACGATCAGATCGTGATGCCCGGCCGCGCCGCCTTTCTGCTGCCCCCGCGCGAGCCGGCGCTATTCTTTCTCCAGCGCCTGCGCGACGAGGCGCATCGGTTCGCGATCGGCGCGCACCGCGCCAAGCGTTCAAAAGCCATCGGCGCCAATCCGCTCGATGACATCGAGGGCGTCGGACCGGGGCGCAAGCGCGCGCTCCTCAACCATTTTGGCTCGGCCAAGGCGATCTCGCGCGCCAAGCCCGAGGACCTCATCGCTGTCGATGGCGTCTCGCAGGCGCTCGCACAGCGCATCTACGACTTTTTTCACGGCGCATGACGGCCGACCGTCAGCGCGCGCCTGGCGTCAGCGCCGGGTGGGCAAGACCCGGCGGATCGAGCCTGGCCGACGGCGACGGGCGGCGCTGGATGCGATAAAGGCAGACCGCCGCAAGCGCGATGTAGACGAACGCGATGTAGGTGAAGAGCGCCTGCGGTCCGAACCCGTCCATCACGGCCGCGCCGAGAGTCGCGCCGACGATCGAACCGCAAGAGTGCAGGAGCAGGAGGCCGCCATTCGTCTCCAAAGCATGCGCACGGTCGGCGCGGTCGTTGGCGTGCGCCGCCGCGAGACCGAACATGGGCAGAACGAAGGCCCCGAACAGCGCCGCCAGAATGACAAGCGTCGGAACGGACCTGTCGCCGAATTCGGCAAGCGCAAGCGCAGCCGCCGCGCCTGCAATAGCCGAGCCGATCATGACGAAGCGCCTGTCGATGCGATCGGAAAGTGCGCCGAGCGGCCAGATCATGATCCCGGCGCCCAGAACGACTGCGCTCATGAACCAGGCGACGACATCTTTCTCGTAGCCCATCGCCTGCGCGTAAACCGGACCGACCGCCCAGAAGGAGGCGTTGGCGAGCCCGATCATCGGCGCGCCGATGGCGGCGAGCGGCGAGACTTTGAACAGGCGCGGCACGTTGAGGCGCGCCGTCTCGACCGGCCTTGGCGCAGGGCTCCTTGTCAGGGCCACCGGCACCAGGGCGAGCGAGACGAGGATCGACACAATGGCGAAAAGCTCGAAACCCATCGGGCTTGCGACCGCCAGCAATGCGTTGCCGCCGACAGTCGCGGCCATGTCGATGATCCGGTAGACGGCGAGGACCCGGCCGCGATGCGCGTTCTCGGCGCGCTCGTTGATCCAGCTTTCGATCACCATGATCATGCCGGCGAAGCAAAAACCGGTCACCGCTCGCAAAACCGCCCACGCCGCCACATGAACGACAAGCGGGTGAACGAGCGTCACCGCCGAGGCGACCGAGGCGAGCGCGATGAACGTGCGGATGTGCCCGACCGACTTGATGAATTTCGGATTGATGCGGCAGCCAAGAATGAAGCCGGCGAAATAGGCCGACATCAGCGCGCCGATGAGCGCCGTCGGAAATCCCTCGAGATTTCCCCGCACGGCGAGCAGCGTCCCTTGCAGCCCGTTGCCGGCGTAAAGGATCGCCGCGGCGAGGAGGAGCGAGGCCAAGGCCGAGACGGATCTGAACATCGAACGCAAACTCTGGAACAGGGTCGCCGATTAGTGGGGTGCGCTTGTCCATGCAAGACGTGCCGCGACACCGGCGGGAGCCTGCGCCGGGGGCCCTTTCAGTTTGGTGAACAATTGCTTTATCTGGAGCCAGCACGCGGACGTGGCGGAACTGGTAGACGCAACGGACTTAAAATCCGTCGGCAAGAGGAAATCCGAGCGATCCTTGAAACGCCAAAATCGGCGGCTATTCCAAGGGATTATCGGGCCGTTGGCAAAGCGGCTCGAAACAGTCAAAATGATGCTGGGAGGCAAATAGGAGGCAGAGCGTTTAAGCCTCCCAAGAGCGGCCGTGATTCGCTAGACGGCTTCGAGCAAGATGCGGACGTGGTGGAACTGGTAGACACAACAGACTTGAACGATTGAGTGCTCCGGCGGAAACGCCGGATGCAGAACCGCTCAAATTCGGGGAAAGCTGAAATCCGAAATGGACGTATGCCGATCCCGAGCCAAGCCGGCGAGTTTCGCCGGAAGGTGTAGAGACTAGACGGGCGGCGCCTAAACCGGAAACGGCAGGGCGAAGGGATAGTCCAGACTCCAAACGGCGCGCACCGCGTCGGCGGCGAAAGTCGTAGCGAGTATGAAAATCTGTCGGACGAAAGTCCGTGCGGGTTCGAGTCCCGCCGCCCGCACCAAATTCGAATATTTGGATCTGCGATGGTCGCACAGGCAGTGAGCCCGTCGCGATGGTCGATGCGGCGCTTCCCATACTGATACGTCGGTGGATCACCAGCGGTGGGCCCTGGCCTCTGCGTGCATAAACGCGGCTGCGAGAACGAAAAAAAAGGCACCAACGGGGCGGGCAATTGACCAGCAATGACGACGACCAGACGACCCGCATGAAGTCAGCTTCATCCCCCATCTCCGACGTTGCGAGCGCAAGATCAAACATCTGCGTTGGGGCATGAGCGGGCATTCCGCTCGCTTGCTAATTTAGGCTGAAAACTCGACGAAGCGGCCGTAGATGTTTTCATTGTGGCTAATACCAACCCTCGCTGAAGATCATTCATGAGCCCATTGGCGCAGTCCGATGGACATGATGCGCCACGGCTCGGCGAGGAGTTTGTTCCACGCATGGC
>JBEBFW010000255.1:0-4679 GCA_040081755.1 Parvularculaceae bacterium
GGCCTATGCCGAGATTGACGACGCGGAACGCGATCTCGACGTCATCGACGTCAGCCCGGAAGAGCGGGAAGAAACGCAAGGCGCCATAGACGGCCTTCGCACCGACCTCGCCGGCATCGAGGAATCTCTCGGCAGGCTGATGGACGAATTGAAGGATTAGCGCCGCGAGTCAGGCGGCGGATTCTTCCGGCTTGGGCGTTTCCTGCTTGCCGCGCATCAGCACGCGATAGGCGCGATTGACGCGCTGCGCCGAGATGTTGGCCGCGCGCGCGAGGTCCTCGTCGAGATCAAGAGCGGCGATCGCGTCGGGGTGCACCTGCTTCATCCGCGCATGGTAGGCCTTGCGGATTTCCTCCGGACCGGCGTCCCTCGCCACGCGCAGAATATCGTAAGGATCGAACTGTCTCCGGGATTTCTTGATTCTCCGGGCGAACTCTTCGGCGCTCGGCGCTTCGCGGTTCGGCTCTTCCTTCGCCGCTCCCGCTTTGTCATCATCTGGCGCCGGTCCGGCGTTCTCGGCTGGTTCATCTGATGCCGCGGCCGTCGCTTCGGGCTGCGCGATCGCCGGCTCCGACGCGGGCGGCGCTTCTTCGTCCGGCTTTTCAATGATCGAAACGATATTCTGTTTCGAGGCGATCAAGGTGGCGCCGTCAGCGCGCTTGATCGGAATGAACATGCGCTGGTCGTTGAGAAGATCGATGAGACGCTCGTTGATCTTCAGAAAAACGAAGGCTTCAAACGGTTCCTGCCCCGTCAGGGTGACGATGACCCTGTGCTCGTTCTTGTGACGGGCGGTGGCGTTCTTTTCGAACATGAGCTTCCCAGCGGCGCCGAGCGGTCGGTGCGCCGACGGAATTTACCAATGGTCGCTTAACGCCTCGTTTCGCCTTGTGTGTCATTCCGGGGCGCCCCGCGCTCCATCCAGCGCACGAATGCGATGGCCGGGAACGCCCAAAGGACGCCTGCGATGACGTAGAAAGGCGCCTGCAAGTACCAGCGCGGAGGGATGAGCGCGCCGAGGAGACCGGCGCCGAACAGATAGGCGCCGAGCGCCGGCAGGAGGACAGCGACGCCGATCAGTTTGCGCAGCCTCGCCGACATGGCGCCTGTCTATGGCTGCTCGTTGAAAATCTGCGCCAGTCGATCCTTGTCGACCTTGACGTCATAGTCCTCGCGCAGGCCGCTGAGATAAGCCTCGAGGTGCTCCTGGTTCAATTGATAGCCGAGATACTGACGGAACCCGGCCTCCTGACCGGCGCCGAGCGGATTCTTGCCGAAGACAATCTCGCGAATTTCAACGAGCGTTTGCGCGCCCGCGGCGGCGTCGCCGACAATGACGGCGCCGGGGTCGGCCATAAACGCTCTCTCAGCGAGGTCCTCCGGAATGACCGGATCGGGTCTGCCGCGCACGAGCACGCTCTCCAGCACAGCGCGGTTCAGCGCCGTCGCCGCGCCGGCGAGCTTCTTGCCGTTCGCGGCCTCAGCGGCGATCTTCGTCACGAGCGCGGCGACGCGGGATTTGCGCTCTTCCGCGCGCCACTTCTGGGAGACTTCATCCGCTACCTGATCATAGGGAAGAACGGCGGGCGGGCGCACCTCTTCGACCTGAACGAGGAAATAGCCGCCGCCTTCCAGCGTTTCGGGCTCGGACTCATCGCCCTCCGCCAGTTGAAACGCTTCCTTGAGCGCCTCGCCGGGAATGTCGGCGACGATGGCCCCGCCCGGCGCGAAGCTGAACGAATCGACGGGGCCGAATTTTCGCGCCTCCGCGCCGATCTTTTTGGCGGCGTCGGTCAGCACCGCGCCTGTGTCGCGCGCTTCCTGCAGCGCCTCGACAGCCTCGCGCAATTTCTTCTTGGCCGCCTGCTCCGTGAACTGCTTGAGAATTTCGGGTCTCGCCTCCTCGAACGATTTTGTTGAGGGCGCAATGACGCCCGCGACCTGCAGCACTGAGTGGCCGAACATGCCCTTCACAGGCCCGACGATTGCGCCCTGTTGCAGTCCTTGTGCGAAAGCAGCGTCTCCGACCGCAGGATCGAGCAGGTCCTTTTTGGTGATCTCGGTCAGCGTCGCCGCAGCGAGCGTCGATCCGTTATCGGCGGCGACCGCCTCAAAGGGCTTGCCCGACTTCAGGGCCGCCGCCGCCGCGGTCGCCGCGCCTTCGTCCTTGAATGTCGTTTGATAGAGCGTGCGCTTCTCCGGCGTTTCATAGAGGCGCGCCTTGTTGGCGTCGTAGGATTTTCGCAATGCTTCCTCAGCCGGCTCCTCGCCTTTCGCGAAGTCCTCCAGCTTCAGTAGGATCGCGTTGAAGGTGCGGTATTCCGGCGCCGTAAAATCCTTCGCGTGATCCGTGTAGTACTTCTTGAGATCGTCCGCTGACGGCTCTTTCGCTGCTCCTGACATGTCCGCGGTGATCGTCAGGTAGCCGACGCGGCGGGCTTCCCCCTCGCGCAGCATCAAGGTCCTCGCGAACGCCTCGGCCGCCGGCGGGCCGGCCATGAGGCTCGAAACCAACTGGTCGCGCAGGAGTTCCTTCCGAATGATGTCTTCAAATCCGGCCTCTGAGAGCTCGTTGCTGCGCAAGATCTCGGCGAGGCGCTGTCCGTCGAACTTGCCAGTCGTCGGGTTTTGAAAGCTCTCGTTCGTCTCAATGTACTTCTTGACGATGTCGTTCGACATGACGAGGCCAAGCTTGCCGGCTTCCTGTTCGAGGATCGATCTCGTCGTGATCTGTCGAACCACCTGATCGCCGAGACCCTGGGCGCGGGCGTCTTCCGACGTGAATTTGCCGCCGTTCTCCTCGCGTTTCATCCGTATGGCGCGACTGTATTCAGACTGGATCATGGAGGGCGAGAGCGGCGCGTTTCCGACCCGCATCGTCGGTCGCTGGACGAAATTCGAAAGTCCGGGCACGCCCCATAGCGCAAAGGAAAGGACAAGAAGGACGGCGCCGAACCCGGCGACAATGCTCTTCATCCCCGATCTGACCTGCTTCAGCATGGACTGGTTCTTTCGCTCGCAAGGGCGCCCGATCATGGGCGTTTCGGCGCGGAACCTAGTGTCCGCCGCGCGGGAGAACAAGAAGGCGCCTGATCGCAGCGCCCCTTCTGGACAAGCGTGCGTCGATTGCCTAGGCCGGGCGCAATTCAGCGCAGGTCGCAGATGACGCCGTTGATCGCCGGCAATTGGAAGATGAACGGGTCGCTCACGGAGGCTGATCGGCTCGCGGTCCTGGCGGCCGCCCAATCGAGGGTCGAGGTGCTGATCTGCCCGCCATTCACGCTGATCGGCGAGGTTTCCCGGAGGTTGGCCGGAACAGGAATAGCGGTTGGCGGACAGGACTGCCACGCCGCGGCGTCCGGCGCGCATACAGGCGATGTCAGCGCCGAAATGCTGAAGGATGCAGGCGCCAGCTTTGTCATCGTCGGGCACTCGGAACGCCGACAAGATCATGTGGAAACGAATGAAGTGGTGCGGGCGAAAGCGGCGGCTGCGCATCGGGCCGGGTTGACGCCGATTATTTGCGTCGGCGAGACGCAGGACGAGCGGCGCGCCGGAAAAGCAAACGATGTCGTCGCGCGCCAGATCGAAGGATCGCTGCCCGCAGGCGGCAAGGCGATGGCGATCGCCTACGAACCGGTCTGGGCTATCGGCACGGGTCGGACGCCGACGGCGTCGGACATCGCAGCGATGCACGCCTTCATCCGCCGTCAGGCAGGCGCCAACGTGCGCATTCTTTATGGCGGTTCGGTGAAGCCGACGAATGCGAAAGAAATTCTCGCTCTGCCCGATGTGGACGGCGCGCTGGTCGGCGGAGCCAGTCTCAATGCGGATGATTTCTTCGCCATCGTTTGCGCGGCATGAGGTAGACTGTCATGCGCATGAGTGCGGCGATCCTCATTGGCGTTCTGGTTCTCCTTGCTGCGCTTTCAGGGTGCGCGGCGGTGCGCGCCGAGAAAAACTCGCCGCCCATCGGCGCATTCATCGAGACTGGCGGCGAGCGAATCCATCTCGTCGATCTCGCGCCTGCCGGCGGCGGGACGGGCGCGCCGATCGTCCTCATCCACGGCGCCAGCGTCAATCTGCGCGACATGAAGCTCGCGCTCGGCGATGAACTCGCCAAATCGCGCCGCGTCATCGTCGTCGATCGTCCGGGGCGCGGCTACTCGACAAGGCCGAAGGACGGTTATCGGCTGGAGACGCAGGCGCGCCTCATTCACGACGCCGTCGCGTCGCTCGGCGTCCGCGATCCCGTCATCGTCGGGCAGAGCCTCGGCGGCGCAGTCGCACTCAGCTACGCTCTTCAGTATCAGGACGATATGGCCGGGCTCGTGCTGCTGGCGCCGGTCAGTCACGAATGGCCGGGCGGCGTCGCCTGGTACAACAAGGTCTCCGGCTGGCCGGTCGCGGGATTTCTCTTTCGCCGCCTGATCATTCCGCTCTATGCGCCGCTTGCGGCGAAGAAGGGCGTTGAAGGGTCTTTCGGCCCTGACGAGGCGCCGCAGCGCTATTACGAGGAATCGGGACTGCCGCTCCTGTTTCGCGCGCGCGACTTCAAGGCCAACGCCGAAGACCTCAGGCGCCTCAAGCCGCAGATCGTCGAACAAAGCCGGCGTTACGCCGGGATTGCAACGCCGACTGTCATTTTCGCCGGCGACGATGATCGCACGGTGTCGCCG
>JBEBFW010000001.1:0-57452 GCA_040081755.1 Parvularculaceae bacterium
CTGCAGATGCGCTCGGACTGGTCATTGCCGATTTGCACGGGCAATGAGCGCATCAAAGGGGCCGGCGGCGGCAAGGCTCATCCGACCCAAAAACCTGAAAGCCTTCTCCACCGGGTGTTGATCGGCTCGACCAACCCCGGCGACATTGTGCTCGATCCCTTTTTCGGGTCGGGAACGACGGGCGCTGTCGCCAGGCTGCTCGGGCGCCGATTTATCGGCATCGAGCGCGACGCCGACTACATCGCCGCCGCCGCCAAGCGCATTGCGGCAGTAGAGCCCGCATCGGCGCAGGACCTTCAAACGACTCCCTCGAAGCGCACAGCGCCGCGCATTCCTTTCGGCGCCGTCGTGGAGCGCGGACTCCTGAAGCCCGGCGCGCGCCTCTACGCGCCAATGAAGAAGCATACTGCGCGGGTGAGGGCGGACGGCTCGATCGCCGTTACCGACGCCGACGGCGTTCAGGTGCAGGGATCCATCCACAAGATCGGCGCGCATGTGCAGAAGGCCGAAGCCTGCAATGGCTGGACCTACTGGCAGTTTGAATCCGGGACCGGATTGAAGCCGCTCGATTTTCTGCGAGACAGGGTGCGCCGTGAGACCAAGGCGTGAGGCGTCACGCTCGCTTGCGCGTCGCTTCCGTCGTCGCAGCCGCCCGCCTGAATGGATTGGCGCCCGGCTTGATCAGCGCCGCTGCGTAGCGCAGGGCGTAATCGCGCCGGCCTCGATCGAGGGGCTCAAGGCCCCAGTACTCGAACGGCCAACCGCGCCTCAATGTCACGTCGCCCTCATGCAGCGGCTCGATGGCGGCGGTGTCCGGCAGAAGGCCCAATTCCCGAGCAACCGCGGTCCTCACTTCCAGTTCGACTCCGGACGCAATGAGGACCCCGCCGGGCCGCAGCGTTGAAACGAGATTTCTCAAGCACTGGCGCGCCCGGTCCGCCGGCATATGACAGAGGAACTTGTTGGCGAGAACGAGGTCGTGAACGCCCGCGCGTTCAGCGAGACCGGGCGCCGTCGCATCGACGACCGCGAATTCGACCGGCGCCTGCCAGCGCGTGCGCACAACGAGCGCGCCGTCTGGCGCTTTCTCGAACAGCGCCTCCATTTCTTCCGTAGAAAGACCTTCGGTCTCCCGGCCAGCAGGATCGAAGCGCGCGATCCTGGCTGTCTCGATGCTTTCCACGGAAACATCTGAAGCATGTATTTCGATCTGAATCCGGCCGAAGGAATCGCGCAAGGCGTAGGACGTCGAAAAAGCCTCAGCGCCGGTGCTGCAGCCGAAAATTGCGACCGACAAGCGCCCGCCGTCGCGAACGGCACGCCCGAGTTCGGCGATGTAGGCGATCTCAGCGCGGTTCCTGAGGAAGCAAGTCCAGTTGCTCTGGACCCGCTCCTGGCGCAGCCGCGCCAATTTGTGCAGCAATCCGCCATACGCGCGGACCGGCGAAAAGGCATGCATCCGGGCCGGTATCCGGCTCCAGACCCAGCGGCTGCCCCAAAAAAAGGGAACCCCGAGGCAGGCGCGCAAGGCGCGCACCCGCGACATATTTTCGATTAGGCCCATGAGACCGAGGCGCATCGTCGGACGCAATGCGCTTTGAGACTGCTGCTGGCAAGGCTTTTGCGCGATCCCGGGGCTTGATAGTCAAGCAAGCGACAAGAACGCAGATCGCACAAGTGACCTGGGAAAAAGAACTCGCCGAGAAAAAGCGACGCGATGCGCTCGCCGAAAAAATGGGCGGGGCGGAAAAGGTCGCGCGTCAGCACGCGCGCGGCAAGCTTGACGCTCGGGAACGCCTGACGCGACTGCTGGACCCCGGCTCGTTCCGCGAGATCGGCAAGATCGCAGGACGCGCGAGCTATGGCGCTGACGGAGCGCTCGAGGAATTCACGCCCTCCAATTCCATCTTTGGCCGCGGGAGAATCGACAGCCGGCCCGTTGTTGCGTCGGCCGATGACTTCACCGTGCGCGGCGGCGCCGCCGACGCAGCGATCCACCGGAAATTCGTCGCCGCCGAGCAGATGGCGCACGAGCTTGGCATTCCGCTGGTGCGCATGATTGACGGCACAGGCGGCGGCGGCTCGGTGAAGTCGCTAGAGCAGTTGGGCTTCACCTATGTGCCGCACATTCCCGGCTGGGAACACGTGATCGAGAACCTTGAGAGCGTTCCGGTCGTTGCGCTGGCGCTTGGGCCCGTCGCCGGCCTCGGCGCGGCGCGCATGGTTGCGAGCCATTATTCGATTATGGTGCGCGGCCTGGCGCAGGTCTTCACCGCCGGCCCGAAAGTGGCCGCCGTCTTTGGCGACGAACTCGACAACGAGTCGCTTGGCGGCGCCGATATTCACACGCGCAATGGGGTCATCGACGACGAGGCGGCGAGCGAAGATGAAGCGTTTGCGCTCGCGCGGCAGTTTCTTTCCTACCTGCCGCCGCAAGCGGGCGGCGTGCATCGGCGCGTCACATCAGGCGATCCGTCGGAACGGCGCGAGGAGTCGCTGCTCTCGGCAGTGCCGCACGACAACCGTCAAGCCTACAGCATGCGGAAGATACTTGAGAGCGTTGCGGACAAGGGCTCGCTCTTCGAAATCGGCAAGCGCTGGGGACGAGCCGCGATCACGGCGCTGGCGCGTCTTGACGGGCACGCGGTCGCGGTGCTCGCCAGCGATCCGACTTTTCTCGGCGGCTCATGGACGGCGGACACGGCCGAAAAAGCGAAGCGCTTTGTCCGCCTCGCCGATCTCTTTCGACTGCCAGTCGTTCACCTGGTGGATAATCCCGGCTTCATGATCGGGCTTGAGGCGGAAAAGGCTGCAACAATAAGGCGCGGCGTCGAGGCGATGAACGCCATCTACAAGGCGCGCGTCCCCTGGGCGAGCGTCATCATTCGCAAGGCCTATGGCGTTGCCGGCGCAGCCATGTCGAACCACACGCGCTTCCAGTATCGCTTCGCCTGGCCGTCGGGCGACTGGGGGTCGCTGCCGATCTCCGGCGGCGTCGAAGTCGCTTACAAGGGCGAGATTGAAAAGTCCGCCGACCCGAAGGCCGCCATCGAGTCAATCCGCAGCAGGCTGCGAGCTGTCGGCTCGCCGTTTCGGACGGCGGAGCAATTCCTCATCGAGGATATCATCGACCCACGCGACACGCGCCCTCTCCTCTGCGAATTCGCAGAAATGGCGCACGCGAAACTTTCAGCGTAGCATACCCGCTCGCCGCTCAGGACTGGCGGATATACGGACCCCAAAAGTCAGTGTCCGCCACATAGCGCTCGAACCAGCCGAACATGTCGATGATGTTGGTGTCCGTGCAGCCGATGGCGCTGATCCACACTTCCATGTGCAGCGTGCCGTCGGTGTTGACCGAAGCTTCGGGGATCTTCTTCGTGTTATTCCATTCATTGACCGCCGCAAGCGTCGGCCGAACGTCGCCGTAATTGCGGAAGAAGTTGATTTCGGCGCATTTTCCGTCCGGGCGACAATCCGTCAACCAGATGAAGGATTGGCCGACCGCCAGGACCTCGCTATTCGATGTTCCGCTGGCGCTGAGGCCCGCATTCTGCAGGATCTGAATGAGCTCGTTCATGGTGACGAGATTGTACTGCGCCGCGCTTGCGGGCGCCGCCGAGACAAGCGCGGCGGCAAGGCCGCCGGCCAGCATTCTTCTAAACATGTCCCCTCCATTTTTGCCGGAACCGCAGACACGCACATCCGGCTCGTCCAAGTGCGATCGAAGCGACAAATATGAGCCAAGTCGGCCTCATTCGCAATCGAGCCAACCCGCATCGCTGCAACTGCAAAAAGACGCCCCATGGCTTGGATTGGCGCGCCAATCGCATTATGGCGGTGACCAATTCTCAGAACCGGGAGCGTCTTCAATGACAGCCATCCTCACCAATCTGCGCAACGCAGTCATCGCGGGCTTCGCCCTCGCGATTGTGCTGATCGTCCTCTATGCGAGCGTCTGGGGCGGAACGCTCGATATGAATTTCTGGCGCTTCATCACGCGCTGGATCCACGTCATCGCCGGGATCATGTGGATCGGCCACCTTTGGTACTTCAACTTCACACAGATGCCCACCATGCCGAAAATTCCGGATGAGATGAAGCCGGCGATCGGCAAATTCATCGCGCCGCAGGCCCTCTTCTGGTTCCGCTGGGGCGCCATGGTCACCATGGTCGCAGGGCTCATTCTCGCCATGCTGAACGGCTATCTCATCGCGGCGCTGACCTTCGGTCTCGCACAGGCGGCGACCCCGGGCCAGATCTGCATCGGCATCGGCATGTGGCTCGGCCTCATCATGTGGTTCAACGTGTGGTTCGTCATCTGGCCGAACCAGCAGAAGGCGCTCAACATCGCCGACAAGCACGCAAGCCTCGACAAGGACGCGAAAGCAAAGCACGCGCGAACGGCGATGCTCTTTTCACGAACGAATACGGTGCTGTCCGTGCCGATGCTCTTCGCCATGGTGGCGGCGCAGGCTCTCTTCCGTCTTTCCTAGCCGCCACGCCTCCTAGGCGCGAGCCTCCAGCAACACCTTTTCGGCGAAGGGCTTGGTTACGAGAAAGACGCCGCAAGGCGCGTCGCGGACCAAATCTCGCGACGCCGCTCCTGCGACCAGCGATCCCCAAAACCCCTTCTGGTGGGAGCCCGCGACAATGAGGTCAGCGTTCGACCTCCTGGCGAAATCGCAGACGGCGGCGCCGGGTTCGCCATCGAGCATTTGAACCTCCGCGTTCGGAACTATGCTCGCGGCAAAGGACCTCAGAGCCCGTTCGTCCGCCTCCCGCGCTTCGCGGTGGGCGGAGATTGTTTCCTGGGTGAGTTGGCCCGCCATCGCCCCAATTTCAGCGCCGAAGCCTGCGACGGGCGTAATGACCGGCCACGCGCTGACGACGTGGATGGCGGCGTCGTATGTCGCAAGCGTTCTGGCGGCCAGCAAGACGGCCTTGGCGAGGTCGTCATGCACCTGAATGGCCGCGACGATGGTGCGCAGTCTCATAGGCGCTCTCCCGTTTTGCTCGCTTCTACATGAACATCCGCGCGCCCTGTTCATCCTTGTCAGATCGTCGCGGGATCATCGGGGCCCCAAGGCTTCGTTAACTGTCCTGTCCTCTTATGAACGGCAGGCGTGTCATGACCTTGAAGCTCACATTGAAGCCCGGCGAGCGGGTGGCCATCAACGGCGCGGTGATCGTGAACGGCGACCGCCGGAGTACGTTCGCCGTCGAAAATCAGGCGCGAATCCTGCGTGAGAAAGATATCCTGCACCCCAACGCCGCCGACTCTCCGGCCAAGCGCATTTATCTGCCAATCATGATGATGGCGCTCGATCCCGACCAGAAGAGCGAGTTTCTCCCGCACTATCAGGCCCGCCTCGCCGAATTCACCGACGCGATCGCCGATCCAGGCGTTCTCCAGACTTGCGCGCGTCTCGCCGTCGCCGTGGCGAATGAGGAGTTCTATCTCGCCATGACGCTCTGCAGGCGCCTGATGGAATTCGAGAGGGTCCGGCTCGCCCATGTCGCATGAGGCCTATCGCAAGACGTCCGCCGCCGTCGCTGGTCCAAGAGACGTCGAGTATCGCGCCTTTTCCGAAGCGACACGCCGACTGATCGCCGCCAGTGAAACGGGCCGCAAGGATCTGCGCGCGCTCATCGAGGCGATCCATCTCAACCGCACGCTGTGGGGAACCCTTGCCGCTGACTGCGCCAAGGGCGCCAACACGCTCCCGACCGAGACGCGGGCGCGCATCATCGCGCTGTCCCGCTGGGTTTCGGATTACTCGAGCGACGTTGTGCGCAAGGGCGAGAGCCTCGACCCTCTTGTCGATGTGAACCGCATCATCATGAACGGGCTGTCGCCGGCCCCGACAGGAGCCTGAAGCCAGGAGGCAGGTTTCGCCGACCGGCAATATCTGCCGGGCAATTCCTTCCGCCGACACGAGTTCAACCCTGCAAGGAATTCTCAAGCTTACTTCACAAAGCGTTCCGCGCTGCGCCTCGGGGGCGCCTCCATAAACCTCCGTAAACAGACCATTAACAGGCGTGCTTCTTGCGAGAAATCGCTCGCCCGCGACCCTTCGCCGGCCTTGCGAAAAATCGCACGAAAAACCCAGAAAGGGGTCCCATGGTCTCGATCAATACGAATCCGGGCGCGCTCGTCGCCCTCCAGACGCTTAGCCGCGTCTCCGACAGCCTCGCCGAAACCCAGCGCCGCGTCTCGACCGGTCTCCAAGTCTCCTCCGCCAAAGACAATCCCGCCATCTACGCGCTCGCCCAGCAGCAGCGCGCCCAGCTCGCGTCACTTGAGACTGTCCAGCAGGGCCTTCGCGTCGGGGTCTCGACCGTCGATGTCGCTTTGGCCGCCGGCGAATCGATCGCCGATGTGCTCATCGAAATGCGGCAGGTCGCCTCGCAGGCCGCCGACCCGCAACTGAGCGCCCAGAACCGTCAACTCCTGCAGGACCGCTATGTGGAACTCGCGGACCAGGTCACGCGCCTTGTGGACTCCGCCGACATCGGCGGGCGGAACCTGATCGCCAACGGGGCCTCCGATCTCATTGTGATCGCCAGCGACGATGGCGCCTCGACGATCACCGTCGCCGCTCAGGACCTTTCGATCGGCGGCGGCGTAGTCAACGTCTCCGCCGACGGATCGGCCCTTGCGACAGCCGGCGGCGCACAAACCGAGCTTGCGAACATCATCGCGTCGATCGACGCTCTGTCGGGCGCGCTCGGCGCGCTCGGCGGCGGCGGCAAGGCGCTCACCTTGCAGGACCGCATCCTCAACCGGGTGTCAGACGCCATCGAGATTTCGATCGGCAACCTTGTCGATGCCGATCTCGCGCGCGAGAGTTCGCGCCTGCAAGCCTTGCAGGTGCAGCAGCAGCTGGCGATCCAGACGCTCTCGATCGCCAACGCCGCGCCGAACTCGATCCTCGCATTGTTCGCGTAAACGCCTATCCGCCGCCAGCTTTCAGGATGATGACAGCTGGCGGCGGGGAGCGCCGCCATGGACGTTAATCGAACCAGCGAATCGACCGTCGCCCAAACCGGCCAATCGGCCGACCTTGGGGCCGAGCGCGCGGCCGCCCTCGCCGAGAGCCGGAGGAAGCTCTCCGCAGAAGGCCAGCGAACGGCCGAAGCCGCAGGCGCCCGCCGCGCCGAGCAGATTGCCGAGCTGCGAGACGTCGTCGCCAGGGCCGTCGGCGCCGACACACGGCTCGCCATCATGCGCGCCCCGGAAGCGCCGGTCTTCCTCTACCGCGCCATCGACGAGGCGACAGGCGAGGTCGTTCAGGAATGGCCAAGACTCGAGTTCCTCGCGCTTAGCCAGGCCACGCGCGCCGCGGCTATCCCCGACGCCGCAGCGCCAGGCGGCGCGCTCGACCGTTGCGCGTGAGCCTTTCGTTGACCGGGATGGCGTGAGCGCGCCATAAGCGCCCCATGCCCAGACAAACCGCTGCGCGCCATCTCGTCGACGCCCTCGTCATGAATGGCGTCACTCATGTTTTCTGCGTACCGGGCGAGAGCTATCTCGCTGTGCTGGACGCGCTTTATGACGTCCGTGACCGGATCAAGCTGATCGTCTGCCGGCACGAGGCCTCGGCCGCCAACATGGCCGAGGCTTATGGCAAGCTCACCGGCAAGCCGGGGATTGTCATGGTGACGAGGGGCCCAGGCGCAACCCAAGGCTCAGTCGGCGTGCACACCGCGTTTCAGGACTCGACGCCGCTGATCATGTTCATCGGCCAGGTTGCGCGCGACATGATGGATCGCGAGGCGTTTCAGGAAATCGACTACCGGCGGATGTTCGCGTCGATCGCGAAGTGGGCGGGGCAAATCGACGTCGCCAGCCGCGCCGGCGAGTATGTGAATCGCGCCTTCTCGACGGCTATGAACGGACGCCCCGGTCCGGTCGTGCTCGCCCTGCCCGAAGATATGCTGACGGAAGAATGCGAAGCCGCGAGCCTGCCGCCAGCGCCGCGCGTCGTCGGCGCGCCGGACGAGCGAGCGCTCGAACAATTTCGC
This sequence comes from Parvularculaceae bacterium, assembly GCA_040081755.1. GTDB lineage: Bacteria > Pseudomonadota > Alphaproteobacteria > Caulobacterales > Parvularculaceae > Amphiplicatus. The sequence continues at coordinate 8,029 of JBEBFW010000001.1, forward strand.
GAGATGCTGGGCGGCGCGGAGCGCCCGTTTCTGATGGTCGGCGGCGGCGGCTGGTCTGCCGATGCTGTTCGCGACCTGAAGACCTTTGTCGAGGCGACAGGCGTTCCCGTCGGCGCATCGTTTAGATCGAAGGACCTGTTTGACAATCTGCATCCGCAGTACGCGGGCGATGTCGGCATTGCGCCAAATCCGAAACTCGCCGAACGCATCAAGGCGAGCGATCTCGTCATCGCCTTCGGTCCGAGGCTCGGCGAGATGACGACGTCCGGCTACACGCTTCTGGAAGCTCCGCTCGCGAGACAGCCGCTCGTTCATATTCATCCTGGCGCGGAGGAACTTGGACGCATCTACACGCCGATGCTCGCCATCGCGGCCTCGCCCGAGGCGATGGCGCGCACCCTCGCCGCCGAAGCCTGGACCGTCGATGAGACTTGGCTTCACCAAGCCCGTGAGGCCCATGCTGAGTTCGAGGCGTTTTCGAGACCCGTCGCCGTCAAGGAAGGCGTCAATCTCTCAGAGGTGATGGCGTTTCTTGACCGCACCCTGCCGAGGGATGCGATCGTGACCAACGGCGCCGGTAATTTCGCCGCGTGGCTCCATCGGTTCTATCGCCACAAATCTTTCAAGACACAACTTGCGCCGACCTCTGGCGCCATGGGTTACGGCTTTCCGGCGGCGCTCGCCGCGAAGGCAGTCTTTCCGCATCGAGACGTCGTGTGCGTCGCTGGCGACGGCGATTTCATGATGGCCGCGAACGAACTCGCGACCGCCATGCATCATGATTTGCCCGTGATCACGATCATCTCGAACAACGGAACCTACGGAACGATCCGCATGCATCAGGAGCGCGAATATCCGGCGCGCGTCTCCGGCACCGACCTCACCAATCCGGATTTCGCCGCCTTCGCGCGGAGCTTCGGCGCGTTTGGCGCGACCGTGACGCGCAACGAGGATTTTCCCGCCGCCTATGAAGCCGCGAAAAAGAGCGGCAAACCGGCGGTCATCGATGTGCGCACGTCAGCCAATGAGATCGCGCCGGGACGGACGCTGGACGTGCGCAAGGCCAACTAAGCCGGTTCCTGCTGACTGATGCAGTGGAAGCTGCCGCCGCCAGTCAGCAAGTGCGAGGACTCCAGGCCAATCGCAAATGGGCGAACGGCCAGCGACTGAAGAATCGACAGCGCCTCCTCGCCGGCGAGTTCGTCATCTGTGAGCGCAGCATATGTCGGCATGACGATCGAATTATTGGCGATGTAGAAATTCATGTGGCTTGCCGGGACCGGCTCGTCATCGAGGAGGGCGAGCCCCGGCGAGGGAATCTCGACGACCTCAAGACGGCGCCCGGACGCATCGCTCACGCGGGCGAGCGATGCGCGGATCGCCGCAAGCACCGCCGCATTCGGATCGTCATCGCCGTAAGGACGCATGCAGACGACTTTGCCCGGCGCAACAAAGCGCGCGAGATTATCGACATGGCCGTCGGTATGATCGCCCGTGAGGCCTTCGTCGAGCCAGATCACCTTCAGCGCGCCAACGGCGGCTTTCAGCACGGCCTCGACATCCTTCTCGGACATCCCGGGATTGCGATTGCGGTTGAGCAGGCACTGGCGGGTGGTGATGACCGTCCCCTCGCCGTCCGCTTCAATCGCGCCGCCCTCGCCGATGAAGTCGGAAAACCGCCGGAGCCGCACGCCCGCCTTGGCGGCCACAATCTCGGCGATGCGGTCGTCTTCGGGGAGCTCATACTTGCCGCCCCAACCATTGAAGGTGAACGCGCTGGCGACGGGCGAGCCCGACGTATCGCTGACAAAAATCGGTCCCGTATCGCGCAGCCAAATGTCGCCGATCGGCGCTTCGTGGACGCGGAGCAGTTCCGGACGCGGCAGGCGTTCGCGCATCGCCTCTGCCGACTCGAGCGCCGCTTCGCCCCGCGCGAGAAGCGCAACCGCCTCGCCGTGCATGCGCTCACCCTTCGGATCGTCCGGGTCGGGAAAGAGGATCGCCCGAACGAAAGCCGCGACCTCTCGCTGGGCCGGGGCCAGATCCGTCTCCCAAAGGTCAGCTGCGCTAGGCCAGCCGATCCACACCCGGCCATGGGGCGTCCACTCAGCGGCCTGTCGGCGGGGAGAAATCGTGGTCATCGTGCTGTTCCAGGCCTCTTCTCTTACTGCCGCACATAGTTGAAGCCGCGTGGCCGAGCCGCTATATAGGGAGCGCGGATATACCGCAAAACGAGGATCTTCGGGGCGGGGTGAAAGTCCCCACCGGCGGTGATGCGGCGAAAGCCGACAAGCCCGCGAGCCGAGCGAGCGATCGCGAAGCACGAGCTGGTGAGAACCCAGGGCCGACGGTCACAGTCCGGATGGAAGAAGATCGACGGCTTCGCTGCAAGCGAAGCGTGACCGGCTGTTCGCCGGGTTGCGCTCGCCCGTGAGCGCCGTAAACGCCCCGTCGTTCCTTTGAGCACGGGGTCTTTTTATGGCTCGAAACGCGGACGAGGTCGGCGCCGGGCGGATTTGGTTCAATCGAACGCCGGCGCGCGCGGACGCCAAAGAAAGCGCACGCGTCATTCGTTCAGTCGCCGTTGACGCTGGTCGCGGCGCCGACGAGCGATTCATGCAGCGCGCGCTTGAACTCGCGCGTCTCGGCCTCGGGCGAACCGCGCCAAACCCGATGGTCGGATGCGTCATTGTCAAGAACGGCCAGATCGTCGGCGAGGGCTGGCACAAAGGCGCTGGCCTTCCTCACGCCGAACCCGAAGCGCTTGCGGAAGCAGGAGAACGGTCTCGTGGAGCGCGCGCCTATGTAACTCTCGAGCCGTGCAACCACCAGGGGCGCACGCCTCCGTGCACGGAGGCTCTGCTCAAGGCGGGCATCGCCGAGGTCGTCTATGCGATCTCCGACCCCCATGCGCTTGCGGCTGGCGGCGCGACGCGCCTCCAGGGCGGCGGCATGCGCGTGCGCGCGGGCGTGCTGGAGAGCGAGGCGCGCGAGCTTAATCGCGCCTGGTTCCACACGCTAATCGCCGAACGCCCCTACGTCATCGCCAAGGCCGCCATGTCCCTCGACGGACGCATCGCAACTGGCGGCGGCCACAGCAAATGGATCACCGGCGTATTGGCGCGCGAGAAGGGCCACGAGATCAGGCGCATGGCCGACGCCATTATCGCGGGCGCCGGCACGATCATCGCAGATGATCCCTCGCTGACCGCGCGCCCCTCCAGCGACCAGTTTGGCGGCGAGGAGCATTACCCTTGGCGCATCGTCCTCGATTCGAAGGGCCGCGCCTCGCCCGGCGCCAAGGCCTTCGATCGCATCGGCAAGGGCGCAGCGCTCGCTACGACGTCCGCCGCTTCCGGGAAACGCCTCGATCGCTACCGCGAACACGGCGTCGAGCCGCTCATCTGCGCGGCCGACGACCATGGGCGCCCACGCCTCGACGATCTCATGGAAATTCTCCACAAGCGCGGCGTCGTCACCGCCATGGTCGAGGGCGGCGGGGAGGTGCTTGGCGCCTTTCTCGACGCGGACCTTATTGACGAAGTCTGGCTCTTCATCGCCCCGATCCTCATCGGGGGCGGACAGCCTGCGTTCGCCGGGATCGGCGCCGACCGTCTGTCGGACATTCACCGATTCGACTTCGCACCGCCCGAGACGATCGGGCCCGATCTCTTTGTGCGCGGACAGCGCGTGCGCGGAGGCGGCTGATGTTCACCGGTCTTGTTGAAGAGATTGGAACTGTGCGCGCGGCCGGCCACGTCGGCGATGGGTATCGGCTGAGCGTCGTTGCGCGGACCGTGCTGGAAGGCCTCAAGGTCGGGGACTCCGTCGCGGTCAACGGCGTTTGCCTCACCGTGACGAATTTCGACGCAGAGACTTTCTCGGTCGGCCTCGCGCCCGAGACGCTTTTAAAGACCGACCTTGGCGATATGCGCGCTGGTTCTCTCGTCAATCTTGAACGTGCGGCCCTCCCCGCGACACGGCTGGGCGGACACTATGTGCAAGGCCATGTCGACGCGACCGGCGCGATCAAGGCGTTCCGCCCCGATAGCGACGCGCTTTGGGTGACCATCGCGGCGCCGCCGGACCTCATGCGCTACATCGTCCCCAAGGGGTATATCGCCATCGACGGCGCTTCGTTGACGATTGTGAACACTGGTCCCAACTGGTTCGACCTGACGCTCATCGCCTACAGTCAGGGGAAGTTGGTCCTTCCGCGGAAGAAACCGGGCGACAAGGTCAATCTCGAAGTCGATATCCTCGCCAAATATGTCGAGCGCCTTTTGCAACACCACAATCAGAGCCGGAGCCCGGACGCTTGCGCTCTCGATGCGCCGGTACGCCAAGCCTGGCAAGGAGCCGCCTCATGACACTCGCGTCCGTCCCAGCCGCCCTCGCCTCCCTCCGGGCCGGCGAGTTCCTCATTGTGGTGGACGACGAGGATCGGGAGAATGAGGGCGACCTTGTCATCGCCGCCGATTTCGTCACGCCCTCGGCCGTCAATTTCTGCGCGCGTGAAGGTCGCGGGCTTGTCTGCTGCGCCATGGCGGGACAACTTATCGATAGATTCGGCCTGCCGCTCATGGTGCCCGAAGAGGCGAACCGCTCAGGGTTCGGCACCGCATTCACGGTCTCGGTCGAGGCGGCCAGGGGCGTCACCACCGGCATTTCCGCCTTCGATCGCGCCCACACCATCCGGACGCTGATCGACCCCAAGGCCGCACGCACCGACATCGTGACGCCCGGGCATGTCTTTCCGTTGCGCGCCCGGGATGGCGGCGTTCTGGAACGCGGCGGCCAGACCGAAGCGAGCGTCGATCTTGCAGTAATTGCGGGCCTCACCCCTGCGGCGATGATCTGCGAGGTGATGAATGACGATGGATCCATGGCGCGCTTGCCCGATCTCCAGATCTTTGCAGCGCGCTGGGGTCTCAAGATTGTCACGGTGAAGGCGATCGCCGACTACCGCCGCGCTGTCGAGCCTCAACAACTCCGCGCGGCAAGTTAGGAGCTATTCATGGGAAGAACTTTCGAGGGACAGATGTCAGGCGCCGGGCTCAGGATCGGCATCGTCGCGACGCGCTGGAACGACTTTATCGTCGAGCGTTTAATCGCGGGCGCCAGGGACGCCGCCATCCGCCACGGCGTCGCTGAGGCGCGCATCGATCTCGCATTGGCGCCCGGTGCATTCGAAATCCCCTTCGCCGCCAAGAAAATGGCCGAGACGGGACGCTACGACGCTATCGTCGCGCTCGGCTGCGTCATCAGGGGCGCGACGCCGCACTTCGACTACGTCGCCGGGGAAGCCGCTCGCGGAATCGGCGCCGTCGCGCGCGAGACCGGCGTGCCGATCTCGTTTGGCGTTCTGACCGTCGATACCATTGAACAGGCGATCGAACGCGCCGGAACCAAAGCCGGCAACAAGGGCGCCGAGGCCATGCTTGCAGCCATTGAGACCGCCAATCTCACCCGCGCCATAGAGGAGCGCAAATCATGACTGCCGAAACCGTTGCGTTGAAAGCCGTCGAGCAGCGTCCGAGCCGGCGCGAAGCCGAGGACGCAGTTACAATTTTGCTCTCCTATTTCGGCGAGGACCCCGCGCGCGAGGGTCTTGTCGATACGCCGCGCCGCTTCGTTGACGCGTATGAAGAATTTCTCGCCGGCTACGCCGAGGATCCGGTCGATCTTCTCTCCCGCACCTTCGAGGAGGTTGAGGGATATGACGAGATCGTGCTTCTCAAGAACGTCCGCTTCGAGTCGCACTGCGAGCACCACATCCAGCCGATCATCGGCATGGCGCATGTCGCCTATCTGCCGTCGAAGAAAGTCGTCGGCATTTCGAAGCTCGCGCGGGTCGTCGATGCGCTGTCGAAGCGGCTCGTGAGCCAGGAGACGCTCACCAACCAGATCGCCCAGGCGATCGAGACCGCGCTGCGCCCGCGCGGCGTCGCCGTGCTCATCGACGCCGAACATCAGTGCATGTCGACGCGCGGCGTCCACAAGACAGAGGTCTCCTGCGTGACGCAGGCATTGCTCGGCGCGTTCAGGGAACCCGAGATGGAAGCAAGATTTTTCCGGCTGGTGCGGGGTTAGGAGCGAATAGGGCATAGCGAATAGAGCCGGACTCTCGCTACTCGCTACTCGCTACTCGCCTTCTTCTTCCGTACTGTCCACGCACCAGTCGCATCGCGACGAGATAAATCCCGGTGAGCGCGAACAGCGTCCCGGTCACGGCGAAGATCTTGAGCGGCAAATTGTTGAAATCCTCCCGCTCCTTGTAATCCATGATGTGGAGCATCCAGAAGAAATCATAGAGACGCCAGACCTTGTTGCGGCGCGCTTCGATCGCCCCTGTTTCAGCCGAGACGTAAATGCGCGTATCGAGAGCGTCTGAAAACTCGATGCGCCAGACCGGCGGCTCGCAGCCGCACTCGTGCGGCGCTTCGCGCAAGAGTCGCGCGGCGATGATTTCACCCGCGCCCACGAAGTCCTGCTTGGCGACGGCGCGCGCCGCATCTTCCTTGAGTGGCGACAGCCTCTGCGCCGTCTGTGCGTCAAAGAGAGCCGCGCCGGCGATCCCTGTCACCAGATAGACCTGCCGGTTCATGAAACTGGTGAGCTTCACCTCGGTCGCGCCGGGCGATTGCGCGATGACGCCGCCGATGCTGGCGTAACCGAAGGCGCCAAGTTCGACAGGATAGGTCTGCAAGGCATTCGTCCGGCCACGGACGAGTTCGATATCGTAAAGGCTCATTACTGCGCCGGACAGCATCCAGAGAAAAACCTGAATCCCTAACGCAAGCGCCAGCCAGTTATGCGTCACCGTCATGACGCGCTGGACCCGCGTCAACATCGGCGCTGACCGCCGGCCAGATGCAACATCGCCGCCGGGCGCTGAGGCCGCGCCGGCGGCGATGCCGATTTCAGGACGCGAGGGATCGCTCAGGCGGGCGTTCCAGAGAATGGGCCCGAACCGAAGGCGCCGAATTTCACGGTGCCGTTGAGATTTTCGCCTTCCTGCTTGCCGCTGAATTCGAGCGTCAAGGGCATGGGCGAAGTCACCTTGGCGTTCCACTTCAATGCCTCGCCTTCGACCGAGCCGCCTTCGATGTTGATCGAGCCCATGGCGCCCGACATCTTGCCGTTGAGCGCCGCGCCGTCTTGCGTCAGCTCCACAACCGCCTTCTGGTCGCCCATCGGCGTCTTGATCGTCACATTCCACTTGCCGTTCACGGCCATCTGTCTTCTCCTTGTCGGGCGGCGGAAAACGCCGCGGCTCCTGTCGGGGCGCGACCTTAGCCGAAGGCGCTTTGTGTGCAAGCGGGGCTTGCAGGAGGCGCGCGCCTTGCCCGACAACGCTCCATGGCCATCGATCTTGCCGCTCTGGTTGTCACCAATCTCGGCATCCTTCTTTGCTGCTTCATCGTGCTGTGGGCTTTGAGCGTAAAGCTCAAGGATGCGAGCGTTGTCGATATCGCCTGGGGGCCCGCCTGCGCGCTTCCAGCGGCGCTCACATACCTCCGCACCGAGACCACGGACCCCCGTTCGGGACTGCTGACCCTCCTCGTGTTGCTTTGGGCCGCCCGCCTCGGTCTGCATCTGGCGCGCCGAAATCTTGGCCATGGCGAGGACTATCGCTATCAAGCCATGCGACGGAAACACCCTTCGGACGCTGCGTTCGCGCGCTGGAGCCTCGTTTACGTCTTCGGTCTTCAATGCGTCATCGCCTGGTTCGTCTCGCTCCCCGTTCAAATCGGCCAGATCGGCGGCGGCGGCGGCCTCCGCGAACTCGCATGGCTTGGGGCCGGCGTGTTCGCCATCGGCCTCTTTTTCGAAGCGCTCGGAGATTATCAGCTGGCGGAGTTCAAGAAGGATCCGGCCAACAAGGGCAAGCTTATGACCAGCGGCCTCTGGTCCTTGACGCGCCACCCGAACTATTTCGGCGACGCCGCGGTATGGACCGGCCTCACGCTGATCGCGCTCGAAGCGCCCTATGGATGGACGACGATTTTGAGCCCGATCGTCATGATCCACTTCCTCCACAACGTCTCCGGCAAGAAGCTGCTGGAGCGCTCTCTGGAAAAAAAATATCCCGAATACGCCGACTACAGACGAAATACGAGCGGCTTCCTCCCGATGCCGCCGCGCGCTACAAATCCCCCATGATGCGGAACTCTCGCGGGCCGGCTTCCCAGCCGGATGCGGATTTCGTCAGCGGAAAATGGTAATAGAAAATGTTGACGATGCGTTTCGACTGGCGACCCTTCGGTCCTGAAAACGCCAGCATGGTCTTCGCCGTCGCCCTGTCGCCGGAGTCGGCCACGTCGAGCTTTTCCACATAGAACTCGGCGTCGCCTTCGTAACACTTCATCGTTCCCTTGAGCGCGGAGCGCTCGCACATTTCGGCGGTCTGAACCTCGCAGTCAGCGACATACAGTGTCGTATCGGGCGGCAGTCCATGGCGCTTGCGAAACTTGCCTTCGGACTTCTTGTTGAAATTCGCGGGCATGATGCGGCAGTCGGCGCTGATGACGCCAGGTTCACGCTTGAACCGCGCGAATGTCGCTTCGGCGAGATCCCGAAACAGGGCGTCATCCGGCGAGACGTCATAGGTGTATGTCAACTCCCGCGCGGCCGCCGGCGTCGCGATCGCCAGGAGTGAAAACAAGAATGCCGCTTTCCGAACCATGCCTTGAATGCCCACCTGCCGCCGATCATTTAGCACGGCGCCGCAATCGCCGATACGCAAAAGCGGACAAGTCCGCCTACGGGAAATTTCGCCTCCAGACCGGCTTGAGCTTGTCCATCGCATCCGCGCGCCGCGCGATCGCGGCGAGCTTCGGCGCATCTTTCTCAAACCAAGCGCGGCGCGGACGCCAATGCGTCATGACGCCAAGATAGATGTCGATCGCGGAGAAGCGCTCGCCGAGAAACCACGGCGCGCCGGCCTCGTTCTCCACCGTCAACCACAAACGCTTGCGATAGCCCCGGACCGCGTCGCGAAACGGCTTTTGCGCCGCCTCGACCTCGACAAAGCGCGAGGGTTCGTCCGCATAGGTGAAGGTCGGATAGACATTGGCGACGAGAAACACGAGCCAGCGCAGGAATTGCGCGCGCTCCGGTTCGGCGGCCGACGGCTCAAGCTCCGCGCTCTTCGTGAGGTCCGCCAGATAGAGCGTGATCGCGGCGCTCTCGGTCATGAGGGACCCGTCGTCGAGGATGAGCGTCGGCACCTGATGAATCGCGTTGTAGCGCTTCATGCTTTGGCGCGCTGCCGCCGACTGAAAGAGGTCGCCGACATCCTCGATCTCATGCGCCAGCCCATACCAGGCGAATTGCGTCTCGATCAGAGCCGAGCCCCAGCCTGGATTGGCGAAAAGCTTCACTTTGCAATTACGGAGCGTCGGCGGCGACCCGGAAGCCCATATAGCGAATTTGATCGCCCGGCTTGTTGCGAATGCGATTGGCGACGCGCGTGTCCGCCGACCCGCTTGCGAACCCGCCGCCGCGCACCACGCGCACGGAGCAATCGCCGTTCGACGCGGCCGAGCCGTCGCGCGGCGTCTGCGTGAAGTTGTTGTTGTAACAATCCTCCGCCCATTCGCGCGCGTTGCTCAGCATGTCGTGAATGCCGAATGCGTTTGGATCGAAGGAGCCGACCGGCTTTGCCTCGCCGCGCGCCACCTTGCCGGCATCGAAGCTTGCGCCCCAGTGCCAGGGGCTCTCGGTTCCGCCGCGCGCGGCGTATTCCCACTCGGACTCCGTCGGCAGGCGGTACTTTTTCCCCGCTTTCCCGGAGAGCCAGCGCGCATACGCCTTCGCCTCATTCCATGAGACGCGAAGGACAGGCAGGTTCGCATCCGAGGCCGGTTTCGCCTGGCAGGCGCCGTCGGCGACACACTGGCCCCACTCGCCGACCGTCACTTCATAGACGCCGATGCGGAACGGCTTGACGGTCACTTCGTGCTGCGGACCCTCATATGGATTGCGGCCGGACTCTCCTTCGGGGGAGCCCATTTGATAAACACCGCCAGGGAGCGCCGCCATCAGCGGACAGGAATCGCAGTCGCGGGCGGTGGAACCTGCCGTAGCGGGCGCTGTCGTCGAGGCGGGCTTCGCCGGCAAGGCCTGAGGCTCTGGCGGCGCCGCCGCTCCAGCTGCATCGGCGGGCGCCGTAACCGTCTCGTCCTCGATTGCGACAGCGGCGTCAGCCAGAGCATCCGTCGCGGGCTCCGACGGCGGCTCCGTCGTCGCCGCGCCGGAAGCTGTCGCGGCTGCAGGATCGACAGGCGCAGCTGCGGCGACCTGCGCCGCAGGCTCGGCGTTCACGGCGCTGGCGGCGCCCGAATTACTCCGCATCAGGAAGAAACCGGCGACGCCCGCTGCGGCGAGCGCCGCGACGCCTCCCGCGATCATGATCGCGCCGCCGGCGCCTTTCGATTTCGCCGCTGGCGCTGGCGCCGGTTTCGGCGCGGCTCTTGCTGCGGGCTGCGCGGCTGCTTGCGTCGGCGCGGGACGAGCGGCGGCGGCTGGTTGCGGCTGAGGCTTCGCCGCGGTCGCCGCGCGCGACACGCGATCGATCGAGGCGATGCGGTTGCGCGCGAGATCCGCGAAATGGCCTCTCGGATATCTCGCAATGTAGGCTTCGAAATCGGCGCGCTCAGACCCATCCTTGATCGAGTTCCAGAAGGTCGTCTCGATATTGACTGAATTGTCCGAAGCCTTCGTGGACGACGGGGCCGGCGCCTGGGTCTGGGCCGCGGTCTGAGCAGCGGCCGGCGCGCCATTGCGCCGGGTGATCGCCGCGCGCACGTCGTTGACGAAATCGCGCCAGTTGGCGTCGTTGCGGTCGCCATGCCAGCGGGTCAGGTCCGCCGTTTGCAGCAGCTCGAAACGCACCGGGCGGTCGCATTCCTCGATGAGGGCCGGCACGAGCATCGAGCTTCGTTCCCCGACCGTCGCCTCGGCGCGCACCCATTTTGAACTCGTTGACCGTTTCGACCACAGAACGACAACCGCGCCCGCGGACCGCAAATTGGTCTCGGTCACTTCCTCATAGTACTCGCCAGCTCGCAAGGCGGCGTCGTACCAGACGGAAAAGCCCTCGGCCTCAAGCCCAGTGGCGACTTCGCGCGCGGTATCCCGGTCTTCCCGGTTATAGGAAATGAAGACGTCCGGCATTTTGCCTCTCCCGAAGGCGGGATAACTACCGCAACGGCGCGGGCTTTGGTAGTAAGCTGGCCAAGCGGCAAGAGCGCACGGGTCGATAACCGGCGCATACGGCCTATCGGGGCCTTGAAGACCTGGCGCATGGACGGGCAATTCAACAGCGACCTGCTCGCGGACGACGCGGACCTCGAGACCGCGCGCAAGGCCTTTCCGCGAGTTTATTTCGCCCTGGACAATCCGGCCCTTCGCGAAAAATTCTCAGGGCACGACAGGCGCGCCAACGTTTCCAAAACCCGCAGCAGAAGCTGGGGGGTGTTCGCTGTCTTCCTGGCGACGCTCGCTCTTTTGCTGGCGCCCAGCTCCGGCCTTTACGCAGATCGCGGCGAAGTCGTCGTGCGGACAATCGCCGTTATCGGCGCCTCCGCCGGCATCGGATCGGTCGTGATCGCCGTCATGGGCGTCATGTATCGCAAGCGGAAAATCCGCTGGCTGACCGATCGCCTGGCGACCGAGCGCCTGCGCCAGTTTCATTTCCAGCAATATGTCGCCCGCGCCGCCGATATCGTGGAAGGCGGGTCCGACGTGACCAAGGCCGCCGAATATCTCAAAAAGCGCGACACCGAATTCGAAAAGCTGAAGGCGGACTTCCTCAGTCGCCTCGAGCCTGAGTTTCACGCGCTGATCGAGTCGGACGATTTCGGAGACGGCGTCTATTTCCCGGCGAGGCCGAGGGCGCCGTCGGGAGATGCGGGCGTGATCGACGAGTATTTCAGCGCCTATGAGACGCTGCGGTTCCGCCGGCAGATCGACTACTGCAACCTTCTGCTCAGCGAAAAGCGCAGCATCTTCAAGAACGCTCCGGCGCGCCAGGCAAAATTCTTCGCCACCGTCGCCATGCTGCTGGTGATGTTCATCCTCCTCCTCGACGCTTTCATCTTTGTCGGCGCGCTGGCGAACATGGCGTGGTTCAAGCAGCCCCTGGTCCAGACGGCCGGCATCTGGGCCGCCTTTCTGGCGCTATCCGTGCGCACGCTTGAAGAGGGCTTTCAGGTCGAAGGCGAAACCGCCCGCATGCGCCATTACCGGCACGCGATCAGCCGCATTTACAATCGTTTCCGGTCCGCCAGCCTGCCGGAAGACAAGATCGACGCCATGCGCGAACTCGAAAAGACCGCCTATGACGAGATGGTGACGTTCCTCAAATCGCACAACGAGGCGGAATTCGTCATGTAACGCCCGGCTCGCACGAGCGATCAGCCCACAACGACCGATCCGAACGCGGACCGAACGCCTCAATTATCGAGGAAGCTCCGCAGCTTTCGCGACCGCGACGGGTGTTTCAGCTTGCGCAGGGCCTTCGCCTCGATCTGGCGGATGCGCTCGCGCGTCACCGAGAACTGCTGACCGACTTCTTCGAGCGTGTGGTAGGTGTTCATGCCGATGCCGAAGCAGCATGCGCATCATTCCGCGGCGACTGATTTCCTCAATTCGCCCGCCGCATCAAGCTCGCGACGGACCCACTCGGGCGCCATGTCGTAACCGTTCGGCCAGGTCGGGGCGCCAAATTCGAGGAACACGCGCGCGAAGTAGTGCGGATCGCGCAGCGGCTCGGACATCAGTCCGCCCTTCGCGATATTCTCTCCGAAATCATGCTCGCCGAGAGAGCCGTCGGAAAAGTAGAATTTCAACCGATGGCCTCCGAGACGGTCAATTTTTGTAATCTTAGTCAGCATCCAGTCCGACGATCCGTTCAGGTTGAAGTTCGTTTCGGGCGCGCTCCCAATTGTGCATCAGCGCGGGCCCATTCAGCAAGGCCCACTCCTTAACCATCCGGGCCGCTGAGCGCGGCAGTCTGCCTTCGATGACGTCGCCGGTGGCAATGGCGACATTGGCTTCGAATTCACCGTAGATCGCATGAAAATGCGGCGGCGGATGATCCTTCACGTACATCCGAATCGCGATGCCGTAGAACCAGGCGATCGTCGGCACTTATGATGCCTGCCAGTTTTCCCAGAGCACCCGGATGGTGGAGCTGCCGCGCGCCTTTCGGCCGGAAGGATAGACTAACCGAACACTTCCTTTCGGCAGATCGAATTCTCGCTCGACATAGCGCACAATCCTGTCGATCTTCTTGTCGTTGCGAACCTGACGGCGCTTTTCCTGCTCGTCTGTCATGTTCGTTCTCCCTCTCGAGATTCCGCTAGTTATCCAGAAAGCTCCGCAGCTTTCGCGACCGCGAGGGGTGCTTGAGCTTGCGCAGGGCCTTCGCCTCGATCTGGCGGATGCGCTCGCGCGTCACCGAGAACTGCTGGCCGACTTCTTCGAGCGTGTGATCGGTGTTCATGCCGATGCCGAAGCGCATGCGCAAAACGCGCTCCTCGCGCGGGGTCAATGAGGCGAGCACGCGCGTCGTCGTCTCGCGCAGATTGCTCTGGATCGCCGCGTCGATCGGCAACACCGTGTTCTTGTCCTCGATAAAGTCGCCGAGATGGGAATCCTCCTCGTCGCCGATCGGCGTTTCGAGAGAGATCGGCTCCTTGGCGATTTTCATCACCTTGCGGACTTTTTCGAGCGGCATCGAGAGTTTTTCCGCGAGTTCCTCCGGAGTCGGCTCGCGGCCGATCTCGTGGAGCATCTGGCGCGACGTGCGCACGATCTTGTTGATCGTCTCGATCATGTGCACGGGGATGCGGATCGTGCGCGCCTGATCGGCGATCGAGCGCGTGATCGCCTGGCGGATCCACCAGGTGGCGTAGGTCGAGAATTTGTAGCCGCGGCGATATTCGAATTTGTCGACCGCTTTCATCAGGCCGATATTGCCTTCCTGAATGAGGTCGAGGAACTGCAGGCCGCGGTTCGTGTACTTCTTGGCGATCGAGATGACGAGGCGGAGGTTCGCCTCGACCATCTCCTTCTTGGCGATGCGCGCTTCGCGCTCGCCTTTCTGCACCGTCTGAACGATGCGGCGGAAATCCTGGATGGTGAGGCCGGTCTCGGTCGAGAGTTCTCCGACTTCGCTGCGAATGGCGGAGATATGGCCAAGAGCCTTGTTGACGAAGTTCTTCCAGCCCTTCGTCGTCTTCGCCTTGATGCGATCGAACCATTCGGGGTCGAGCTCCGAGCCGAGATACTCTTTCAGGAACTCGCCGCGATTGACGCCGTGCTGGTCGGCGAGCCGCACGAGTTTGCCCTCGAGCGCCATCAAACGACGGTTGATGTCGTAGAGCTGCTCGACGAGCGCCTCGATGCGCTGGTTGTTGAGGCGCACGGAGCGCACGCGCTCGACGATCTCCTTCTGCAGTTTCTTGAGGCGCCGCCCCTGGCTTGAAGAGAGGTCGGCGCCCTTGCGCTGTTCCTCGATCATGATGTCCTGCAAGCGGCGCAGCTTCTTGTAGTCTGCCGAAATCTCGTCGAACGTCGTCATGACGCCGTCGCGCAATTCCGCTTCCATCGCCGAGAGCGACACGGCGCCCTCGTCGTCGAAATCCTCGTCCTCGTCGGCCCCTTCGGCGATTTGCGCCTGCTGCACTTCGGCCTTCTCGGCTTCTTCGCGATTGACGCGTTCGGCGACTTCGGGCTGCGTCATGTCCGGCCGCGCTTCCGGGCCGCCGCCATAGGTCGCGTCGAGATCGATGATGTCGCGCAAGAGCACGCGACCCTCTTTCAACTCGTCGCGCCAGACCGTGATCGCCTCGAAGGTCAGCGAGGATTCGCACAGCGCACGGATCATCGTCTCGCGGCCCGCCTCGATGCGCTTGGCGATGGCGATTTCGCCCTCGCGCGACAGCAGCTCGACCGCGCCCATCTCGCGCAGGTACATGCGGACCGGGTCGTCAGTGCGGTCGCCGGCCGGCGCATTGCTCGTCGTCGCGACGCCCTTCTCCTCCCGCTTGGCGACAGCCTTGGTCGGAGCCTCCTCCTCGCCTTCATCGACTTCGGCGGCCTCGGCTTCTTCCTCTTCCTCTTCGTGCTCGACCACGTTGATGCCAAGCTCGGAGAGCTGGGCCATCACGTCCTCGATCTGTTCGGAAGAAAACTCTTCAGACGGAAGAATTGCGTTGAGCTCGTCATAGGTGACGTAGCCGCGATCCTTGGCCTTTTTGAGGAGCTTCTTGACGTCGGCGTCGGTCAGATCGAGGACCGGCGCGTCCGGCGCTTCCTTTTCAGGCGTCGCCGACTCCTTGGCGTTCTTGCCTTCCTTGCCGGGCTTGGCCTCTTTGGCCGCCGCCGGTTTCAGTTCCTTCACAGCCGTCGCCTGCGCCGTCTTCTTCGTCATTCTCTTCAAGCTTTCAAATCGCGCCGCCGCCGCGGCGCTTCCAATCTTGTTCGCTCATCGCGACCTGCGCTTGGCCCCGACGCTTGTTCTCATTCTCTCGAGGCGGTCCTCAAACTCGCGCGAGGTGACATCGGCGTCAGCAGGCTTTTCCTCACCCGCATTCGCGTTGATCAATTCCTCGCGGTGGATGACCGCCGCCTTCCAGACCTCTTCGCCTGACGTGAAACTCTGAGCAGCCGATTCCGACATCGCCCGCCGCGCTTGCGTGGCGATCAGGTGATGCCTCAGGGCGTCGCTCCAGCCCTTCTCAACCTCGTCCAACTCAGCTTCCGGCCGCAAAAATGACTGTCTATTGAGCGTTTCGTCGCCAAGGACGCGCTCCAGGGGCTTTGCGGCGCCGGAAGATTGGAGATGACCTTTGAGCCCCTCCCTGTCAAGGGCGGGGCCGGCGAGGATGGCGGAGAGGATGGCCTTGAGCAGGCCGTCGAGGTCGTCGTTCTCAAGGGAAAGGTCCAAAAACGCCTGTTCCTGGCGCTCGATCAGGGCCGGGTGGTTGAGCGCGGCCAGAACAAGGGTCGCCTCCCGGCCCCAGGATGACGGTCCGCCCCGCTGCCTAAGGAGAGCGCTCAGCCGGGCCGGCGGCTCCTGCCAGGCCCCTTTCTTGCCGGCGGGCCGGCGCCCGTCCGCTCGAGGCCGCCGCTGCGCTCCCTCGTCGCGCCTTGGCGGGGCGAAGGCCTCGTCGAGGCGGCGGGCGACATCCTCGCCGTAGGCCCGGCGCACATCCTTGTCGGCGATCGACTGGACGAGATCGCGCAGGCCCGACTTCAGCGCCGCGCGGCGCTCGGGCGTGTCGAGAGGGCGCGTCTCGATCTCGCGCCGCCACAGCACCTCGGCGAACGGCAGGGCGGCGTCGAGCGCCTTCTGGAATGCAGCGGCGCCGCCGCGCCGGACGACATCGTCCGGGTCCAGACCATCCGGCAGAAATACATAGGACAGCGACTTGCCGGGCTTCAGCATGGGAAGCGCGCGCTCGAGCGAGCGATGCGCCGCGCCGATCCCCGCCTTGTCCCCGTCAAAACACAGGAGCGGCTCATCGCTCTGGCGCCACAGAAGCGCGAGCTGATGTTCGGTGAGCGCGGTGCCAAGCGGCGCGACGGCGTTTTCAAATCCCGCGCCGCACAAGGCGATCACGTCCATGTACCCTTCACAAACAATCAGCGGCTTTTTCAGCGCCGCCGCCGCGCCGCGCGCCGTGCCGTAATTGTAGAGCACGTCGCTCTTGTGAAAGAGCGCTGTCTCCGGCGAGTTCAGATATTTGGCCCGCGCCTCCGGATCGAGCGCTCGCCCGCCGAAGGCGATGACCTCATCCCTGCCGCCGAGAATCGGGAACATCACGCGATGGCGGAAGCGATCATAGGCTCCCCCGCCCTCCTCGGGTCTGGCGATCAGCCCCGCGTCGAGGAGGACATCCTCCGTGAACCCCTTATTGATGAGATGATCCTTCAGCGCGCGTCCGGCGTCCGGCGCGTAACCGAGACGAAACGCCTTGATCTGCTCCTCAGTGACGCCGCGGGTCTTCAGATACTCCGCGCCCGCCCGCCCCGGCGCGCGGCGCAGCATGTCCTCGTAGAATTTCGCCGCCGCCTCGCAGGCCTCGACCAGGCCGCTCTTTCTCGCCTGACGCTCCCTCTCGCCGGGATCGTTCTGCGGAAGCTCGACACCCGCCTCCTTCGCGAGGCGCTCTACGGCCTCGGGGAAGGTCAAGCGCTCGACCTCCATCAGGAAGTCGAAGATGTTGCCGTGCTTTTGCGTGGCGAAGCAGTGATAGGTCCCGCGCCGGTCCGAGACGGAGAAGGACGGCGTCTTTTCCTCCTTGAACGGAGAAAGTCCCCACCAGGCGTCGCCGCGCTTCTTGAGCTTGACCTTGCGCCCGATCACGTCCGAGGGGCGCAACCGGGTCCTGATTTCGTCAAGAAATTCGGGGCTGAATCGGGACATGCCTCATGGGGTATCGATTCGGCCCCTGAGTCGCAAAAGCGCGTTTTCCCGAGTCCTCGAGCAATCCGGCGCGGCGAGGGCTTATTCTCCGCCCGGCTGCTTGCCCAATCCGCGGCCCGCTTCCAATAACGGCATCCCGGCCTCGGTTGGGATGTAGATCACGTCCTGGCCGTTTTCGCCGAGCTTGTTGATCCAGAGGTAGCGCAAATAGCCCTCCGGACCGCCGAGCCCCGCCGAAACGATTTCATTCGCCTTGGCGACGCCCTTGGCCCGCTCGACCTCGGCCTCGGCGTAATATCTCGACGACTCGAGGCGCGCCTTGGCCTCCTCGATCTGAACCTTTCGCGCGTTTTCGGCTTCGGCGAGCGCCGCGCGTCCGGCCAGTTCGGCGCGCCAGACGTTCCATTGCGGCAGCACATACATGCCGACGGCGCCGACGACGATCAAAAGCAGCAATGAGAAAAAACTACTGACTGCGCGCATGGCGCCATCTCCTCTGGTTCCTCGCGAAGAAATGCCGGCCTTAACCAACCCTGTCGATTATCGCCGGCGCAAGCGCCCGCGCAGCAAGGCCGAAGGTTCGATCGCCGCCTTCTTCGCAGCCTCGAGGTCTGCCGCCGCGTATTCTGCGCGATCGTCTTCGGTCAGGTCGATCGAGCGACGGTCATGATTCTCCGCTGCATAATCGTGCGCGCTATCATCGCCATGCTCCGGCGCGGTCGAAGGACGACGCGCCGATGACTCTACTTGCGCAGTCAGATGCCGCATTTCAGCGGTGAGATCTTGCGCCGCTCGCAGCGCCTTGTGCGAGGACGCGGCCGAGCGGAACGACATCACCGACAGAACAAGAGAACTCAGGAATAGAAAGGCGGTCGCCGTCAAAACGCCGACCTGCGTCAAAAACAAATCGCCCGTCAGCAACTCACCGAGCCCCAAAGATGAAACCAACCCCTCAAGCGGCATCTTGTTATAACCCCTCACCTACCGGAGCAAAAAATAACGTCATCGGGCGATCCGGTCCATGCCCTTTGAACGTAACCCGCCCATGACCGCTGCCCCCGTCATCGTGCTCTTCCGCCGGGACCTGCGCCTTGCGGACAACCCCTCCCTCGCGGCCGCGGCAGCCTCCGGACGGCCTGTAATCGCGGTTTATGTCCTCGATGACACCGAGCCCCACCCCATTCGGGGAGCGCAAAAGTGGTGGCTGCATCGCTCGCTCCTCAAGCTTCAGGCGGCGCTCGTCGAACGAGGCTCTTTTTTGGTGTTGCGCCGCAACAACACAAGCGCCGCGCTCGCTGACCTCGCGCGCGAGACGGGCGCCGACCTCGTCCATTGGGCGCGCCGATACACAAGAGCCGAGATCGAGACCGACCAGCTCATGACGCAAGATCTCGCGGCGGCCGGCGTCACGACAAAATCGTTTATGGGCGGACTGCTCCGTGAACCGCAGGATATGGCGTCGCCGTCTGCGGGCGGACCCTATCGCGTCTTCACGCCGTTCTTCCGGCGGCTGTCGGAGATCGGGCCAGCGGCATGCAGCGCGCCGGCATTCGAACGCCTGATGACGCCAAGCGCGCGGCCATCGAGCGAAAGCCTCGACGACTGGCGACTTCTTCCGAAAAACCCGGATTGGGCGGCGGAGTTCAGCGAGCACTGGCGCCCGGGCGAGGCAGGCGCATGGGCGGCTGCCGACGCCTTCGTCGAGGGGCCGATCGCATCCTATGCCGAGCAGCGGGACATCCCTGCGATCGCCGGCACGACGCGCCTCTCCCCGCACCTCGCATTCGGCGAGGCGTCGCCGACGGCGCTCTGGAATTTCATCTCGGCGGCCGGCGCCGCGAGACGCCTCAATATCGAGAAGGTCCTGTCGGAGATCGCCTGGCGCGAGTTCTCCCACCATTTGCTGCACGCTTTTCCGCAAATGGCGACGACCCCGCTCCAGCCGAAATTCGAGGGCTTTGCGTACCGCGATGACGCGGAAGGCTTTCGCCATTGGACCAGGGGGCTCACCGGCTATCCCGTTGTCGACGCCGGCATGCGTCAGCTCTGGCGGACCGGCTGGATGCACAACCGTGTGCGGATGATCGTCGCGAGTTTCCTGACCAAGGATCTGCTCATCGACTGGCGGCGGGGCGCGGAATGGTTCGCGCAGACGCTGGTCGATTTCGATCCGGCGAGCAACGCGGCGAACTGGCAATGGGTGGCGGGCTGCGGCGCGGACGCGGCGCCGTTTTTTCGCATCTTCAACCCGACGACGCAGGGCGAGAAATTCGATCCCCAAGGCGACTATGTCCGCCGCTTCGTCCCTGAGCTGGCCGATCTGCCTGCGGAGCATATCCATCGCCCCGACGCCGCGCCGGCCGGCGCACTCGCTGCGGCGAAGGTGCGCATCGGCGTCGATTATCCAGCGCCCGTCGTCGATCACGCGGAAGCGCGGCGACGCGCCCTTGCGGCTTTTGAGAGCATAGGCCCCCCGGTTGCGTCGAGAGGAACTCGTCCCCATGTGCAGTGACATGACTGCCGCCAGGCCATTCGGGATGGACGCGGCGAGACCCGCGCCGCCGGGGCCTGCAAGGCTCGATGGGACTCCCCTGTTCTTTCGCCTCGCCTGCGGGATCGCCTCCAGGATTCACTACGGTTCGCTCTCCTTCGACCTGCCGGACGGGCGCAGACTGACGTTCGAGGGCAAGCAGGAGACGCAAGCGCACGGCCTCATCGAGGTCCGCGATTTCCGCTTCGCCAGACGATCGGTCCTCGGCGGCGACATCGGCTTCTTTGAAAGCTACGCAGACGGACAATGGGATTCGCCCGACATTACCGACGTGCTTTATGTCTTCGCCCGCAACGCCGACCATGTCGAGGAAGCGTTCGCGAAGTCGCCGATCGTTCGCTGGACCAACAACCTGCATCATGCGCTGAACCGGAACACGAGGGCCGGCGCGCGCCGGAACATCATGGCGCACTACGATCTCGGCAACCGGTTCTACGAGCAGTGGCTCGATCCGACCATGACCTATTCATCCGCCGTCTATCCCGAGGACAGCGCCGAGCTTTCGGCAGGGCAGATCAACAAGTACCGGCGGCTCGCGGAGGCGGCGCAGCTGAAACCCGAGGATCAGGTGCTGGAGATCGGCGCCGGCTGGGGCGGCTTCGCTGAAATAGCCGCCCGGGAGTATGGCGCGAAGGTCACCGGCCTCACCATCTCGCCGGCGCAGCTCGATTATGCAAGAAAGCGCATCTTCGAGCAGGGTCTCGCCGACCGCGTGGACTTCCGCCTTCAGGACTATCGTGACGTGCACGGATCATTTGACAAGGTCGTCTCGATCGAGATGTTCGAGGCCGTCGGCAAGAAGTACTGGCCGGCCTATTTCACCAAGGTGCGCGATGTCCTTCGGCCGGGCGGGGTCGCCGCCCTGCAGATCATCACCATCGCCGATCGCTTTTTCGGGCCCTATAGCCGTTCAACGGACTTCATTCAGCGTTACGTCTTTCCCGGCGGCATGCTGCCGAGCCTCGACGCGCTCAAGGGAGAAGTGGCGCGCGCGGGGCTGGTCTGGCGCGACGCGAGAAGCTATGGGCGCCATTACGCGGCGACGCTGAACGAGTGGCATCGGCGTTTTCTCTCCGCCTGGGACCGCATCGAGCCGATGGGGTTCGATCAGGAATTCAAGAAGCTCTGGCGTTTCTACCTCGCCTATTGCGAGGCCGGCTTTCGCGCGGGCACGACCGACGTCTATCAGATCGCAGCGCACCGGGACTGATCGTTAACGCGCCGGGTTTTGCTAAGGCCGATTGAACGCAGTGCATTCCGCCGTTAGGGTGCGACCCGCGTTTCAAGTCGGTATGTTCCGTGGCGTTTGACCGTCGTGCGTTCCTGATTTCGGGGCTGGCCGCCGTCGCGCCGAAGCCTCTGCTGGCGGCCAACGCCTCGATGGTCGAAACGGCGCGCCGTCTCCTCGAGCAGAATGCGGCGCGAATTGAGCAGCGGGATGTGGCGGCGATCGCAGACTATGGCGCGCCCTCCTGGCGGCCGCGGTTTCACCTCGTCGATGTCTCAAAGTCGAGCGTCGTTTCTTTGTTGGTGGCGCATGGGCGCGGCTCTGACCCGCGCCACACCGGGTGGCTGCAGGCGTTCTCCAACGAGGTGGGCTCGAATGCGTCGTCCGCCGGGGCCTATCTGACTGGCGATATCTATTACGGGAAATACGGCCGCTCGATGCGGCTTGTGGGGCTCGACAAGGAGAACGCCAACGCGAAGCCGCGGGCGATCGTCATTCATTCGGCCTGGTACGTCGGCGAGGACATGCTCGCAAAACACGGGAAGCTCGGCCGAAGCGAAGGCTGCTTTACGCTCTCTCAGGCCGGCCTCGCCAAGGCGCTCGATCTCATCGGGCCCGGACGGCTGCTGTTCGCCGGTAAATTCTAGCTCAATCGTCGAGACTCGCCTCGACATATCCGCCGGGCGTCGCAGGTCTATAAGTCAGCTCCTCGCCGTCGATGGTGAAGGTCGATGCGACCCAGAGTGGGCCGTCGTACCAGAGGTCGAGAGCGAGCGTGCCGACGATGCGGAATTGCTCGGCGGCGGCACCGTCCGGCGTTCTGGTGACGCCAAGCGACATGGTCTCGACGTCGATCAGTTCGCCGTTTTGCGTGTTGAGAAGAACCGGCGCCCCGAGGAGCTCCCGGTTCCAGTAGCTCGACGGGACGACAGTCAGGGGCGCAGCGCCCCTGAACGCCGTTCCATCGATCTCGATCAGATCGCCGTCGCGGCGCGCAGCGAGCGAGGATTTCCGGCCATTGTCGTTCGTGCGGCTGTCGATGCTCTCGAGCACGCCGCCGAACCAGACCTCGCGGGCCCGGTGATTGTAGCGGTAGAGGGGCAGCGGCCCGAACTTCACCCGCATCTCGATCCGGGTGTCGACGACAGTCCGCTCGCCGGCGTCCTCAACAGTCACAACATGGCTGCCGATGGGTTCTCCCTTGCGCAAGATATCGAAAGCCGCATTGCGCGGCTCGCCGACAGCCGGTCCGGCCGTCGCCGCAGCAGCGGCGACCATCGCCAGAGTCAAATGTCGAAGTCTGATGCGCACCATATGCAAGGCCTACGCTCAGGGCCGCGTTTTGGATTAGCGGAGCCGCTCGCGTTTGGTTACTTTCCGCGCGGCCAAGTCCTCGCGCCCATCCGGAGATTTTCATGCGTTATTATGAGAGCGCCCTTAACGCGATCGGCGGCACACCGCTTATTAAGCTAAAAAGAGCCTCCGAGGAGACTGGCTGCACGATCCTCGGCAAGGCGGAATTCCTCAATCCCGGACAGTCGATCAAAGACCGCGCGGCGCTCGGCATCATTCGCGACGCCGAAGCGCGCGGCGCGCTTCGTCCGGGCGGCGTCATTGTGGAGGGCACTGCGGGAAACACTGGCATCGGCCTTGCGATGGTCGCCGCGGCGCTCGGCTATCGCGCGAAAATCGTGATGCCGCGGACGCAAAGCCAGGAAAAGAAAGACGCGATACGACTGCTCGGGGCCGAGCTCATTGAAGTCGATGCCGTCCCTTACACGGATCCGAACAATTACATCCGTCAGGCGGGGCGTCTGGCCGAGGCGCTGGCGAAAAGCGAACCCAAAGGCGCGATCTGGGCCAACCAGTTCGACAACGTCGCCAACCGCGAGACGCACCGGCGGACGACGGGGCCCGAAATTTGGGAAGCGACGGGGGGCCGCATCGACGGCTTCACCTGCGCCGTGGGCACCGGCGGCACGCTCTCCGGCGTCACCGCGTTTTTGAAGGAGCGCGACAGGAGCATCCGCTGCGCGCTCACCGACCCGATGGGCGCCAAGCTCTATTCATGGATCAAGCGCGGCGTTCTCGAAAGCGAGGGCGAGTCGATCACCGAAGGGATCGGTCAGGCGCGCATCACTGGCAACCTCGAAGGCATGGCCTTCGACGACGCCTATCGTGTGACCGACGCCGAAGCGCTGCCGCTGTTGTTCCGTCTGGTCGAGGAAGAAGGCCTCTGCCTCGGCGGCTCGTCGGGCATCAATCTTTGCGGCGCAATCAAGCTGGCGCGGGACCTCGGCCCCGGCCGGGTGATCGTCACCGTCCTCTGCGATTACGGCATGCGTTACGCCTCCAGGCTCTACAATCCGGATTTCCTCCGTAAGAAGAATTTACCGACGCCGGCGTGGATGTCGTGAGCGCGCTCCCGAAGCCGCTCGCATCGCCGGAATGGCTCCTCGCGCATGCAGGAGACGGGGATATCAGGATCGTCGATGGTTCCTGGCGCCTGCCTGGACAAGGCGACGCGCGCGCCGCCCATGACGCGAAACATATTCCGAATGCGGTATTTTTCCCGATCGATGAGATCGCCGACCGGACGAGCGGTCTGCCGCACATGCTGCCCGAGCAGCGCCAGTTCGAGGCGCAGGTCGGCGCGCTCGGGCTATCCGAAAACGACCGCATCGTCGTTTACGACGACCAGGGATTATTCTCCGCGGCCCGCGTGTGGTGGACGTTCCGGGCCATGGGACACCGCGAGATCGCCGTTCTCGACGGGGGCCTTCCCGGCTGGATCGCGGCGGGCGGGGCGACGACTGACAGGGCGAGGCAGCCCACGCCCGCGATCTATCGCGCCCGTTCAGATGCGAACTTGCGCGCCGACCACGAGGCCGTGCGCCGGTCTCTTGCAGATGGACGGGCGCTGGTCCTCGACGCGCGTCCCGCCGGACGTTTCGAGGGACGCGACCCGGAGCCAAGACCCGGTCTCCTTCAAGGCGCCATGCCGGGCGCGCGAAACATTCCTTCGGCAGCCCTGATCGCCAATGGCCGGTTGAAGCCGCGGCGCGACCTTGCGGCGATCTTCGCCGCCGCCGGGTCGGACCCCGCGACGCCCGTCATCACCACCTGCGGATCGGGCGTCACCGCGGCCATCCTGTCGCTGGCGCTCGAGGCCCTTGGCCGTCCGCCCGCCCGTCTTTATGACGGCTCCTGGGCGGAATGGGGCCGGCTCGACAACGACCGCGCCCTCTTTCCCGTCGTTCCGGGAGCTTAGCCGATTGGGTCGCAAGGTAGACGTCACCATCACCTATCTCGAGCAGGCGTCGCGACCGATCCTGCCGACTCCGGTGCGGCCGTCCGGCAAGACCGCGATCATGCGCGCCGAGAACCCGCCGAATTCGTTCTACCGCTACCTCTACCGGCTGGTCGGCGACCCCCATTACTGGATGAGCCGGCGCAAGCTCTCGGATGGCGAACTCTCCCGGATCATCTGCGACCCGAAAGTCTTCATCTACGTGCTCTATGTCGGCGGCGTGCCGGCCGGCATGGGAGAGGTCGATGCGCGCAATGCGGCCGCGGCGGAATTGAAGTTCTTCGGCGTTGCGCCCTCTTACCAGACCAAGGGCCTCGGGCGTTTCTTCCTGACGCATGTCATCGATCTCGCCTGGGCCCTTGGCGTCACCAAATTGCGGCTGGAAACCTGCACGCTCGACCACCCCGCAGCCTTGCCGCTCTACCAAAAGCTCGGCTTCTCCGTGTTCGACCAGCAGATCGGCCAGGTCGAACTCCTCGACGACTGACAGGGTCCATGAAAGAAGACACCAAACTCATTTCCGCAGGCCGCCCGCACCGGCGGCCGCATCACGCCGTGAACCAGCCGGTCGAGCGCGCCTCGACGTTTCTGTTTCCGACCTATGACGATTTCGTCGATGGGGCCAAGAACATCGTCTACGGACGGCTTGGCACATCGACCCATCGCGCGCTCGAGGAAGCGGTGAACGTCCTCGAGGCAGGCCATGAGACGCGCCTTGCGCCGTCCGGTCTCGCCGCCGTCAATTACGCGCTGCTCGCCTTTTGCCGCGCCGGCGATCAGGTTCTCGTGACCGACAGCGTCTACGATCCGGTGCGCAAGTTTTGCGACAATTTTCTGGCTCGCTTCGGGGTTGAGACCGTCTACTACGACCCGCTGATCGGTGAAGACATTTCCGCGCTGCTCTCCTCCCGCACCAAGGCCGTGCTGGTGGAGACGCCCGGCTCCCTCACCTTCGAAGTGCAAGATCTCGGCGCCATCTCGGCGGCGGCGCACAAGGTCGGCGCGAGGGTCATCGTCGATAACACCTGGGCGGCCGGGTGCGTCTTCAAGCCGATCAAACACGGCGCCGATGTCAGCGTCCAGGCCGGCACCAAATACCTCGCCGGCCACGCCGATCTCCTCATCGGCACGATGACGAGCGCGGATGAGGCGTCTGCGCGCGCCGTGTTTCAGACGCTCCTGCAGCTCGGCTCAAACGTTTCCGCCGACGACGCCTATCTCGCCCTGCGCGGTTTGCGCACGCTGAAGACACGAATGGCGCGGCATGAAGAGACTGGCATGAAGCTCGCCAAATGGCTCGGCAAGCGCGCCGAAGTCGAGCGGGTGCTTCACCCGGCCTTCAAGTCCTGCCCGGGGCACGCGACCTGGAAACGCGACTTCAGCGGCGCGTCCGGCCTCTTCAGCGTCGTGATGAAGCCTCTCCGCCCGGCCCAGATCAAGGCGTATTTCAATGCGCTGAAGATCTTCGGCATCGGCTATTCCTGGGGCGGCTTTGAGAGCCTTTGCGTGCATGTGAAGCCCGAGAAGGCAAGGACCGCCGAACCCTGGCAGGAGACGGGACCCGTGTTCCGCTTCAGCGCCGGTCTCGAAGACGCCGACGATTTGATCGCCGATATCGATCGCGCCTTCACCGCTATGGCGGGCGCCAAGTGACCCTTGAGGTGAACCATGACCAGACTCCTCCTCGCTCGCGCGCTCCAGTTGGGAACGGCCTGCGCCGCCCTTGGCGCTTGCGAGAGCATTTCGGGCGGCCCGAGGACGACCGAAATCGTCACGGACCCGCCGGGCGCCTTGGTGCGCGTCGAAGGCTACGGCGAATGCCTCTCGCCTTGCGTCATCGAGTTCGACGCGCCGCGAACGATCATAGTAGCCAAAGAAGGCTTTAGGGCCCAAAGGCTCGCCATCAAGCCAGGCAAGGCCCGCATTCTCCTCAAGCTCGACCTCGTCGCACCCACGACGGACGTCGAGGAAACCGAGATGCCGAAGCTTTAGGAAGAGGCGCTGGCTTAGGAAAAAGCGCTCCGGCGCGTCGCCCAAAATTCGGGCGCAGTTTCCCGATGCCCTCCCGCGCATGCGCAAAAAGGCTGGCTTTCATTCAAACGCCGGACAGCGACAGGGCCGACACGGCGTTCCGCATTCACTTGTCAAAGAGCAGCGACGGCTCATGGAGCCTGACGCGAGACGGCAAGACTTTCGTCTTGCGGAGGTAGCGCTTTGCTCGCTCCGTGCAGTCCACGGCGGGCTCGCGACGGCGACGCTATGCGCCGTCGAATCTTGCCGCCGAATTGGCTCGGAGACTCTTGAGCCGCGCGATCTTCCGTAAAATCGGAAGGCCTGCCGCCTCAGCCGGGACTATATGATAAGTAGGCAGACGACTCAAGCGGATTTCCGCGTCCCACGTCATTTTCATCCGTAAGCTGTATTTTTCAACCGGCGCGCAAGAATTAACCATGTTGCGCCGGCGCCGACGCCTTCACGGCGATCGCGCCGATGACCGGAAAGCCGACGACAATGCGATCGGCCGCTGCGCTGAATTCGGCGGAAAGCCTTTCGAGATAGGCCTCGGCGCCGTCGTTATCTTGCGCGTAGGCGCTCGCATAGGAAGTCGTTGCGAGGAGCCCGGCGGCCTCAGCGGGCGAGAAGGCCTTCTCCGCGCGCGCCGAAAACGGCCGGACTTCAGCAAAGAGTCCGGACGCCCCAACCGCAGGCAGCGCATCGTACATGGCGATCAGGCGATCGTCCTTATACGGCGCCCACAGCGGCGCATGGCGCCAGAAGACGTCATGCGCCGGCCCTTCGAACTCGAATACGCCGTACATGAAGGGGAAGAAGACGCCGCCGGGACGGAGCCAGTCATGAGCGCGAGCTGTGACCAGCGCCTGATCCATCCAGTGGAACGAGGTCGAAGCGACCACCGCATCGAGGCTGCCGGCGCCGAATTGGGCGGCCTCGGCCGTCGTATTCAGCCGAGCGACATTGCCTCGCGCCGGCATCTCCGCGAGCATGCGCGCGTCCGGCTCGACGGCCGTCACCTGCTCGAACGAGTCGGCAAGCTTCAAAGTCGCCTGACCCGGTCCCGCGCCGAGATCGACCGCGCGGCGTCGCTCTCCGTTGAGGGCGCCGAGCAGCGCATCGAAGACAACATCGGGATAGACCGGTCTCAATCTGGCGTAGTCCGCAGCGTTGCGGCCGAAAGCTCTGGCGTGATCAACCCTTGATGAGGTCAAGCCACTCCTCCTCGGTCAGCACCTTGACGCCGAGCTCCGCCGCCTTCTTGAGCTTGGACCCGGCGTCGGCGCCCGCGACGACATAATCGGTCTTGCCTGAAACCGAGCCGGCGACCTTGGCGCCAAGCGCGAGCGCGCGAGCCTTGGCCTCGTCGCGCGTGACTTTCTCGAGGCTTCCCGTGAACACTACCGTCTTCCCCGCAACCGGCGAGTTCGCGGCCCCGGTCGCGGCCATCGCTTCGGGCGTCGCTTCCTTCAGCAGGCGATCGACCGCATCGAGATTTCGTTTCTCCGCGAAGAATTCGATGACGCCCCTGGCGACCAACTCGCCGACGCCGTCGATCGAGAGCATTTCCTCATAGACTTTGCTGGCGACGTCCCGGGCCCCGATGGCGGCGGCGCGAAACGCATCGAAACCGGCATAGGCTGTCGCAAATAGGCGTGCATTCGTCTCGCCGATGTGGCGAATGCCGAGCGCGAAAATAAAGCGCGGCAAGGATACCGAGCGCCTGGCGTCGATGGCCGCGAATAGATTTTCGACCGACTTCAGATTGGTGGCGACAGGCTTGCCGTCCTTGCCGAGCGCAAGCGAGCCGTCGGCCTTTGTCTTGTACGAATAGAGATCGAAGTCGCCTTTCGCCATGCGCTTCTCCATGGTGAAGATGTCGGCTGGTTCGCGGATGACGCCATCCCTGAAGAAAGCGTCGATCTGCTTCTCGCCGAGACCTTCGATGTCGAACGCATTGCGCGATGCGAAATGCCTGAGGCGTTCGACGGCCTGCGCGGAACAGACGAGGCCGCCGGTGCAGCGCCGGACCGCTTCGCCCTCTTCCCGGACGGCATGGCTGTCGCAGACCGGGCAGCGGTCCGGAAAGGCGAACGGCTTCGCGCTTCTTGGGCGCTTGTCTTTCAGCACCTCGACGATTTGCGGAATGACATCGCCGGCGCGCTGGATGACGACCGTGTCGCCGACCCGGATGTCCTTGCGGGCAATCTCGTCCTGATTATGCAAAGTCGCGTTGGAGACGACGACGCCGCCGACGGTGACGGGCTTGAGGCGCGCCACAGGGGTCAGCGCACCGGTCCGCCCCACCTGAATCTCGATCGCTTCAAGGATCGTCGTCGCCTGCTCGGCCGGAAACTTGTGCGCGAGCGCCCAGCGCGGGCTGCGCGAGACGAAGCCGAGGCGTTCTTGATAGTCGAGCCGATCGACCTTGTAGACGACGCCGTCAATATCGTAGCCGAGCCCCGCGCGCCCCTCGCCGATGATTTTGTAGTGATCGAGCAGCTTCTCGACGCTCTCTGTGCGGATCATCGACGGGTTGATTTTGAAACCGAGAACCGCCAGCCGCTTCACCGACTGGACTTGCGTGTCGGCCAGGGGTTCGCTGAGCTCGCCCCAGCCATAGGCGTAGAACCTGAGCGGCCGGCCCGCGGTGACGGCGGGATCGATCTGACGCAGCGATCCCGCAGCGGCGTTCCGCGGATTAGCGGCTGTCTCCTCATCATTGGCTTCGAGGCGCGCATTGAGGGCCGTGAAATCGTCACTGCGCATGTAGACTTCGCCGCGCACTTCAAGGATCTCCGGCGCGCCCTTGAGCGCCTTCGGGATGTCGGCGATGGTGAGGACATTCGCGGTGACGTTCTCGCCCTCGTAGCCGTCGCCGCGCGTCGCAGCCGACTTGAGGTCGCCCTGTTCGTAGCGGAGGCTGAGGGACAGGCCGTCGATCTTCGGTTCAGCGGTGAACGAGAGCGGCTCCTCGGCAGACATGCCGAGGAAGCGCCGCACGCGCGCTGCGAACTCGGCGACGTCCCCATCCGAGAACGCGTTGTCGAGCGACAGCATCGGCCTTGCGTGCCGCACTTTCCCGAATTTCGTCGAGGGCGCTGCGCCGACGCGGTCCGATGGGCTGTCCTTGCGTTTCAGTTTCGGGAAGCGCCGCTCGATGAGGTCGTTGCGACGGCGCCGGGCGTCATACTGGGCGTCGGATATGAACGGCGCGTCCTTCCGGTAATACGCCGCATCCGCGCGGGCGATTTCATCTGCAAGCCGCTCAAGCTCAGCCGCAGCGTCGTCCGGCGAGAGATCCTTGACCGGCGTCTCGGCCTTCTTGTCGCTCACGCGCGCTTCCTGCGCGGGCTCTGCGCCGGCGCGCCAAGAAGCCTCACGGCGGCGGCGCGAGCCTCGTCCGTCACTTCCGCGCCCGAGAGCATGCGGGCGATCTCCTCGACGCGTTCCCCGGCGGACAACGCCTCAACCCGCGTGACGGCGCGCTTGGCCGTCTGCGTTTTCTCAATGCGCCAATGATTGACCGCGCGCGCCGCAACCTGTGGACTATGCGTGACGACCAGCACCTGTGCGTCAAGGGCGAGCCGTGCGAGACGCTCGCCGACTGCGTCCGCGACGGCGCCGCCGACGCCCGAATCGACCTCGTCGAAAATGATGACCGTCCGGCTTTCCCTGGCCGCGAGCGCCGCCTTCATGGCGAGCACGAAGCGCGACAGCTCCCCGCCCGAGGCGATTGTTTTCAACGGACCGGCCGGCGAGCCGGGATTGGTGCGCACCAGAAACTCGACGGCGTCAAACCCTTCCGCCATCGGACGGTTTTCGTCTGTCCTGATGTCGGTCAGGAACGAGGCCTTGCCGAGCTTCAACGGCGCCAGCTCTTTGACGACGGCGGCGTCGAGCGCGACGGCGGCCTTGCGTCGCGCCGCCGAGAGCGCTCTCGCCGTTTTGCGATAGTCGGCCTCGGCCAGCGCCGCCGCCGTCTCGAGCGCAGAAAATCCGGCCTCCCCGGTTTCGAGTTCGCTCAGCGTTCTGACCGCATTCGCCAGAAACGAGGCGAGGCCATCTACTGAAACGCCGTGTTTGCGCGCGGCCGCCCGCAGCGCAAAAAGCCGCTCCTCGGTTTTTTCGAGCAATGCGGGATCGGCGCCGAGCCTTTCGGCCGCGTCTTCGACGGCGGCGCGCGCCTCCATGGCCTCGGAGAGGGCCGACTCAATCCGGTCGAGCGCCTTCGACAACGGATTGTCCGTTCCCGGAAACTGTGCGGCCGCTTTGGCGAGCCGGCGCGCCGCAACCGAGAGTTTGCCCTCGACGCCGTCGTCGGCGAGGAGATGCGCCGCGGCGGCGAGGTCTTCGGTCACCTTCTCAGCCGCTTGCAGTTCTGACCTGCGTGCGGCGAGCGCGCCTTCTTCATCTGCTTGCGGACCAAGTGCGGAGAGTTCATGGACGACATGCCGCAGGTAATCGGCCTCGGCGAGCGCCTTGGCGCGGCCCGCCCTTTTCTCCTCAAGAGTTCCGGCCGCATTTCGCCACAGGCGCCAGCTCGCCGCGACGGCCTCGCGCGCCGCAGCCGCGCCGCCAAAGTCGTCGAGAAGTTCGCGATGCGTGGAAGACGTCAGGAAACCTTGCCCGTCATGCTGGCCGTGGATTTCGACCAGCGTCTCGCCGATCGCCTTCAGGAGCGCGATCGAGACCGGCTGATCGTTGACAAAAGCGCGGCTGCGCCCGTCTTTGGTCTGTACGCGGCGCAAGATCACCTGGCCCTCCGGCGCCTCGATCCCGTTCCCGGCGAGCGCCTTCCAGACCGGATGATCGGCGCCCGGTTCGAACGCTGCTGAAACAACGCCCTGCTCGGCGCCGTCGCGCACCTGACCGCGCTCCATGCGAGAGCCGATCGCCAATCCCAGCGCATCGAGGAGGATCGATTTGCCGGCGCCGGTCTCGCCGGTCAGCACGGTCATGCCGCGCCCGACCTCAAGCGAGATCTGATCGATCAGAATGAAGTTCTGAATATGGAGCGCTGTGAGCATGGCGGATTCGCGTCGCAGGCTAATGGATTCGGGCCCGCGGCGAAACCGGTCAGGTAGCCCGGACCCGATCCGCCGTGCTCGAGATCGCCCTCGCCGCCCTGTCGATCGAGGCGGGCGACATGTCCGCCATCGCGATCTCGATGAGAGGCGCGCCAGCCCTCGCGCCCGCTCCTCGGGCGTAGAGCGGATCGTAATGATCGCACATCAGTTCAAGGGCGAGCGGGCGATAATCCCGCACCTCGGCAAGCTTCACCCAGCGCTCGACCTTGGCCTTGGCGTGGAATGGCCGCAGACGGTTGACCGCATTACGGACGCGAAGCGGATCGGCGGTCATGTCGGCATAGGCGCCGAGAATGTGGTCCGCGCGCGCCTCGGCGCCGGCGGCGATCGCGACATGCGCCGCCGCCCGCATGGACAGCCAGACCCGGCGCGGGAGGACGCAGCGCCCGATCTGGGCGGACTCGGCCTCGAGGATGATCGTTCGCGTTCGGTCGAGGCGGCTGAGGCGATCCCAAAGAAGGGACTCAAAGAGCTTCTGTCCAGGCTGGGCTTGCCCGACCGCGCCGAAGACCGAACCGCGGTGCGCCGCCAGGGCTTCGAGATCGACGGCCTGTGCGCCATTATCGATCAGTTGCCGGATGATGGCGGACTTTCCCGTTCCGGTCGGCCCATCGACGAGCAGGAACAGGAAGAGCTCCGCCCCGTCATGCAATTCGGCGACGACCTTGCGCCGCCAGGTCTTGTAGCCGCCATCGAGGACGCCGACGCGCCAGCCGATCTGCGAAAGAATGGTGGCGAAAGCGTTCGAACGCTGCCCTCCGCGCCAGCAATAGAGGAGCGGTCGCCATTTGGCGGGCTTGTCCTTGAGCGCCGTCTCCAGATGAAGCGCCGCATTGCGCGCCACCAGCGCAGCGCCGATGCGCCGGGCCCGAAATCGCGAGTCCTGCGTATAGATCGTGCCGACCTCGGCGCGTTCCTCGTTCGACAGAACGGGCAGGTTTTGCGCCTGCGGCAGCCGGTCCTGCGCAAACTCCGCAGGCGAGCGCACATCGATAATGTCGTCGTAAAGGGCAAGGCTCGCAGGCGAGAGGTCGATGACGGGCTCGATCATAACGGCAGTAGGCAATGGTCCGCGGGCCCCAGGCAATAGGGTAGAACGAGGCGGCTCGGCCCATTGCCCAATGCGCATCGCGCCTTAAAGATGTCTGCATGGACCCCACGCCGCATGAACCCCCGCTTACCTCACTCGCGCATGGCGGAGGATGCGGATGCAAACTTGCGCCCGGCGTCCTCGCCGAGATCCTGGCGGGGACACCCCTGGCGCTCGCTCATCCGCAGCTCCTCGTCGATGCATCGACCAGCGACGACGCCGCCGTCTATCAGGTGAGCGCGGACGCGGCGATCGTCGCGACGACCGATTTCTTCACGCCCATTGTCGACGACCCATTCGAATTCGGGCGGATCGCCGCGACCAACGCTCTCTCGGACGTCTACGCCATGGGCGGGCGGCCGATCTTTTCGCTCGCTATCGTCGGCATGCCCATCGGCAAGCTCAGCATCGGGACGATCCAGAAGATCCTCGAAGGCGGACGCAGCGTCGCCGAGCTCGCGGGCGCGCCGATCGCAGGCGGACATTCAATCGACGCCGCCGAGCCGATCTACGGTCTGGTCGCGCTGGGGCTTGTTCACCCCAGGAAAATTCTGCGCAACAAGGGGGCTCGCGCAGGAGATGTGCTCATCCTCGGCAAGCCTCTGGGGATTGGCATATTCAGCGCAGCGCTGAAGCGCGGCGCCCTTGACGGCGCAAGCTACCGCGCAATGATCGACTCGACGACGCGGCTCAATACGCCGGGCGCAGAGCTCTCAGGGATAGCCGGCGTTCATGCGGCGACGGATGTCACCGGATTCGGCCTGCTCGGGCATCTTGGCGAAATCGTTCGCGCCAGCGCCGTGCGCGCCGTTATCGATCGGCCGGTTCCTGTTTTTCCCGCGGCCGAAGCGCTCGTCCGCGACGGCGTGAAGACGGGCGCATCGGCTCGCAACTGGGCGAGCGTCGCGCCGATCGTCGAGGCGCCGGAAGACTGGCCGCAGCACCGGCGCGACCTCTTCTGCGATCCGCAAACCAGCGGCGGCCTTCTGGTCTCTTGCGCGCCGGAAAGCACGGAGTCCGTGCTCGCCGTCTTCCGCGCGCATGGGCACACGGCAGCCGCCGTCATCGGCCGCATTGAGGACGGCGCCCCGGGTATTGTCGTGAACTGAAGCTTAACGCCGCGAGCGCGCCCGGATGGAGCGCACCGTGCCGGTCTTCGAGCGCATGATGACAGTGTGCGTGTTGATGTAGCCCGGCTCCCATTTGACGCCGTCAAGGAGCATGCCGTTGGTGACTCCGGTCGCGGCGAAGATGACGTCGCCGCCGCAGAGATCCGTGAGGCCGTATTTGCGGTTGAGATCCGTGATCCCGGCCTTGGCCGCGCGCGCTTTTTCGTCAGCATTCCTGAAGACAAGCCGCCCCTGCATCTGCCCGCCGACGCAGCGGAGCGCCGCGGCGGCGAGAACGCCCTCCGGTGCGCCGCCCTGACCGACATACATGTCGATGCCGGTCGAGGGATCGGTCGTGTGAATGACGCCGGCGACATCGCCGTCCGAGATCAGAAAGACGCGCGCGCCGACGCGCCGGGCCGCCTCGACGATGTGATCGTGGCGCGGCCGCTCGAGCACGCACAGCGTCATGTCCGCGGGCGCGACGCCCTTCGCTTTCGCGAGCGCATGGATATTGTCCTCGACCGGACGATCGAGATCGACGACGCCGTCGGGATAGCCGGGGCCGATGGCGATCTTGTCCATGTAGGTGTCGGGCGCATGCAGCATGGCGCCGCCGGTTGCAAGCGCGATGACCGCGAGCGCGCCGCCCATCGCCTTGGCGGTCAAGTCTGTGCCTTCGAGAGGATCGAGCGCGATGTCGATCCTCGGGCCCCTGCCCGTGCCCACCTTCTCGCCGATAAAGAGCATGGGCGCTTCGTCGCGCTCGCCTTCGCCGATGACCACCGTCCCGTCGATATCGAGCTTGTTGAACGCCTCGCGCAGGGCCGTCACGGCCGCCTGGTCCGCCCCGTGCCGGTCACCCCGGCCGATAAGGGTCGATGCGGCGACGGCCGCAGCCTCGGTGCAGCGGCCGGTTTCCATCGTCAGCACCCGGTCCAGGAAAGTTTCCTGCTCGCGCATTCTTGAGTCCTCAGTTTATTGAGCTTCCGCTTGGCGGAACGCAGGCCCGACATCAATAGGCGATGCAACAAAAAACGGCCCCGTGCGGGGCCGTTTTTCGCAGTGCGTCCGTTTTCGGACTAGAAATTGTAGTTGAGGCCGAACTCAGCCGAATGATAGCCGGGCGTGCCCGACTGGCTGGTGCCGAGATAGCGGTAGGCCCCTTCGAGCGAAATCTGTTCGGACACGTTCACCTCAAGACCGGCGCGGCCGGTGTAGACAAACGTCAGGTCGCCGTCGGAGACTTCCGTGACGCCGTCATCGACATTCGCGTGGAAGTAGCCGGGACCGATGGCGACCGAGGCGAACGGGCTCACCGCATCGGAGAGCAGGTAGTTCCAGCGCAGGCCGCCGACGGCCGCGAGGCCCCAGGTCGTCACATCGACTGGCGTGCCGAGCACATCGAAGGTCTCGCTGTCGCGCGAATAGATCAGTTCGCCTTCGAGGCCGAAGCGCGAACGCCCTGACTCTCTCCAGGTCTTCCGATAGCCCGCGGAGAATCCGAGCGCATCGTAATCGCCGGCGCCGCTGCCGTCGAAAACATAACCGCCTCTGACGAAAGCGGTCCGGCCGTAGGAATTGTAGACCGAGCCGCGCGACGAGGATGACGACGAGGACGATCCGGAATCTTCCTCACGTCCGTCGGCGCTCGCATAGGTCGGGCCCGCAACTTCCGCGCCTGCCAGCGCGGCGGAGACGACGCCATCGTCCCTCGCCGCCTGGGTCGGGGCGGCCGGCACGTTCAGTTCCGGGGTTTGCAGCCTGTCCTCGGCGCGGATCCGGGCCCGCACCGCTTGCGCATCCGCCCCGCAGACCAGCTGGCCGGCCGCGTTCTCGATGCATTCGTCTTGCGCGTTCGCCGCGCCGGAAGCGAGCAGCGACAGCGCCGCAATGGTGACAGTTCTCATGGATCGCGCCTTTCAATAGAACAGGCGCGAATAGAATCCGGCAAGACCTAATTTCTGGTTAACGGCCGCTTAAGGATCAGGGCCGGCCGAAGCGGAGCATGTAATTATCCGTCAGGCCCTCGACCGGAATCTCGACGGCGCGGCCGAAACCGAAAGACTCGATCTCCGCCGCGAGGTCCGCTTTGCCGAAACGCACATGCCGATGGTCGGGCGGCGCCGTTTCGCCGGGCGCGACGTCGTAGTCGACGATATAAAGGGCGCCGCCGGGCCTCAGGGCCTCAAGCACCGTCGACATGATCGCCGACGGATTCTCGAAATAGTGATAAGTGTCGCAGATGAAGACCGCATCGACCGAGGCCGCCGGCAGCGTAATCGAATCGGTGCGCCCCAACACCGAAATGATGTTGTCCCGGCCGTCATCTTCCGCCCGCTGATTGATGAGCTTCAAGAAGCGCGGTTCGATATCGACGGCGAAGACGGCTCCCTTGGCCCCGACCTTCTCCGAGAACAGCATGGAATAGATGCCGGTGCCGGCGCCGATATCGGCGATGCGTGCGCCCTCGGGCAGGCTCACCGCGGCGGCGACGGCGTTGCGCGCCGAGTAGATCTCCCGGCTCCCGACCTCCATTCGCTCGAGCCACACCTCAAGATTGGCGGGGTCGTCGGGATAGGGATCCTCGGCGGGCGCCGCGTCCTTCTCGACCTCCGCGGCCGGCCGGCCGCACGCGGCGGCGACGATCCCAAATAGAGCAACAGCCGCCATGCGGCATCGAGCGCCCAGCCTGCGGCGATGCATATCCTGAACCCAGCCCATCCCTTGCGCCAATCTAACCGGAATCGGGCCCTGCACAATGCGCAACAGCCGCCCTCGATGCCAGGGGCGGCTGCAGCGATCTCAAATCGGTGATGGCAGGCTTTCGCCGGCTCTACTTCACGTCAATGTTCGAGAACATGCCGCCGTTCTTCTCGACCTTTTCCGGCGAACCGGCGACGGAGATTTCTCCCATGCCGCTCACCGTCGCCTCGACGGCTTCGCTGGCGTAGACGTCGGCGTCGCCGACGCCGGACACGGTCACTTCGACCGTCTTGCACTGGAGACCTTCCGCATCGAGATCGCCGACGCCCGAGACGTCCGCCTCCAGCGCATCGCAGGTTCCCGCGATCTTCATATCGCCGACGCCGGAGATCTCAACCTTGAACGTCGCAGCGGCGACGCCCTCGATCTCGCCATCGACAACGCCCGAAGCCTCGACCGCGGTCAGCGACGGCAGGGACACCGTGGCCTTCACGCTGTCATGGCCGCGCCTGTGCTCGCCTTTCTGGCGCTTGCGCTGGTCGAGGATGAGCGCTCCCTCTTCGACGCTAGCCTCGACGCGGTCGAGGTCGTCCGCCTCGCCTGAAAGAACAATCGCGAAGGCCGGTCCGACTTTGACGTCAAGTTCAAAAACGCCCCGCACATCGATCTTGTCGAAGTCGCGCAGATCGAGCGTTCGCGATGATTTCTCGCCGTCATCGTCTTCATCGTCGTCCGAAGAAATGTTGAAGTGGCCGACGTCCCCGTCTCGCGAGGCATAGGCTATGGCGGCGGCGCCGATGGCGGCGGCCACGATCGCCCCGACGACCAGACCGATCAAGAATTTCATGGGTCCCTCCCGACGTTTCCCAGCCAATATCTAACACCTCGGCGGGCCGATCCCAATGGCGCGAACGGCCGTCCGTCGCAGAAGCGGAGCGATCCGCCGCTGCAGCCGCTATTGAATGAGCCTCAGGCCGGGCGGCGCAGCAGCAGCGGAAAGGTCAGCCGCCCGCCAGAGGGGAATGATCCGGCGCCCGAAAAGCCATACAATGAGGACCCCCGGCAGGAGAAAGAGAAGCCGCGCCGGACTGTCAAAGCCCGGCGCCTCCCCGAGCATGGATAGCGTCAGGTACTGCACTGCAAGCGCCGTCAGGTGAAAGGGCCAGATCTTGCGAACGCGATTCTTCTCAAGCAGCACATACATCGGCGCAAACACGGCGACGGCCGCCGCGAAAGCCAGGAGAAATACGAAGACGCCGAACAGAAGCGCTTCGAGCCCGGCGCGCAGAACTTCCGTGAGACCCAGCGCCGACTCGGCGACGAGCTGGCCGACTCGCAGCAGCAGGGAAACACCCGCGCTGATCCCGCCGCCGACCAGCGCGGCAGCGATCATGTGCTCGAACGCCAGGGAAGCGCGAACCTCCCGCGCCACGGCTTCCAGCTCGCCAGCCTGATCCCCAATCCGATCCAAGGTCAGACTTTCCGGTATTCGCCATCCATCATGGCGTTCCAGGTCTTGCCGTCCTGCGAGCCTTCCATGCGGAACTGGTAACTCGCCCCGCTGAACTCAAATGTCGCGCGTGTCCACCCCATTGGCGATTTGGACGTGAACACCGCCCTCTTGCCGTCAAAAGGCCCGTCGAACAGCGACGGCGAAAAGGGATCGAACCAGTGCATCTGATAATCGTCCCCATGCGGAGCTTTGAGGATCACCGCATGTCCGCAAAACGCTGCCTTGCCGTCCGCCATTTGCGCGTAGTCCTGGATGATCGCCATGCCGTCGAGCGCCAGGCGGTTCGAGACGCTCGCATCGCGGACGCCGCCTTCCGGCATCCACGGCGATGGGTGCATCGTCTCCTTGCCGCGCCATTCGCCGATGAACGCCTTTAGTTTTTCCTGCGCGGGCCCGGGTTTCGGCATGTCCATGATCGCCTCCTCTATCGAAGCCGCCATTGTGCTCCTCGCCGGCGGCCGAAGCGAACGTCCTATTCAGCCGCCAATTCGGGAGCGACGTTGCGGGGCGTCGGGAGATCATCGCCAGCATCGGAAAAAAAAGCTCGTCATAGGGAAGCGTCCCGCCGACGGGGTCAGAGGGCGCGCTGACGATCGTCCGGTCCTCGCGCGCCTCGCCGGGGGAAAGGAGGCGCGGCGCGCCATTTGCGCCGCGTCTGGCACGTCGCTTGCTCGGCGAGGTCGTTGGCAGCCCAAATCGGGCTTCGCCTAGCAGCTTAACGAGGGACCATGAGTACGGCATTCGGCGGCCGATTTGGCAGTCAGCCCAACGCGGCCCCGGAAATTCAATGCGGGGGAGGAGTTGGTTCCCTTAACGATGAAACAGAGAGAGGCGCGACACCTATGGAAACCCGAACCATTCTTGCAGCCGGATGCAGTTTCGAAGGCAAACTCAAGTGCCGCGGCGGCGCTCGAATCGATGGCGATTTCCAGGGCGAAATCCTGGCGGACGACATTCTGATCGTCGGCAAGGACTCGACGATCATCGCCGATCTCAACGTCCCCGAACTCAATGCCAGCGGGATCGTCAAAGGGAACGTCGTCGCGGTCAAGCGGGTCGTGCTGTCTCCGACAGCCCATATCCAGGGCGACCTCAGAACGCCGAGCCTCACCATCCAGGAAGGCGCCCGGATCAAGGGCAATATTGACGTCGGTCCAGTTCGCGACGCTTCGGACGACCCTGGTGCGGCGGAGGACGGCGTCTAATATAAGTCCCGGCTCTATCCCACGTCACTCTAAAGATCTTCGCGGATCGTGTGCGCGGCCATCCTTCGAGACGCGCGCCCATTGTTGCGCCTACGGAGCAAGCGGCGAGGCGCGCTCCTCAGGATGAGGCTGAGTATTTGCGGTTGAATGCCAACAACACAGACAGTCCTCATCCTGAGGAGCGCGCTTTTCCTCTCGCTCCGACGACGCCCCAATGCGCGCGCGTCGCGAAGGATGGCCCGGAACTCCGTTGGTGCGAAAATTCCATGATGAGGCGGTCCTGATCGCGCGCAATACGTCCTTGCGGCTATTCCGCCGCCAGGCTGCTCGCCGTCGATGCGTGCGCTGAACATTCCGCCATCGTCTTCGATGCGCGGGCGATCGGATTGGTGAAATAGTAGTCGCGGACCGGCGAACGGAACGGCGTTGGACGAGTAATTCCCTTGACGCCGAGTTTCGCGAGGTCGAGCGGCGCGGCGCCCGACGGTCCCTGATTGAGGCGGCCAAGCACAGGCGCGTCGATAATCATCGCCTGGCGCAGCGCGAAGAGGTCGTCGTAAGGAAGCGTCTTGCCGATACGATCCGAAAGCGCGCGGATGATCGCCCAGTCCTCCCGCGCCTCGCCCGGCGGGAAGGTCGCTCGCTGCGCCATCTGCGCGCGTCCCTCCGTATTGGCGTAGACGCCGCTCTGCTCGACATAGGCCGCGCCCGGGAAGATCACATTGGCGGCCGCGGCGCCGACATCGCCATGGCTGCCTTGATAGACGACAAAGGCGCTTTTCAGTTTCGACGTATCGAATTCATCGCAACCTAGATTGTAGACCAGCCGAATGTCATCCGCTTCAGCGGACGCCAAAATGCCGGCGAAATCGAGGCCGCCGGCCTTCGGAAGGAACTTGAGGTCAAGCGCGGCGACGCGCGACGCCGCGCAATGGAGAATATTGAAGCCGTTCCAGCCCGGCTTCACCGCCCCGACGGCGGCCGCGACAGCGGCGATCTCGGCAAGGATTGCGGCGCCGTCGGCGCGGGCGATTGCGCCCATGCCGACGATGATCATCGGGCGGTCGGCGCCGATCAGGAAATCGCCGGCGGCGGCGAGCGATTCCGGGCCCGCGCCGAGATGCTGATAGTCATAGGTGAGCGCGCTTTTCTCGCCGATGACGGCGATCCTGGCGTTCGGATTGGCGAGCCATGTCTTTCGGATGCGCGCGTTGACGAGCGGCGCCTCGGTGCGCGGATTTGTTCCGACAAGCAGGATTCTGTCGGCGCGTTCGACGCCGGCGATGCCGGAATTGAAGAGATAAGCCTCGCGCGGACCGCCGCCAAGCCGGCCGCCGTCCTGGCGGCAATCCGTATGCGGACTCTCGATCGCCGCCATCAAATCCTTCAGGGCCTTGACGGCCTCGGCGGGAACGAGGTCGCCGACGATAGCGCCTATGCGCTTGACCGGAGTCGCTTCGATCTTCCCGGCGACAAGCGCCAACGCCTCGCCCCAGCGGGCGGCGCGCAGCTTGCCGTTCTCGCGAATGAAAGGCTGGTCGAGGCGTTGGCGCCTCAGCCCGTCCCAGACGAAGCGCGACTTGTCGGCGATCCATTCCTCGTTCACCGCGTCATTCGCGCGCGGGAGGATGCGCATCACATCTCGGCCGCGCGCATCGACCCGGATGTTCGAACCGACGGCGTCCATCACGTCGATCGTCTCGGTCTTGCTGAGCTCCCATGGCCGGGCATTGAATGCGTAAGGACGCGAGGTGAGCGCCCCCACGGGGCATACGTCGATGAGGTTGC
The DNA here is from genome assembly GCA_040081755.1 of Parvularculaceae bacterium. Classification (GTDB taxonomy): domain Bacteria; phylum Pseudomonadota; class Alphaproteobacteria; order Caulobacterales; family Parvularculaceae; genus Amphiplicatus. Next base: position 49,075 of record JBEBFW010000001.1, read on the forward strand.
CGGTGAGTTCGCTCTCGACGGCCTTTTGCAGATAAGTCGTGATCTCGGCGCTCTCGCCGCGATTGATGAGCCCGAGATCATCGACGCCGGCGATCTCGGTCGCAAAGCGAACGCAGCGCGTGCACTGGATGCAGCGCGTCATGAACGTCTTGATCAGCGGGCCCATGTGCTTTTCTTCGACGACGCGCTTGTTCTCCTGATAGCGCGAATCATCGCGGCCGTAGCCGACAGCCTGGTCCTGAAGGTCGCACTCGCCGCCCTGGTCGCAGATCGGGCAGTCGAGCGGATGGTTGATCAGGAGGAACTCCATCACGCCTTCGCGGGCCTTCTTCACCATCGGCGTGTTGGTGAACAATTCCGGCGTCTCGCCATTGGGCCCCGCACGGAGGTCGCGAACGTTCTGTGCGCAGGAGGCGACAGGTTTCGGCGGGCCGCCCTTCACCTCGATAAGGCACATGCGGCAATTGCCGGCGACCGAAAGCCGCTCGTGATAACAAAAGCGGGGAATCTCTTCGCCCGCGGCCTCGCAAGCCTGCAGAAGAGTGAGGTTGGCGGCGACCTCGATCTCGCGGCCGTTCACCTTCACCTTGCGTACATCTGACATGGTCGGGCCCTCGCGGAATGTTCGCGTATTTAGGTGGGTTTTCGCGGGCTGGCTAGGTCGCGGCGACAGCATCAAACGGTTGAACCGGTTTGACTTTTCATAGTCCGTTGGGGTCGCAGCGGACGGCATAAATTTGAGGGATGGTGCCCAGGGCCGGAATTGAACCAGCGACACGCGGATTTTCAATCCGCTGCTCTACCAACTGAGCTACCTGGGCCCGCGGCCCCGCACCAAAATCAAGGGCGGGCGACAGGATTGTTGCTTTCCAGTGGACGCGCCGTCTCACTTCTGACGCGCCGGAGCGGGGCTTATAGACGCGGCTTCTCGGCCTGTCCATAATTCGCGTGTCGATGCAAATCAGGGCTATTCCGGCCGTCTCCGTGGCGGGAGCCGCTCGGATGGCGTTGCGACCACAAGCCCGGTTGCCGGAATGCCGGCGCCCTTTATGAGGCTCGTTGGTCGCCTTGGTTTTGCGCGGCGGGGCGGGACGGAGCGCGGATGGATTACGAGAGTTTCTTCAGGGACCGGATCGAGGCTCTCAAGGGCGAGGGCAATTACCGCGTGTTCGCTGACCTCGAGCGGCGCGCCGGCGCGTTTCCGGCGGCGGCCAATTTCGGCGCGCTCGGACCCAAAGACGTCACGGTCTGGTGCTCGAACGATTATCTCGGCATGGGCCAGCACCCTCAGGTGCTTGCCGCCATGCGCGACGCCCTCGAGAGATGCGGGGCCGGGGCCGGCGGCACGCGGAACATCGCCGGCACCAACCATTATCATGTTCTGCTCGAAGCAGAACTCGCCGACCTTCACGGCAAGGAGGCCGCCCTTCTCTTCACGTCCGGCTATGTGGCGAACTGGACGGCGCTTTCAACGCTCGCCGCCCGGATGCCCGGGTGCGTCGTCTTTTCGGACGCACAGAACCACGCCTCGATGATCGAGGGCATCCGACATTCCAAAGCCGAGCGCCGGGTATTCAGGCACAACGACGCGGCCGACCTCGACCGGCAGCTCCGGGAATTGCCTGTGGGAACGCCGCGGATCGTTGCGTTCGAGTCGCTCTACTCCATGGACGGCGACATCGCGCCGATCGCGGCGATCCTCGACGTCGCGGAGAAACACGGCGCCCTCACCTATCTCGATGAAGTGCACGCTGTCGGTCTTTACGGCCCGCGAGGCGGGGGAATCGCCGAACGCGAGGGCCTGATGGCCCGCATCGACGCGATCAACGGCACGCTCGCAAAGGCCTATGGCGTCATCGGCGGCTATGTCGCGGCGTCGGCGGCGTTGATCGATTTCGTCCGCAGCTTCGGCTCGGGGTTCATTTTCACGACGGCCCTGCCCCCGCACATCGCCGCGGGCGCGCTCGCCTCCGTGCGGCTCCTCAAGACGAGCGGCGCCGAGCGAGCGCTGCATGCAGTCCGGGTCAACGAAGTCCGCGCGCGCCTCAAGGCCATCGGCATACCGATCATCGACAACACCTCGCATATCGTGCCGGTGATGGTGAAGGATCCGGTGAAATGCAAATGGATCTCCGACTGGCTGATGGCCAATCACGGGATCTATGTGCAGCCGATCAACTATCCGACCGTGCCGAAGGGAACGGAACGGCTGCGGATCACGCCTTCGCCGGTCCATACCCCGGACGACATCGACCGGCTGGTGCGCGCGCTTTCGGAAATCTGGTCGCAATGCGCGCTGGCGCGGCAGGTCGCGTAGGATTTTAGACCGAGATGACGAGGCCGCGATCCGGCGGCGTCGAGCCGGCGAGCGCTTCGAGATAGGCGGGCCCGATCGCCTCGAATCCGGCGCGCCGGTCGAAGGTGAGCCACGAGACGCTTTTGGCCGCCGCATCTTTCCAGAACTCGAACGCCTTGCGTTCGAAGACGCCGGGGCCCCAATCGGCGCTGCGCTTTTGAATATGGCCCGGCGCAAAGAACATGGCGCTCCGCTCCTTGATGAAGCCGGGGCCCATGCCGGCGGCTTCATAATGCGTAACGCCGACATTCGACGTGTAGCGCATGTTATCGCCGAGAAGCGTGTGAAGCCTCGACAGCACCTTGCCGTCGCCGGACATGTCGATGATGACCGTCTTGCGCGCTATGTCGATCGCCGACATTTCGTCATAGGTCACCACGTCATCATAGAGCCTCAGGGACTTCACCCGCTCCGCATTGCGGGCCGAGGTGAGGCCGACCCGGCGCGGCGAGGCGCGGTCCGCCTTCAGCGCATAGGCGAGCCCGATCGCCGTCTTGGACGAGGCGCTGACGATGAGCGCCTGCTCTGCGCCGAACCATTTGTTGTCGATGAGAAAATCGAAGAGACAGAACGACGTCGCATAGAGCGGAAACAGCAGCATCCGCAGATCTTCCATCGCCGGATCGAAATGCGCCTCCGCCCTCACCCGCGCGTAACTATTGTAGACCGTCGGCAGGTCCGACCGGTGCGCCGAGACATCGAGGAGCCTCTCCTTCGCGACCTTGCCCGGTTTGAGCACGAGATGCGTCGCCATCGGGAAGTAGCCGTAGAGGCGCTCGCCCGGCTCGATGTCGGGACTTGCCGACTCAACGACGTCGGCGAAGCCCCATACCGGAATGATCCCAAAGCCGTCATCCGCCGGAAAAAACTTCCAGTAACCGATCCGCTCGCCGACCACGCCATAGGTGATGTTGTTGGCGGTGAGCGCGAAGCGATCGACCCGCGCCAGCACCTCGCCCGGCTGAAGCGCCGGAGCGGGACGCCGCACGGTCCGCGTTTTCGACAGGCTGTTTTTGGCGACCTGGAATTCCTCTATCATCATCGCGGTCTCTCCTTCGCAGCGATCTCCGGCCGCCCTTATAGCCGCCGCTCGCCCTTTCGGTGCAAATGATGCAGTTGCCGCTGCAAGTCAGGCTGAAGCTTTTGCGGCAGAGAGCGCTCGCCGCACTCCGCATCGGCGGCAATCGGCCCGTGAGGATACTGGAAACAGCAGGCGGCCTTGCCATCGAAGTCGATGGCCGGCGCATCCGCGTCCCCTCGCCGTTGCGCTGGAAGCTTTATCGCCAGGGCTGGACGGCGCGGCTCGATCGTCTGGAGCGCGAGTATGGCGTGGGGCGGCATGTGCGGCTTCACCCCGGCGATCTTGTCCTCGATGTCGGCGCCAATGCGGGTGAATTCGCTTTCGTGGCGGAACGCTACGGCGCGCGCATTTTTTGCGTCGAGCCCGATCCCAGGGTTTTCGAGTGTCTGAAGGCGAACATCGCTGGCCTTTCGGGCGCGAGCGCCCATGACGCCGTCATCTGGAAGGAGGACGGCGTCATCGACTTCGGGCTTGCGCCCGATCGCGCCGATTCATCGGTCTTTGTCGATGGCGCGCCGCGCATCGCCAGACCAGCCGTCACCATCTTGAGCTTCGCCCGCGACCACGGACTGGCGCATATCGATTTTCTGAAATGCGACGCGGAAGGCGCCGAGCCCGAAGTCCTCGCCGGCGCAGGCGCATTCCTCCAGAATGTGCGCGCGGCGGCGCTCGATACCGGCCCGGAACGCAACGGCGAAGCGACCGGCGTGGCCTGCGGTGAAATTCTCGCCCGCGCCGGCTTCAAGGTCATCCACGAAGAGATCGGCGGCAGGCGGATGACCTACGGGATCAATCTGCGGGGCTTGTAGAAACTGACGTCGCGTCAGGCGCGCTTGCCCTGCAGCGCCTCCCAGGCGCCGGCGATGATAGCGCCGGCCGCGAGGCCCCAGACAGCGCTGTCGAACAGACCCCATACGAGCGAGGACGCGGCGGCGAACAAAGCCGCATCGAGAAGATAGCGCATCGGCGCACTCCCTCCTGAGGCGGAAAGATTAGCACAAGGGGAGAGCGCCAATCGTTAATGGAGCGCGTTGCTGCAGTGCAAAAATGCTGGCTCTGCTTCACCCGCTCTGCGGGCTGAGCTTCATGATCCATTCGGGATCGGCGTGGTTCCCGACCATATAGGAATAGTCATGGATTTTGACGAACCCACGGCTGGCGTAGAGGCGCTGCGCGCGAAAATTCTCTTGATAGACGCTGAGATAGATGTGCGCGTAGTGCGCCCGCAGCCAGGCGAGCGCCTCGTCGAGCATCGCCTGCGCGAGACCCGTTCCCTTGGCGCTGTCGCGGAGATAGAGCCGCGCCAACTCGCCTGAATTCGCCGGCTTGTCCGGCACGGGAAGATCGCAGGGACCGGCGACGGAATAGGCGACAGCCTCCCCGTCTTTTTCGACGATCCACACCGCAAATGCCGGATCGGCGATGAGCGCCGCGTAGACCTCGGGCGCGTGGTTCTTCTTGAGGAAGAATTGCAGGTCATCGTCCTTGTAGAGATGACCGAAGGTCGCGACGAAGGTATCGACGGCGAGCGCGGAGAGAGCCCCGGCGTCCGGCGGCAGCGCGCGTCGCATCTCAACGCGGCTCATCTCAGCCTGACTCATCTCAGCGTGACTCAGGCGCGCTTGCCCGTGTTTCAACCGCCTCTTCGAGGAGCTTCAGCGCCTCGATCGCAGCTGGAAATCCCGCATAATAGCCGAGCAGGAAGAAAAGCTCGCACAATTCGGCGCGGGTCCAGCCGACGTTGAGCGCGCCTTGCAGGTGAATGCGCATTTCCGCCGGCTTGTCGAGCGCGACCAGCGCCGCGACGACGCCGAGCGAGCGCGATTTGAGATCGAGGCCCGGCCGCGACCAGATTTCGCCGTAGATTTGCGCGACCGAGAGCTTGCCGAGGCCGTCGTCGTCGCCCTTGAGGCCGACGCTCATCGGTCGGCCGAAGAGGCGGTTCGCGGTTTCTTTCGCTTTTGCGAGGCGCTCGTCGGTCATGGGTCACTCCGCCGCGACGGCGACATGCGGCCGATCGTTCCGATAACTGTTGATGCGGCTCTCTATCTCGCCGCGGAAATGGCGGATCAAGCCCTGCACCGGCCAGGCGGCCGCGTCGCCGAGCGCACAAATTGTGTGGCCTTCGACCTGCGACGCGACATCGAGCAGCTTGTCGATTTCGGCGGTCGTCGAATCGCCGACGGCCATGCGTTCGAGCACACGCCACATCCAGCCCGTGCCCTCGCGGCATGGCGTGCACTGGCCGCAGCTTTCGTGCTTGTAGAAATAGGAGATGCGCGCGATGGCGCGCACCACATCCGTCGATTTGTCCATGACGATGACGGCCGCCGTGCCGAGACCGGACTTCACGTCGCGCAGCGCGTCGAAATCCATCAGCACCTCATCGCAGGTCGAAGCCGGTATGAGCGGCACGGACGATCCACCTGGAATGACGGCCTTCAGGTTGTGCCAGCCGCCCCTGACCCCGCCGCAATGCTCCTCGATCAGAGTCTTCAAGGGGATCGACATCGCCTCTTCGACGTTGCACGGGCGCTCGACGTGGCCCGAGATGCAATAGACCTTGGTGCCTGAATTGTTGGCGCGGCCGAACGAAGTGAACCACTTCGCGCCGCGCCGCAGAATGGTCGGCACGACGGCGATCGATTCGACATTGTTGACGGTCGTCGGGCAGCCATAAAGGCCGGCGCCCGCCGGAAACGGCGGCTTCAGGCGCGGCTGGCCCTTCTTGCCTTCAAGGCTCTCAAGGAGCGCCGTCTCCTCGCCGCAGATATAGGCGCCGGCGCCGTGATGAACGTAGATCTCGAAATCGAAGCCGGAACCGCAGGCGTTCTTGCCGACACGGCCCGCCGCATAAGCCTCGTCGATCGCCTTCTGCAGCGCGAGGCGCTCGTCGACATATTCGCCGCGAATGTAGATGTAGCAGACGTGCGCCTTCATCGCGAAGGCGGCGACGAGGCAGCCCTCGATGAAGAGATGCGGATCGTGACGCATGATGTCGCGATCTTTGCAGGTGCCCGGCTCGGATTCGTCCGCGTTGACGACGAGGTAATGCGGGCGCTCGCCGACTTGCTTGGGCATGAACGACCATTTGAGGCCGGTCGGGAAGCCGGCGCCCCCGCGGCCGCGGAGCCCAGAATCCTTCGTCTGCTGAATAATCCAGTCCGGCCCCATACGGAGGATATCGGCCGTGCCATTCCACGCGCCGCGCTTCTTCCCAGCGTCGAGCCCCGCCGAATGGCGGCCGTAGAGATTGGTGAAAATGCGGTCCTTGTCAGCGAGCATGATCGTCAATTTATGTAGTATACGGAGTAGCTTCCGCTCGAAGAGAGAGATTTGTAAAAGTCGGCATGGGATTGAACGCGAGTCGCGGTGACTTTCTCATCGCCCTTGTAATTGCTTTCGAGCCAGGTAATCGATCCGTTTTGATTGGATCCCACGATCGCAGTGTGAGGTATGATGCCTCCGCTGGCCGCCTTGAGCTCCATTTGGACAATCTCGCCAGCCTTCACGTTTTCGATGCGCGCACTCCGTCCGACAACGTGTCCGATGGTCTCGGGCGCCCACCTGCTGTTAGTCTGGTTAGAAGGCACCGTAACGTGCATGGACGTTGCTCTGGAGATCACGTCCCGAACCCAGACCTTGCATTGCCCGCCCGATTTGCCGTTGTCCGCCGCGCCGGCGCTTATGATCCGCAAGTTGCGCTGTTGCTGGGTCAGCTTGTGCCATGCGGTTGCAGACGCGGCGGTCGGAGTATCGGCAATTGCCGACAGGCAAGGCAATGCCTGCGCCAAAGCGACAACCATCAGAACGATTACCGGTCTCATGTCCCATCACCCTTCGATTGTTCTGTATGCTTACCCGAAATATCGAACAGCTTCGCGGTCTGCGTCGCCGTGGCGACGATGTCGCCGGCTTCGTTCATGAGCGTCGCGCGCGTGAAGGCGGAGTTCTTGGTGAGATAGACGAGTTCGGCCTCGCAGATGAGCGGCTCGACGCCGGCGGGGCGGAGAAACTGCGTGTGGATATCGACGGAGGCCGGGCCCTTCGCCCCGTCGGTCAGCGCGACGACCATGGAGCCCATGGCGTCGTCCATCATGGCGACAAGCATGCCGCCCTGCACACCGCCGCGCGGATTGAGCATCTCCTTCGAGCCCATGAACCTGACGCGCATGCGGGAGCGCTCGCGGTCGATCGACAGGAATTCGTAGCCGAGAAACACGGCGCATGACGGCATCGGCAGGGTGTCGAGAACCGTCCCGGATTTCGCCCCGAAAGACGCGACGCTGCTCATTTCGCCGCGCCTTGCCCGGGCGGCGATTTCAAATGAGACGCCTTCTCACGCGTCCAGTTGAGAACCATCGGCGCAATAATGATCTGCGACCCGATCAGCCCGCCGATGAGGTAGCTGAGGCGTCCGGTGACGACCCAGGCGGCGACGACAGCGGCGATGATCGCGGCTTCCAGCACGACGATCCCGATCAGCGCGCGGAGCGCTTCTTTCTTCTTGTCCTCGGGAGCGTCCATGCGATCACTTCCTCAAGGGCGGGGTGAGAACGAGACGCACAGGACCAGTCACGCCAGCGCATTGCGCGACCTGCTCTCGCCATCGCCTGCGCGCTTCAGTGTCGAGCCCCAGGACAGGCGTCGCAGAGGAAAATTCGGACGCGTCACGCACCATTTTCAGATCGATGCAGGGCGGCGGCGCAATGACGCCCATGGTGAATTCGATTTCCGCCAGCGGACGAACGAGCGCCGGCCGCACCACTTCGGACAGTTTCACCGGCGGCGACGGGCCGCCGACGCCATAGGCCGCGGCGATCGTGAGCGCGGCCTTGAGGATCGCGTCATGCATCGGCTCCTCCTATTCAGCCGGCGCTTTGGGCGCCGAGTTCGGCAGGGCGACCGGCGCCGCGCGGCTGCCGTCATAGAGCGACGGAT
>JBEBFW010000256.1:0-4622 GCA_040081755.1 Parvularculaceae bacterium
CTCCCCGGGAGAGGGGAGGAAAAAACAAACGGCGCCATGGATCTCTCCAAAGCGCCGTCTGAATTCAAACCTCAAGAACCGATCAGATCAGTTCTTTCAGATCCTTCGCCGCGCGGAAGGCGATTTTCTTCGAGGCTTTGATCTTGATCGCTTCGCCGGTCGCCGGGTTGCGGCCCATGCGCGCCTGGCGGTGGCGGACGACGAGGATGCCGAGGCCGGAAATGCGGATCTTGGCGCCGCGCTTCAGCGTCTTGCCGATCTGCGTGACGAAATCGTTCAGCACCGCTTCCATGTCTTTCTTGGCCATGTCGTGCGAGGCGGAGAGGTCGGCGGCGAAGTGCTTCAAGGTCATGATCGCCGGCGCGGGTTTTTTCACGGCGGCGGCTTTCGGCGCGGCCTTTTTCACGGGCGCTGTCTTCTTGGACGAGGTCATTTTTTTCGTTGCCATCGATATTTTCCTTTGCAGTACAGGGAAAACCTGTGGCGCCACCATCGTCTGATTCCATATCGATGCAAGCGTTTTGCAGGCGTTTTCCGCACTTTTTGAGCCTTCGACCTCAAAAACATGCGGAAAAACGGCCACTTTCGCGGCGCGCGCAGCGCGATTGCGCTTTGAAACGGGGGAAAACGATGTGGGCGAGCGCGCTTGCGAATCGACAGGGCGCGCATCGCCGCCTCGCGCGAATGTCAACGATTGCGGCGAAAACAGGACAGCGTTCGGCGCTTTTTTCGCCGCAATTTTCTTCAAAGCTCGATCGTTGACATCCGGCTGGGGCAGCATGGAGGTCTAGAATGGGCGCTTTGAAAAAAGCAGTTGCGATCATCGGTTTTGCGGCGTTGGCGTTCGGCGCGACGGCGGCTTCGGCCGACGATCGCGGGCGAGACGGCGACCGCGGCGGTTACGATAAAGGCGGCGGATACGACAGAGGCGGATACGACGACCGTCAGCCGAACCGCTGCGATTCCGATCACGATCATCGCGGGCACGAGCCTCGCTATTACGACTACTATCCGGCGGATCGATATTCGCGCGCCGGCGACTATCGCCGCGACGGCGACCGCTACGACGACCGCGGGCGTTACGACGATCGCTCCAGTGGCGGGCGCTATGACGACCGCTACGGCTATGGCGGGCGCCGCGTTCTGAAAAGCCGGACCTACGATACGCGCTATCGCGCGCGCATCTACCTGACCGAGGAAGAGTTCAACTCGCGCAACGGCTATCGCCGGGTGTGCACGCTCGAAGTGCGCGGCCCCGACAGACGCTATGTTTCCCACGGCCAGCTGCGCAGCATCGCCTCGCGCGAATGTTCGCGCCGCGCGGAGATAAGGGTTCTCTAGGGCTGAAATGCTTCAATCGAGGAACTCCGGGCGCTCGCCGCCCGGAGTTTCTTTTGTTCAGCGCCTGAGCGACAGGATGTCTTTCGAGGCTCGGGCCTCCTCGGCCAGAAATTCCGAAACGATCCTGATGCGTTCGAGCCCGCGCATGTCTTCATGCGCAATGACATGAAGGCTGCGCGTCAGGCGGATTTCGTCGGGCAGCACGGGGCTCAGCTCCGGGTGAAGTCGTGCGATGAAGGCGGGGAGAATGCAGAGCCCCGCGCCGGCGAGCGTCGCGCGCAACTGCGCCACCAGATTTGAACTCTCGATCGCCGTGGCGATCTGCGGGTGGATGTCCTGAATGTAGTCGAGTTCGGGCGCGTAGATGAGGTCCGAGATGTAGCCGATGAAGCGACGCCCGATGAGGTCGTCGGTCGATCTGATCGGCGGCCCCGCCTGAAGATACGAATCGGCGGCGAAGAGCCCGAGTTCGAAATCGAGCAGCTTCCTGGCGAAGAGCCGTCCGCCCGCCGGTTTGCTGAGCGCGATCACGAGATCGGCTTCACGTTTCGAAAGGGAGAGCACGCTCGGCGCGGCGACGAGTTGCACGCGCAAGCTCGGATGCCGGTCGATGAGCCGATTGAGGCGAGGCGCCAGAAAATAGCTGCCGAACCCTTCCGGCGCGCCGATCCTGACAGAGCCGGTGAGCGCTTCGTCCGCCCCGCCGACTTTTTCGGCCGCGGCCAGCGCGAGGCGCTCCATGTCCTCGGCGAGACTTTGGAGCTTTTCTCCCTGAGCGTTGAGGCTGTAGCCGCGCGGGGAGCGGTCGAAGAGACGCGTGCGGAGCGATTCCTCGAGGCTGGTGATCTTGCGCGAGACGGTGGCGTGGTCAGTCGCGAGGCGCGCCGCCGCCGCGGTGAGGCGGCCGGTCCTCGCGACGGCGAGGAAAGCCTGAAGATGATCCCAGTCGAAGCGGCGAGGGTCCATAGGTATGCGTTTTTTCGCACAATGGATTATCTATCTTTCATATTTTACGCCACAGCCGATTATGCCAAAAGAAGAGCAGATCGGACCAACGAGCCGATCCGAAGAGCGGAGAAGATCATGGCTTTCGATTTCGCGACTGTTGAGAATACTGCGGCAAAACAAGAATTTAATGTAGTTTCACCGCTCGCCGCGCCGGTCGCGATGTCGAATGGCTGGGCGATCGCTCACCCCGATCAGGCGCTCGCCCTTCTCTTTGTTGCCCCGGCGGATAACGGCATGATCGAGGAAATTCTCGCGGCCTGAGCTTTCTGCTAGGGGGCCTGAATGACCGACCTCAAGTCTCCAGGGGCTTTCGCGATGCCCGACGCCGACGCCCTCAGCAGCGTCTGGAAGCGCGTGGTGTCGAGCAGCGTGGACGCAGCTTTTGCGTCTGCCGACCGCGCCCGCTCGGCGCCGGCGCCGCTGGCCTTCGATCCAACTGCGCCCGCCCGCGCCTTCGCCGAGTTCGGCGCGGCGCTGATGGCGAACCCCGCGGCGCTGGCCGCCGCGCAGGCGAAAGCCATGCAGGAATGGGCGAGCCTTTTCTCGGGCGCCGGTTTCGGCGCTCCAGCGATCGAGCCGCAAAAAGGCGACCGGCGATTCTCGGATCCCGCGTGGGGCGAGGCGCCGTTCGACTTCCTGAAGCAGGCTTATCTCCTCGCCGCGCGCCAGATGACCGATCTGGTTTCGCAGACCAGCGGCCTCGATTCGAAAACGCGCGCGCGCGTCGATTTCTTCGTCCGCCAATATCTCTACGCTCTCTCGCCCGCGAACTATCCGTTGACCAATCCCGAGGCCGTCAAGAAGGCGATGGAGACCGGCGGGCTCAATCTTCTTGGCGGGCTCGCCAATCTGCTCGCGGATATCGCCGCGCCGGATCAGTGGATCGCGCGCCGCGCTGCCGGCGACTTCGTTCTCGGCCGCGATCTCGCGGCGACGCCCGGGACGGTCGTCTTCGAGAACGACCTGATGCAGCTCATCCAGTATGCGCCATCGACCGAGAAGGCGCGTGCGCGACCGCTCCTCTATGTGCCGCCGCTGGTCAACAAATACTATCTGATGGACCTGACGCCCGAGGCGAGCCTGTTCAAATGGCTGATCGCAGAGGGCTTCACCGTATTCGCCATTTCCTGGATCAATCCGGGTGCGGAGCTGCAAGGGAAGGACTTCGCCGATTACGTGCTTGAAGGCCCGGTCGCAGCGCTGAAGGCGATCGAAAAGGCGGCCGGTTCGGAGCCGGTCGATATCTTCTCCTTCTGCATGGGCGGCGCGATTGCGGCGGCCGCGACCGCCTGTCTCAACGCGAAGGGAGAGGGGAGGCGCATCGCATCCCTCACGCTCATCGGCGCTCTCATGGACTATGCCGACCTCGGCGAATGGTCGACATTCGTCGAGCACGCGCAGATCGAGGCGTTCAACGAGCATATCGACAAGACCGGCATGGCCTCGGGCGATGATCTGAAGAAGCTCTTTTCCGTGGTGCGCGCCAACGATCTCATCTGGAATTCTGTCGTCGATCACTATCTCCTCGACCGCAAGGCGCCAGCCTCGGACCTCCTCTATTGGTTCGCCGACGGCGCGAACATGACGGGGGCGTTTCTCAAGACCTGGTCGCGCGATATTCTGCACGCGAACAAACTCTGCGAGGGCGGCCTTGAGGTCGGCGGCGTCCCCATCGACCTCTCCGCGATCTCGCAGCCTGTCTTCAATGTCGCGCTCAAGGAAGACCATGTATCCGGCTGGGAGGCCGTATTCCGCAACGGCCGCTACTTCGGCGGGCAGACGCGCTTTCTCCTCGGCGGGTCGGGCCATAACGCCGGCGTCGTCAATCCGCCTGCCAAGAAGAAGCACGGCTACTGGATTGATGACCGCGCCTGCGAATCCCCCGCCGACTGGCTCGCCGGCGCAGAAAAGCGCGAAGGCTCCTGGTGGCCGGAATGGCGCGATTTTCTCGTCTCCGGCGTGCTCACGCAAAAATCGGTAGCGGCGCGCGAGCCCGGCAATGGCCTCGCTGTCATCGAGCCGGCGCCCGGCCGCTACGTGCGCGGTTGAGGCGGCTCTCGATGCTCCGTTAACCACGCCTTCAAGGCGCTTGCGTAAAACCGGATCGGGGAAATCATCTCGGCCCGGGAACAATCCCTTGATGGACGACGCCAAGACGCCTTGCGCCTATCAGGAGACGGGGGAGACGGTCCGGCGCGAGTATCCGGCGCGCCTCGCTCTCACGGGCGTCGTCGCCGGCATCGCTTTTCTTGTCGGCTTCCGCGCCGGATACT
>JBEBFW010000257.1:0-4599 GCA_040081755.1 Parvularculaceae bacterium
CTGCCATGCGTGGAACAAACTCCTCGCCGAGCCGTGGCGCATCATGTCCATCGGACTGCGCCAATGGGCTCATGAATGATCTTCAGCGAGGGTTGGTATGAGGCCCTCGGATGAAACGGATCGGTTGGCTGGCAGTAAGATTGTTAGTAACTGTGATTGGCATAGCATGTATATTATATTTGTTACTTGATGATTTTCCAAAATTTGTGTCAACAGCAGTTGGCTTACCCGAAGACGGGGCTCGATGGATACTTCGAGTGGCAACTTGGGGTATGTTGGGAGTCGGCTTTGGGATTGCCTATAGGCACTTCTTGGGCCGCCCCGGTGGAAGCACCGGAAGTTCCCCAAAAGATTAGGATGCGTTGACAAAGCCTCACCCACAATCGACTAACGGCCAAGCGCTGACCATCGTCGATGCGCGCGGCGCGATGACCTCCTACGACTATGATGGGCACGACCGGGGCGCACTTGTCTCCCGCACCCGACCACCATCGGTTCGAGCAATTGCGGAGGCGCGACGCCGGATACGGAGCAATCGACATACTCCAACACGGCCGGCGCGACGTTCGGGCTCGTCACGCAGTTCAAGAAGCGCGACAACGCGGTCTACAACCGCAACCTCGCGCGGCTCGCGACCCGCGACGCGCCGGGGACCGTCACGAACATCAACAAATACGACGAGTTTGGGAGCCCGGCCGCCGGCAACACCGGCCGCTTCCAATACACCGGCCAGACTTTCGGCGGGCGATTTGGGTCCCATCCCAGATCGCTTTCCGCCTCAACTCGCCGAGATCGGCGTCTACTACTACAAGGCCCGAACCTACCACCCCGGCTTGGGGCGCTTCATGCAGACCGACCCCATCGGGTTCCAGGGCGGCATGAACCTCTACGCCTATGTCGGAAACGATCCGGTGAACCTTGTCGATCCCAGCGGTTTGCTTGAGCGCGGCTTCTCTCTCGGGTTTGGAAGCTGAGCCGGTCGCTGCAGCGAAGGTCCGGGCGGCGCGCGGGGCGGCGCGGGTGGCGGATATACCACGGCGCGAACCTACGCCTGCCAAGGCTCATACTTCTTAGTGGATGGTGGGCCCGGAGGGACTCGAACCCCCAACCTAGCGGTTATGAGCCGCCAGCTCTGACCATTGAGCTACAGGCCCGGCCAGCCATCCCGCCTTGAGAGGAGACCGGAACGGTCGTCTATCAGAAGCCCGCGCCGTGTTGAAGGCGGCACGGGTCAATGGCGTCAGAGCTTGAACTTCCGACACTTCCTGATGTTTCGCCGCGCTCTCGCAAAATCTCTTTCGCAGTGCTCGACGTCGTCGCGCAGGGGCTCCTTGTGGCGCAGGTGCGGCGGCGGCCGGGCCTGCGCCTCGCCTATATCGACGACATCGAAAAGCTCATCGGCGCCCGCCGCGAGGGCCTCAAGAAGGTCGTCGCCGGGGCCGGGGTTCTATATGCGGCGAGCGCCGGCGGCGACGTGCAGCCGGTTTTCTATGAGACCGCCGAACTGCTCTGAGGAAAACTCTTCAAGGGGCGATGCTTGCCGCGTCGCCCCTTCCCGTGTTTACCTTTCGACGTTCAAACGAGGCAAGTCCTATGCTCCGAGAAATCGCGTCACGATTAACGAGGCCGAGCCCGACCTTTATAGGTTGTAAATATGCGCTGGCCGCGCTGGCCGCGGCCCTCGCCCTCCTCGCCGCGCCGGCGCAGGCGGCGGTCGTCGAGATCCGGCTCGATTACTACGACAAGACCGATGCGCAGGTCGGGCGGCTGGTCGTCTCCTACGACGACGCCGTCACCATCATCTACCCAAAGGAGATGTATTACCCATGGCTGGAGGCCTATCCGCTTTTGCCTGGAACGATCGCCGAGGGGCGCACGGTTGGGCTGCCCGAATTCGCTTTCGTTTATAATGGCGCGCTGGGCCGGCGCTGCTCGGGCGCGTGCTATGTGCCCAGCGGGCAAAGCCTCTTCTACCCGGTGACGTTTCCGTTCGGCGAGGGAGGCTGGTCGGACGCCCCCTGCACGGTCGCCGCGGCGACCTATTGCGCCAGCCGCTACGCGCCGGAACTGCTCGACCCTAATGACTACCTGCAGGTGGTCGAGACCCGCTCCCTCGTGACGCCGCTCCCGGCCGCCGGGCTGCTGTTCGCTTTTGCTGTAGGATTGAGCCGGTTACGGAGGATTGCGAAATGTGCATGAGCTGCTGGCGGGAATACGGTTCACCCGCCCTCGATACTCCCGCCATCCGCGTCGCCGCTACGCTGGCCGAGAAAGTTTATGCCGGATGCGCAGTCGGCGGAAATCTGCACGCCGTGCTCGACGATTGGAATATCGAGGACGATCATTTTGAAGACGGCGAGATGCCGATTTATAGCGATGACCCCCCGGACGAGCAGGTCTTGGTGGAGCGCGAATGCTACGCCGCCTTGAAGGCGTTGACCTTGCCGGAGCGCGCTTCAGCCTTGGCCATGCTTCATCGCCTCAGCGCCTCGACGTCGCGCGCCCATTTCGAGATGAGCCAGGCGCCGTAGGCCGCTTTTGAGGTCCTCGGTAGTTTGCTTGCGCGCCCATTCCCGATGCAGTTCAAATTCCTGAACGCGGACCTGTCTCTTGTTCGGCATTTCGCGATGACACGGCGGATTCTGATTTTCCTCGACACGACGCACGGCCAAGACTGGGCAAAATCCGGGAAAAACCAGAATTCCAGGGCAGTTCAAACTCGGCGCCTCGCCGGCGCCGGCCAAAATCATCGCAGTTCGGCCTTGATTTGGCCGTCGCCCGCGGGTGAGTAGCGCTGCAGCAGGCCCCGTCGATGGCCGCATGCCAAAGAGATATAAGGAGTTCCATGAGAAAGATCATCGCCCCCGCAGCCGCCGCGGCCATCGCCGCCTGCAGCGCCGCGCCGGTCGCGCATGCCGATGCGCCGACGGCCTCCATCGCCTCGCGCACCATCGTTGTGAGCGGCCTCGGCGAAGTGACTGGAACGCCCGACATGGCGGTCCTCTCTATCGGCGTCGACAGCCAGGCGCCGACGGCGGCGGCCGCGCTCAAGGACAACGGCGTCAAGATGAATGCGACGATCGCCCGGCTCAAGGCGCGCGGCGTCGCCGAGAAGGACATGCAAACGCAGAGTCTCTCGGTCAATCCTCTCTACAAATACGACAACAACGGTTCTGCGCCGCGCATCACCGGCTATCAGGCGTCGAACATTCTCTCGGTGAAATTGCGCGACCTCGGCGCCGCGGGCTCGGTCATCGACGACGCGGTCAGCGACGGCGCCAACAATCTCGGCGGCATTTCGTTCACCTTCGCCGACGCAAAGCCATTGATGGACAAGGCCCGCACGGCCGCGGTCGAGGATGCGCGCCGCAGGGCCGAGCTGCTCGCCAAAGCAGCCGGCGTCGGGCTCGGGCTCGTCCTGCAGATCAATGACGGCTACGCCGCTGCGCCCGTTCCGGGGCCGATGTACCGGATGGACGCCATGGCCGCCGAGGCCAAATCGACGCCGATCAGTGCGGGCGAAGCGACCATCAGCGCGAATGTGACGATCGTCTACGAGATCAAATAGCCGAGCGAGCGCGATCCTGCCGTCCGCGTCGCGGCGAGCGGCGGTCACGCCTCATCAAGCGCTCACAAGCGCCCGGCGGTCATGGCTGCCGGGCGGGTCTTTTCTTGCCAAAGCGCTTGCCGAAATAGTCGCCCTCGTTCCAGGTTGGCGCGGCGTCGTCGTTCGCGATGCGCATGGCCAAGCGGACATTCAGGTCGGCGAACAGCGCCGACGACTGCCAGTCTATCGGCAGGTTCATATCGTCCGAGGGCCGATGATAATGGGTCTTCATGAAGTCGCGGAACGCTTCCTGCCCGCCGTTCTTGATCCCGGCGGCGAGAAAGACCGCCGGCACGCCCTGTTCGACGACAAAGCTGAAATGGTCCGAGCGCGTGAAAATGCCTTCCTCCGGATAGGGATCTGGCGTCAGCGAAAGCCCCATTTCCGCGGCGACGCTCGAGATCAAAGGGCCAAGGCTCGATCGTTCGGCGCCGAAGCCGATCACATCGCCCAGCGGAAAGAGCGTCAGCGGCATGTCGAGATTGACGTTGCCGATAATGGTGCGGGCGCCCAGCGGCGGATTTTTGGCGAAGTATTTGGAGCCGAGGAGACCCTTCTCCTCGCCGGTGAATGCGACGAACACGACGCTCCGGCGCGGCGGCGATTTCTTGAGCCGGTTGGCGGTCTCGATGAGCATGCTGACGCCCATGGCGTTGTCCATGGCGCCGTTGCGAATGATGTCTTCGCCCGGTTTTCCGTTCCTCCTCTTGCCCAAGTGATCGAGGTGCGCCGAGATGACGACGACCTCGTTTTTCAGTTCCGGGTCGGCGCCCTCGATGATGCCGACGACGTTCGGGCTTTCGATGCGCCTGATGCGCGTTGAGCCGCCGAGCTTCACTCGCCCCGGCATTTGAAAGGCATGCAACGGCTTGCCGTCCGCTTCCGCCGCCTGAAGATCGTCAAACGTCGTCCCGGCGGCGGCGAAAAGCGCCCGCGCGCCGGCCGCGCTCATGCGCGCGCTCGCCGAGAGGCCGGGCGCCGCGACATGCGCG
>JBEBFW010000047.1:0-16465 GCA_040081755.1 Parvularculaceae bacterium
CTATTACGTCCGCCGCGACGACCTGCTTCTGGAAAGAAAAGCGCCTCAACATCATCGACACGCCGGGCCACGTCGACTTCACGATTGAAGTCGAGCGTTCGCTCCGCGTTCTCGACGGCGCGGTCTGCCTTCTCGACGGCAACCAGGGCGTCGAGCCGCAGACCGAAAACGTCTGGCGCCAGGGCGACAAATACGGCGTGCCGCGCATCATCTTCGCCAACAAGATGGACAAGATCGGCGCCGATTTTTACATGTGCCTCGACACCATCAAGCAGCGCCTCGGCGTCAAGGCCGTGCCGCTGCAATTGCCGGTCGGCATTGAAGCCGACTACAGGGGCGTCGTCGATCTGATCGACATGAAGGCGATCATCTGGGACGAGGAAGCCCTCGGCGCCAAATTCCACGAAGAACCGATCCCGGCGGACCTTCAGGCGAAGGCCGAAGAGTATCGCTCGACGCTTATCGAAGCGGCGGTCGAGCTCGACGATGATGCGATGACGGCCTACCTCGAAGGCAACGAGCCGTCGAAGGAGACGCTGAAGGCGCTCATCCGCAAGGCGGTCAGAACGCTGGCCTGGTTCCCGGTGCTGTGCGGCTCGGCTTTCAAGAACAAGGGCGTGCAGCCGCTGCTCGACGCCGTCGTGGATTATCTCCCGTCGCCGCTCGACAAGCCGCCGGTCAAGGGCACGCTCCCCGACAGCGAGGAAGAGGTCGAGCGCAAGTCCTCTGATGATGAGCCGCTCTCGATGCTGGCCTTCAAGATCATGAGCGATCCCTTCGTCGGATCGCTGACCTTCTGCCGCATCTATTCCGGCAAGCTCGAGTCCGGCACCGGCCTCGTCAACACGGTCAAAGGCAAGCGCGAGCGCATCGGCCGCATGCTGCAAATGCACGCCAACAATCGCGAAGACATCAAGGAAGCGTTCGCGGGCGACATCGTCGCGGTGGTTGGTCTTAAAGACACGACGACCGGCGATACGCTCTCCGATCCGGCCCATCCGGTCGTGCTCGAGCGCATGGTTTTCCCCGAGCCGGTTATCGAGCTTGCGGTTGAGCCCAAGACCAAGGCCGACCAGGAGAAAATGGGCCTCGCGCTGCAGCGTCTCGCCGCGGAAGATCCGTCATTCCGCGTCTCGACCGACGAAGAGTCCGGCCAGACCATCATCAAGGGCATGGGCGAACTTCATCTCGACATCATCGTCGATCGCATGCGCCGCGAGTACAAAGTCGAGGCCAATGTCGGCGCCCCGCAGGTCGCCTATCGCGAGACGATCACCAGGGCCTACAAGATCGATTACACGCACAAGAAGCAGACCGGCGGCACGGGCCAGTACGCCCGGGTGAAGATGAACATCATCCCCGGCGAGCCAGGTTCGGGATACGCCTTCGAATCGCTGATCATCGGCGGCTCTATTCCGCGCGAATACATTCCCGGCGTGGAAAAAGGCATCAAGTCGGTGCGCGAGGCCGGCATGCTGGTCGGATTCCCGATTCTCGACTTCCGGGTCGAACTGACGGACGGCGCATTCCATGACGTCGACTCGTCCGTGCTCGCGTTCGAAATTGCGGCGCGCGCCGCAATGCGTGAAGCCAAGCCCCATCTCGGCATGCAATTGCTCGAGCCGATCATGAAGGTCGAGGTGACGGCGCCGGAAGAATTCACCGGCACGGTCATCGGCGATCTGAACTCGCGGCGCGGCCAGATCCAGAATCAGGAGATGCGCGGCAACGCCAACGTCGTTCATGCGATGGTGCCGCTCGCCAACATGTTCGGCTACGTGAACAACTTGCGCGGCTCGACGCAAGGCCGCGCGACCTACACCATGCTGTTCTCGCATTACGACAAGGTGCCGGGCGCGGTGGCCGAAGAAGTGATGGCGAAGCTGCAGGGCTAGTGGACTGAAGGAGGCTCTGCTTCGGCAGGGCTATTGGAGAAAGTCGTCAGGAGACGGAGAGAAGTAAAATGGCCAAGGCAAAATTCGAACGCAACAAGCCGCATGCGAACGTCGGCACCATCGGTCACGTCGACCACGGCAAGACCACCCTGACGGCCGCGATCACCAAGTATTTCGGTGAGTTCCGCGCTTACGATCAGATCGACAACGCGCCGGAAGAGAAGGCGCGCGGCATCACGATCAACACGGCGCACGTCGAATACGAATCGACGGCGCGCCACTACGCCCATGTCGATTGCCCGGGCCACGCCGATTATGTGAAGAACATGATCACCGGCGCCGCGCAGATGGACGGCGCCATTCTCGTCGTCTCGGCCGCCGACGGCCCGATGCCCCAGACCCGAGAGCATATTCTCCTCGCCCGCCAGGTCGGCGTTCCGGCGCTTGTCGTCTACATGAACAAGGTCGACATGGTCGATGACGCGGAGCTTCTCGAACTGGTCGAGATGGAAGTCCGCGAACTCCTCACCAAATACGAATTTCCGGGCGACAAGACCCCGATCGTCAAGGGCTCGGCGCTGGCCGCGCTCGAGGGCCGCAATCCGGAAATCGGCGAGAATTCGATCCGCGAGCTGATCAAGGCGGTCGATGAGTTCATCCCGACGCCGAAGCGCCCGATCGACCAGCCTTTCCTTCTGCCGGTCGAGGACGTGTTCTCGATCTCCGGACGCGGAACGGTCGTCACTGGCCGGGTCGAGCGTGGAATCGTCAATGTCGGCGACGAACTCGAGATCGTCGGCCTGCGCGCGACAGTCAAGACGACCTGCACGGGCGTCGAGATGTTCAGGAAGCTTCTCGATCGCGGTGAGGCGGGCGACAACGTGGGCGTGCTCCTGCGCGGCATCGATCGCACCGGCGTCGAGCGCGGTCAGGTCGTGTGCAAGCCCGGCTCGGTCAATCCGCACAAGAAGTTTCTCGCGGAGGCCTACATCCTCACCAAGGAAGAGGGCGGTCGCCACACGCCGTTCTTCGGGAACTACCGGCCGCAATTCTATTTCCGCACCACCGACGTGACCGGCATCGTGACCCTTAAAGAGGGGACGGAAATGGTCATGCCGGGCGACAACGCCGAGCTGAACGTCGAACTCATCGTGCCGATCGCCATGGAAGAGCGTCTCCGCTTCGCCATTCGCGAAGGCGGCCGCACGGTCGGTTCCGGCATCGTCACCAAAATTCTGGATTGAACAAACCAAGGGCGGGCCGGCTCCAAACCGGCCCGCTGTCGCATCCTGGACCCGAGCCCTAACGGACTGAACTGACGGCCAAGAGACCTTACAAAGATCATGCAACAGAACATCCGCATCCGACTGAAGGCGTTCGACCATCGCGTTCTCGATGCTTCGACGAAGGAGATCGTCAACACCGCCAAGCGCACGGGCGCGCAGGTGCGGGGTCCGATCCCGTTGCCGACGCGCATCGAGCGCTTCACGGTCAACCGCAGCCCGCACGTCGATAAAAAGAGCCGCGAGCAATTCGAGATGCGTACGCACAAGCGCGTGCTCGATATCGTTGATCCGACGCCGCAGACTGTCGATGCGCTGATGAAGCTCGATCTCTCGGCCGGCGTCGATGTCGAGATCCGGCTTGGAGCGTAGGGAGAATTCAATGCGCACTGGGCTGATCGCCAAAAAACTCGGCATGACGCGCGTCTTCCGCGACGACGGAGCACATGTGCCCGTCACTGTCTGTCAGGTCGATAACTGTCAGGTCGTCGCGCAGATGACTGCGGAGAAGAACGGTTACACGGCGGTCCAGCTGGGCGCCGGCGACAAGAAAGCCAAGCGCGTCAATCGCGCCGCGCGCGGCCACTTCGCCAAGTCGAACGTCGCCCCGAAGTCGGTGCTCGCCGAGTTCCGCGTCACACCCGACAATCTCGTCGATGTCGGCGCCGAACTCTCCGCCGAGCATTTCATCGTCGGCCAGAAGGTCGATGTGTCCGGCACGTCGATCGGCAAGGGTTTTGCCGGCGCCATGAAGCGCTGGAATTTCAAAGGCCTTCGTGCGACGCACGGCGTCTCGGTCACGCACCGCGCGCACGGCTCGACCGGCCAGCGCCAGGATCCGGGCAAGGTTTTCAAGAACAAGAAGATGGCCGGCCACTACGGCTTCGAGAGCGTGACGACGCAAAACCTCGAAGTCGTTCGCGTCGATACGGCCCGCAACCTCATTTTGCTGAAGGGCGCGGTGCCCGGCCCCGCCGGCTCGTGGGTCACCATCAAGGATGCGGTCAAGCGCGCGCTTCCGAAGGATGCGCCGAAGCCGGCGAAACTTCGTGAGAGATCGTCGGGCGCCCCGGCCGAAGCGGCGAAAGGCGGCGAATAATGAAAATCGACGTCATCAAACTGGATAGCGCCAAGGCGGGCTCGATCGAGCTCAATGACGCTGTGTTCGGCCTCGAGCCGCGCAAGGACATCCTGCAGCGCATGGTCGTCTATCAACTCGCCAAGCGTCAGGCTGGAACGCACAAGGCCAAGACTCGCGGCGAGGTGAAAGCCACGTCGAAAAAGATGTACAAGCAGAAGGGCAGCGGCGGCGCCCGCCACGGCAACCAGGCCGCGCCGCAGTTCACGGGCGGCGGCGTCGCTCACGGTCCGCAGCCGCGCAGCCACGCGATCGACCTGCCGAAGAAGGTTCGTCGCCTCGCCATGAAGCACGCGCTTTCGGCCAAACGCGCGGCGAACGAACTCATCGTTCTTGACGACGCCAAGCTCGGCGAAGCGAAGACGAAGTCGCTTATCGAGAAGTTCGAAAAGCTCGGGCTCAAGAACGCGCTCATCGTCGATGCGACGGTCGACGCCAAATTCGGCGCAGCTGCCCGCAACATCGCCAATATCGACGTGCTCCCGCTCGTCGGCGCCAATGTTTACGACATCTTGCGCCGCCACAAGCTCGTCTTGACCAAAGCCGCCGTCGAAGGGTTGGAGGCCCGCCTGAAATGATCTCCAAGACAGACAAGAAGACGAAGAACGACAAGAAGGCGGCGAAGCCGGGCGTCGCGACGAGGCACTTCGATACCCTGATCGCGCCGGTGATCACCGAGAAATCGACGCTTGCTTCCGAGCGGAGCCAGGTTGTGTTTCGCGTGCCGCTCGAAGCGACGAAGCCCGAGATCAAGGACGCCGTCGAGGCGCTCTTCAAGGTGAAAGTGACCGCCGTCAACACGCTGCGCGTCAAGGGCAAGAACAAGGTGTTCAAAGGCCGTCCGTATACGCGCTCGACGGTCAAGAAAGCGGTCGTCACCCTCGCCGAGGGCCACACGATCGATGTGACGACCGGACTCTAGGGACTGGAAAACCATGCCGCTTAGAACATTCAACCCGACCTCGCCGGCCCGTCGCGGCCTGATCATGGTCGATCGCAGCGAACTCTGGGCGGGGCGTCCGGAGAAGTCGCTGGTCGAGGGCAAGCATTCGAACGGCGGGCGCAACAATCACGGCCGCACGACGGTCCGGTATCGCGGCGGCGGCGTGAAGCGCCTCTACCGCAAGGTCGATTTCAAGCGAAACAAGTTCGATATCGAGGCGAAAGTCGAGCGCCTCGAATACGATCCGAACCGCACGGCGTTCATCGCGCTCGTCAAATATCTCGACGGCGAGCTGCGCTACATTCTGGCGCCGCAGCGTCTCAAGGCGGGCGACAAGATCATCGCCGGCGAGCGGGTCGATGTGAAGCCCGGCAATGCGATGCCGATGAAGTCGATGCCCATCGGCGCGATCATCCATAATGTCGAGCTGAAGCCCGGCAAGGGCGGGCAGATCGCACGCTCGGCCGGCAACTTCGCCCAGCTGGTCGGCCGCGACAGCGGCATGGCGCAAGTGCGGCTTCAGTCGGGCGAGGTTCGCCGCATCTCCGGCGAATGCATGGCGACGATCGGCGCGGTTTCGAACGCCGATCACATCAACGAACAGATCGGCAAGGCCGGCCGCCAGCGCCAGTTCGGGTTCCGTCCCCATGTCCGCGGCATCATGATGAACGCGGTCGATCACCCGAACGGCGGACGAACGAAGGGCGGCAAGCACTGGGCGACGCCCTGGGGCAAGCCCACCAAAGGCGCCAAGACGCGCAAGAACAAGCGCACCGACAAATTCATCATCCGCTCGCGGCACGCCCGCAAGAAGGCGAATTAGGGAGTCCTGAAATGCCGCGTTCCGTCTGGAAAGGCCCGTTCATCGATCGCTACATGCTGAAGAAAGCCGAACAGGCTCAAGGCGGCGCGCACAAGGGCGGGATCAAGACCTGGTCGCGCCGATCGACGATCCTGCCGCAATTCGTCGGGCTCACCTTCAACGTCTACAACGGCCGCAAATTCATCCCCGTCCACGTCACCGAAGACATGGTCGGACACAAGTTCGGCGAGTTCTCGCCGACGCGGACTTTCCACGGCCACGGCGCCGACAAAAAAGTCGCAGCAGCGAAGAGGGCCTGATCGTCATGGGACAGAAGAAAAACCCCCGGCGCGTCTCTGAAAGCGCCGCCTTCGCCAAGGGGAAGCTCATCAAGATCTCGCCCCAGAAGCTCAATCTGGTGGCCGAGACGATCCGCGGCAAGAAAGCCGAGAAGGCGCTCGCCGAGCTGTCGTTCTCGCGCAAGCGCGTCGCCGGCCAGGTGAAGAAGGTGCTCGAAAGCGCCATCGCCAACGCCGAGAACAATCATGATCTCGACATCGACAGCCTCGTCGTGTCGCAAGCCTATGTCGGGCGCAACATGGTCCTGAAGCGCTGGACGCCGCGCGGGCGCGGCCGCATGGGCCGCATCTTCAAGCCGTTCGCCGAAATCACGATTGTTGTCACCCAAGTCGAGGAGGCCGCCTGATGGGCCAGAAGGTCAACCCCATTGGTCTGCGCCTCGGGATCAACCGAACCTGGGACTCGCGCTGGTTCGCCAAGCGCGGCGAGTACGGCGACCTCTTGCATGAAGACATCCGCATCCGGAAGTATCTCCATGAGCGGCTGAAGCAGGCTGGCGTGTCGCGCATCATCATCGAGCGCCCGCACAAGAAATGCCGCGTCACGATCTATACGGCCCGGCCCGGCGTCGTCATCGGCAAGAAGGGCGCCGACATCGAGAAGCTGCGCTCTGAACTCGGCAAGCTGTCGAATTCGGAGACGGTGCTCAACATCGTTGAAATCCGCAAGCCGGAGATCGACGCGACCCTGGTCGCCGAGAACATCGCCCAGCAGCTCGAGCGCCGCGTGGCGTTCAGGCGCGCCATGAAGCGCAGCATGCAGACGGCGATGCGCATGGGCGGCCTCGGCATTCGCTGCAACGTCGCTGGCCGCCTCGGCGGCGCGGAGATCGCGCGCATGGAGTGGTATCGCGAGGGCCGCGTCCCGCTGCATACACTGCGCGCCGACATCGACTACGGCGTCGCCACGGCCATGACCGCCTACGGAACGATCGGCGTCAAGGTCTGGATCTTCAAGGGCGAGATTCTCGAACACGATCCTCTCGCGCAGGAAAAGCGGATCATCGATGCGCAGACCGGCGGCGTCGCGCCTTCTCAACCGCGTCGCGATGCGGCGAGAGCGTAAGGGAAGGACTGGAGCACTATCATGTTGCAGCCGAAGCGGACCAAGTTCCGCAAACAGTTCAAGGGCCGCATTCACGGCCTCGCCAAAGGCGGGACGAACCTCAATTTCGGTTCGCACGGCCTCAAAGCGACAGAGCCCGAGCGCGTGACGGCGCGCCAGCTCGAAGCGTCGCGCCGCGCCATCACCCGCGCCATGAAGCGCGCGGGACGCGTGTGGATCCGCGTGTTCCCCGACGTGCCGGTGTCGAAGAAGCCGACAGAAGTGCGGATGGGCAGCGGCAAGGGCGCGCCCGAACTTTGGGTGGCGCGCGTCAAACCCGGCCGGATTCTTTTCGAGATCGACGGCGTCGATGAGGCGACGGCGCAAGAAGCGCTGCTCCTCGGGGCCGCCAAGCTCCCGATCAAGACCCGTGTGGTCAAGCGTCTCGGCGAATAGGAAACGACTCCATGAAAACCCAGGACGCGCGCGACCTGACGCCCGATCAGCTCAATGACGAACTCGTCAAGCTGAAGAAGGAGCAGTTCAACCTGCGCTTCCAGAAGGCGTCAGGCCAACTGGAGCGGACGGCGCGCATCGGCGAAGTGCGCCGCGGCATCGCGCGCATCAAGACCATCATTACCGAGAAGGCGTCGCCGAAGGCGGCCGCGAAAGCCGGGAAGAGATAGAGGACCGACCATGCCCAAACGCATCCTTCAAGGCACGATCGTGAGCGACAAGGCGAAGAAGACCGTCGTCGTCAGCGTCGAGCGCATTTACCGCCACCCGGTGCTGCAGAAAACGATCCGCTCGGCGAAGAAATTCCACGCCCATGACGAGAAGGGCGAATTCAAGACCGGCGACCTCGTGCGGATACAAGAGTGCCCCCCGAAGTCGAAACTGAAACGATGGGAAGTGATCGGGCTCGGTTCCAAGGCCTGATCGAAGTTCAACGCAAGAAGGCCGGGCGCGAGCCCGGGGAGGGTCGATATGATCCAGATGCAGACGAATTTAGACGTCGCCGACAATTCCGGCGCCAAGCGCGTCATGTGCATCAAGGTGCTCGGCGGCGCCAAGCGCCGCTACGCGAGTGTCGGCGACATTATCGTGGTCTCTGTGAAAGAGGCGATGCCGCGCGGCCGCGTGAAGAAGGGCCAGGTGATGAAGGCCGTGGTTGTGCGCACCGCCAAGGACATCAAACGCAAGGACGGCTCGGTCATCCGCTTCGACAGCAACGCCGCCGTCCTCATCAACAACCAGAAAGAGCCGATCGGCACGCGCATCTTCGGACCGGTCACGCGCGAGCTGCGCGCGGCCAACCACATGAAGATCGTGTCGCTCGCCCCGGAGGTGCTCTAGTGGCCGCCAAGATCAAGAAGGGCGACAAGGTCGTCGTGCTGACCGGCAAGTACAAAGGCGTCGAGGCCGAAGTGCTTGAGGTGCGCCCGAAGGAAAGCCGCGTCGTCGTGCGCGGCGTCGCCGTCGCCAAGAAGCATCAGAAGCAGACGCCGCAGGCGCAAGGCGGCATCGTGTCGATCGAACAGCCGATCCACATCTCGAATGTCGCCTACAGCGTCGGCGGCAAGCCCTCGCGCGTCGGATTCAGGATCGAGGGCGGCAAAAAGGTTCGCATAGCGAAGAAGAGCGGCGAGGCGATCAATGGCTGACGCACAGAATAGGGTGAAGCCCAGGCTGAAGGCGGATTACGATTCCGCGATCCGCGGGCGTCTCATCGAGAAGTTCGGATACAAGAATCCGATGCAGGCGCCGCGCATCGACAAGGTCGTCATCAACATGGGCGTCGGCGAAGCGGTGAACGACCGCAAGGCCGTCGAGAGCGCCGCAGCCGACCTCGCCATGATCGCGGGCCAGAAGCCGGTCATCACCAAGGCGAAAAAGTCGATCGCGAATTTCAAGCTGCGCGACGGCATGGCGATCGGCTGCAAGGTCACGCTGCGCTCGGACCGCATGTATGAGTTTATCGATCGCCTGGTGACCGTCGCCCTGCCGCGCGTTCGCGACTTTCGCGGGCTCTCGGCGAAGAGCTTCGATGGGAGGGGCAATTACGCGCTCGGCCTGAAGGAGCACATCGTGTTCCCCGAGATCGATTACGACAAGGTCGAGAAAGTGCGCGGCATGGACATCATCGTGTGCACGACCGCCAAAACCGACGACGAGGCTCGCGAGCTTCTGACGCAGTTCAATTTCCCGTTCCGCAAGGAAGGGAAGAAATAGGCGAGGTCCGGCCTGAACGCTGGAAACCGGCCTAACGGAGAGAATTAGATGGCTAAGACTAGTGCGATCGAACGAGACAAGAAGCGCCGCAGGATGGCGAAGCAGTACGACGCCAGGCGCACGCGCTTGAAGGCGATTGTCAGGGACAAGGACAAGCCGGCTGAGGAGCGCTTCGAAGCGGTTTTGAAGCTTGCCGAGATTCCGCGCAACGCCTCCAAGACGCGCGCGCGCAATCGCTGCGAGGTGACCGGCCGACCGCGCGGATTCTACCGAAAGCTGAAAATGTCCCGCATCGCGCTCCGCCAGTACGGCAGCATGGGCGTCGTGCCGGGCCTCGTCAAAGCCAGCTGGTAAGGAGCGTTAGAGCAATGTCGATCAACGATCCCATCGGCGACCTGATCACGCGGCTGCGCAATGCGCAGCTAAGGCGCCATTCTATGATTTCCGCGCCGGCCTCCACGCTGCGCGGCCGCGTTCTCGATGTTCTCGTCGATGAGGGCTATATCCGCGGATACAGCCGCACCGAGAAGGAAGGCGAGAAGCCGACCTTCGACATCGAGCTGAAATATTTCGACGGCGCGCCGGTGATCTCGAAGATCCAGCGCGTGTCGAAGCCAGGGCGGCGCGTCTATTCGGCGGTCGCCGACCTGCCGCGCGTGCGCAACGGGCTCGGCATTTCGGTGCTGTCGACGCCGAAGGGCGTGATGAGCGACGCGGCGGCCCGCGAGGCGAACGTGGGCGGCGAAGTCCTGTTCCAGGTGTACTGAAGAGTTTTACGGAGAGGGATCGATGTCCCGCATTGGAAAAAAACCGGTCGAGATTCCCAAGGGCGTCACCGTGGCGGTGAACGGCCAGACGGTGACGGCCAAGGGTCCGAAGGGCGAACTGAAATTCGTCGTCAACGACCTGTGCAAGGTCGCCATGGAAGACGGCAAAGTGGCGCTGCAACTCGCCGAGCAGACGAAGGCGGCGAGGGCGCAGTGGGGCATGAGCCGCACCATGATCTCGAACATGATGTCCGGGGTTACGGCGCCGTTTGCCAAAAAACTGGAACTTGTCGGCGTCGGCTATCGGGCCGCAGTGAAGGGCGCCTCCCTCAATCTCGCGCTCGGCTTCTCGCACGAAATCGATTTTCCGATCCCCGCCGGCGTCAAGATCGAGACGCCCAAGCCGACGGAAATCCTCCTGAGCGGCATCGACAAGCAACTGGTCGGCGAAACGGCGGCGAAGATCCGCTCGATCCGGCCGCCGGAGCCCTACAAGGGCAAGGGCGTCAAATACGAAGGCGAATACATCTTCCGCAAGGAAGGCAAGAAGAAGTAGGGCTGCGACATGGCTGAAACCAACAAGACCAAACTCCAGCGGCGGGCGATCCGCACACGGAAGACAATCGCGGCGACCGCGGGCGGGAAGGCTCGTCTGTCCGTATTCCGGTCCTCGAAGAACATTGCGGCCCAGATCATCGACGACCGCAAAGGCGTCACCCTGGCCGCGGCCTCTTCGCTCGACAAGGATCTGAAGGGCAAGGTCGCCAAGGGCTGGAACAAGGACGCGGCGACGGCCGTCGGCAAGGCGCTGGCGGAGCGCGCCGTCAAGGCGGGCGTCAAGGAAGTCGTCTTCGATCGCGGCGGCTACATGTATCACGGGCGCATCAAGGCGCTCGCCGAGGCTGCGCGCGAAGGCGGCCTGAGCTTTTAAGGGAATCGAGGAGACGATTTGATGGCGAGCGAAACAGACATTGTCGCGGGTCACGCCCCCGAGGAAGAGCCGCAACGCCAGCGTCGCGGCGGCCGGGGTCGTCGGGATCGCGACCGCGACAACCGCGACAACCGCGACAAGCGCGACGACGAATTCGTCGACAAACTGGTTGCGATCAACCGCGTCGCCAAGGTGGTGAAGGGCGGCAAGAATTTCGGCTTCGCGGCGCTCGTCGTCGTCGGCGACCAGAAGGGGCGCGTCGGCTACGGCAAAGGCAAGGCGCGCGAAGTGCCGGAAGCGATCCGCAAGGCGACGCAGGAAGCAAAGCGCAGCCTCGTCAGGATTCCCTTGCGCGAAGGCCGCACGCTCCATCACGACGCCGCCGGCCGCTGGGGCGCGGGCAAGGTCGTGTTGCGCGCTGCGCCCGCCGGCACCGGCATCATCGCCGGCGGCCCGATGCGCGCCGTGTTCGAAACGCTCGGCCTCAAGGACGTCGTCGCCAAGTCGCTGGGCTCATCGAACCCCTACAACATGGTGCGCGCCACGATCGACGCGCTCCAGGCGCAGACGAGCCCGCGTTTCGTCGCCACCAAGCGCGGCAAGAAAGACGCGGATGTGCTGGCGCGTCGCGTCGGCGGCGGCGAAGCGCAAGTCGGCGCCGACGCTGCATAAGTATTGAGGATCAGGTCTCATGGCTGCGAAAAAGAAGATGCTGAAGGTCCGCCAGACGAAGTCGCCGGCGCGCCGGCCCTTCGATCAGGCGCAAACGCTGGTCGGCCTCGGCCTCAACAAGCTCGGGCGCGTGCGCGAACTCGAAGACACACCGTCCGTACGCGGAATGATCGCCAAGGTCGCGCATATGGTCGAAGTGGTGGATTGAAGGTGCGTAGTTCGTAGCGCGTAATGCCTGGAAAAAAGCGGCCTACGAACTAAGCACTACGCACGACGCACTAATATCGAGGAAGACATGAAACTCAATGAACTCGCCGACAACGAAGGCGCGCGCCACAAGTTCAAGCGCGTCGGTCGCGGCATCGGCTCCGGCAAGGGCAAGACCGCCGGCCGGGGGGTCAAGGGCCAGAAAGCGCGCTCCGGCGCCGTCGGCATCCGTCAGTTCGAGGGCGGACAAATGCCTCTCTATATGCGCATGCCCAAGCGCGGCTTCAACAAGCCGAACAAGGAGCATTTCGTCGAACTCAATCTCGGCCGCATCCAGACCGCGATCGACGCCGGCTCGCTCGATCCGAAAGGCAAGATCGACGGCAAGGCGCTGATCAAAGCGGGCCTCATCCGGCGCGAGCTTGACGGCGTGCGTCTCCTTGGGAACGGCGAGATCAAGGTCAAGCTCGACATCACCGTCGCGCACGCCTCGGCCGGCGCCAAGGCGGCAGTCGCGAAAGCAGGCGGCTCGGTCACGGAAACGATCAAGCCGGTCGAGCGCAAACCGAAGAAGCATGAATTGCTGAAGCAGGCTGCGCTCGCCAAGAAGCCTGCCGAGAAGGCCGACAAGGTTGAGAAGGCTGAGAAAGCCGATAAGGCTGCAAAGGCGGAGAAGGCGGAGAAAACCGAAAAGCCGGACAAGACCGCCAAGCCCGAGAAGAAGGCCAAGAAAGAGAGCGGCGAATAATCGATCGCCGATGGTTGCGCTTGCGCCGGCGCGCCTCCACATGGGGGCGGCGCAGGCGAGACAGGACTTTCGAGCTTGAGCCAAACCCGTTCAGCCTTCTCTCCATCGGTCGCGACCGTTCGGAGCGGGGGCGGCCAGAGCCGGCGCCTTCTGGGTCTTCGTTCTCGCGGAGATGAGCGGATCAAGGGCGCGACGACATCACCAGGACGCGCAGCGTCTCCTTTTTCGGTAGAATGATGACATCGGCAGCCGAACAATTCGCTTCGAACCTCTCGTTCGCCTCCTTCGCCAAGGCGGAGGAGCTGAAGAAGCGCATCCTGTTCACGCTCGGCGCGCTCATCGTCTTCCGCCTCGGCACTTTCATTCCGCTTCCCGGCATCAACCCGGAAGCGTTCGCCCAGGCTTTTCAGTCTCAGCAGGGCGGCCTTCTCGGAACGCTCAATATCTTCGCCGGCGGCGCGGTGGAGCGCATGGCGATTTTCGCCCTGAACATCATGCCCTACATCTCGGCCTCCATCATCATGCAGCTGATGGCGGCCGTCGTTCCCTCGCTTGAGAAAATCAAGAAAGAGGGCGAGCAGGGCCGGCGGCAAATCAATCAGTATACGCGGTATCTGACCGTGTTCCTCGCCACCATGCAGGGCTATTTCATCGCCGTGCAGCTGCAGGCGACCACCGGCGGCGTTCCCGTCGTCGCTGGTCCCGGACCGGTATTTCTCGTCACCACGACCGTGACGCTGGTCGGCGGCGTCATGTTTCTTTTGTGGCTCGGCGAGCAGATCACCTCGCGCGGGATCGGCAACGGCACCTCGCTCATCATCTTCGCGGGCATCGTCGCCGAATTGCCGCGAGCGGCGGCGGGCCTCTTCGCGCTCGGCCGCGGGGCCGGCGCCGGCGGCGCGTCGCTCCCGGGGCCGATGGTGCTCGTCGTGCTGGTGCTGATGCTGGCGCTCGTCGCGTTCGTCGTCTTCATGGAGCGATCGCAACGCCGGATCATCATCCAGTATCCGCGTCGCCAAGTCGGCCAGCGCATGACGCAGGGCGAGAAGTCCCATCTGCCGCTGAAGCTCAACACGTCCGGCGTCATTCCGCCGATCTTCGCGTCATCGCTTCTGCTGCTGCCGGCGACGGCCGCGGCGGCGATCGGAACGACCGCGCCCGAGTGGCTGCAGTCCGTGCAGATCTGGCTCGCGCCGCAACACCCGCTCTATCTGACGCTCTACGCGCTCGGCATTCTCGCCTTCTCGTACATCTACACATCGGCCGTCTTCAACGTGACGGACGTCGCCGACAATCTCAAAAAATACGGCGGGTTCATTCAAGGCTATCGTCCCGGCGCGCGTACGGCGGAGTATCTCGACTATGTGCTGACGCGCCTTACTTTCATCGGCGCCGCCTATCTCTCGCTGGTCTGCGTTCTCCCCGAGGCGCTGAAGATGGGTTGGGGGCAGGCGATCCCCGTCTATATCGGCGGCACCTCGCTGCTGATCGTCGTCTCGGTGACCCTCGATACGGTCGGCCAGATTCAAGGCCATTTGCTCGCGCAGCAATATGAGGGCCTCATCAAGAAATCGAAGCTGCGCGGCGGGAAGAAATGATTCTCATTCTTCTTGGGGCGCCTGGCGCGGGCAAAGGCACGCAGGCCAAGCGCCTCGTCGAAAAGCACGCCATCCCGCAGCTCTCGACCGGCGACATGCTGCGCGCCGCGATCGCCTCCGGGTCGGCGCTCGGCAAGCGGGTCAAGGGCATCATGGACCGGGGCGATCTCGTCTCGGATGAGGTGATCGAAGAAATCCTGACCGCGCGCATCGGCGAGCCCGACTGCCGCAATGGCTTCATCCTCGACGGGGCGGTCCGAACGGTCGTTCAGGCGGAAATGCTGGACCGGGTGCTGACGCGGCTCTCTCGCGCCCTCGATGCGGTGGTCCTGATCGAGGTCGATGAAAAGGCGCTTCTCAGCCGCCTCGAGACCCGGATTGCAGAGGACCGGAAGGCCGGGCGGCCCGTCCGCGAGGACGACACTCCGGCGACCTTCAAGAAGCGTCAGGACGTCTACCGGGCCCAGACCGCGCCGCTGATCCCCTATTACGAAAGCCAGGGGAAACTGAGGCGCGTCAATGGGATGGGAACGGTCGGCGACGTGACGGCCGGGATCGAGGCGGCCCTTGCTGCGACAAAGAGTAAGAGTGCGCGGAAAGGCGGCGCGAAGAGTTGACGGCGGGGCAGGCGCGGCTTAACACCGCGCTTCCCGCCAAAGGCGTAAAGCTCGCGCTGGGCCCCTCCCGTTCCGGAGCCGGTCGACGCGGGTTTTGTTTGCGATGAGTGAGCAGGGCGCAAGACCGCTCTGATCTGGCGGAAAGACTGGAAAAGGAAGAGCACCCGTGGCCCGAATTGCAGGCGTGAACATCCCGACCAACAAGCGCGTGACGATCGCGCTGCGCTATATCCACGGCATCGGCCCGACGCTTGCGGGTGAAATCTGCAAGAAAGTCGGCATTCCGTCGGATCGCCGCGTCAATCAGCTTTCCGATTCGGAAGTGCTTCAGATCCGCGAGACGATCGACCGCGACTACAGCGTCGAGGGCGACCTTCGCCGCGAGACCGCCGTCAACATCAAGCGCCTGATGGACATGGCCTGCTACCGCGGCCTGCGCCACCGGAAAGGCCTGCCCGTTCGCGGCCAGCGCACGCACACCAATGCGCGCACGCGCAAGGGCCCGTCGAAGCCGATCGCCGGCAAGAAACAGTCAGTCGCCAAGAAATAACAGGGATCAGGATCAATGGCCAAGCAAGCCGCCGCAGCCGCCGGTTCGGGCGAAAAGGGCGCCGCCGGCCCCTCGACGCGCGTCAAGCGCCGCGAGAAAAAGAACATCACGACCGGCGTCGCGCACGTGCACGCCTCGTTCAACAACACGATGATCACGATCACCGACGAGCAGGGCAATTCGATCGCCTGGTCCTCGGCGGGCGGCATGGGCTTCAAGGGCTCGCGCAAGTCGACGCCCTACGCGGCGCAGCTCGCCGCTGAAGACGCGGCGAAGAAGGCGATGGAGCACGGCCTCAAGACGGTGAACGTCGAAGTGCGGGGACCCGGCTCGGGCCGTGAAAGCGCGCTGCGCGCGCTGCAGGCGGCCGGCCTCACCGTGCAGGTGATCCGCGACGTGACGCCGATACCTCATAATGGCTGCCGCCCGAGAAAGCGCCGCCGGGTCTAGGGACCGTTTGTCCGAATACTGATGGAACGGCGCGGTTCAGCGCCAATTGGAGTCCGAGAGCACGTGATCGAAAAGAACTGGCAAGAACTCATCCGCCCGCAGAAACTCGAAGTGACCGCCGGCGTCGACCCGCACCGCAAGGCGACGATCATCGCCCAGCCGCTCGAGCGCGGCTTCGGCCTGACGCTCGGCAACGCCCTGCGCCGCATTCTCATGTCGTCGCTGCAG
>JBEBFW010000048.1:0-16278 GCA_040081755.1 Parvularculaceae bacterium
CCTCCCAGCCGCCGCCCGGGCGCGGTTCGATCGTCGGCGCGTCGTCCTCGTCATGCTCGTCGTTGATGTCGCCGACGATCTCCTCAACGAGGTCCTCGATGGTGACGACGCCGTCGGTGCCGCCGTATTCGTCGATGACCACCGCCATATGAATGCGCGTGTGCTGCATCCTCAAGAGGAGATCGGTGATGCGCATCGACGGCGGCACGTAGAGGATCTCGCGCCTGATTTTTTTCAGCGCCGGGCCCTCGATGGCGCGGGCCTCATCCGGATACGCCATCAAGTGCACGACGTCCTTGATGTGGACCATCCCTATGGGATCGTCGAGATCGGCGCGATAGATCGGCATGCGCGAGTGCCCGCCGTCGGCGAACGCCTTGATGAGGTCGCTGAGCGAAGTCGTCGAATCGACGGCGACAATGTCGGCCCGCGGCGCCATGACGTCGGCGACGCGCTTTTCGTAGAAGGCGAGCACGCGCTCGATCATGTCGCGCTTGGCGCGAGGCGGTTTGCGCTCGTCATCGGCGGAGCGCTCGACGGATGCAGCGCCGGCGTCCGCTGGCGATCCCTTGGTGAGGAGGCCCCAGAATCTCGTGATAAGGCCCGGGGCCGGCCCGTCCTCGACTTCGTCGGCGGCCGATTGTTCGATGCGGCCGGCATTGTCTCTGGCGTTTCTGGATTCTTCGACGGCCATCAGGCCTCAGGTCTCCGAATAGGGGTTCTCGACCCCGAGCGCGGCCAGTATTTCGGCTTCCTTGGCCTCCATGACAAGCGCCTGCGCGTCTGTTTCGTGGTCGTAGCCGACGAGGTGAAGGAGGCCGTGCGCAATCAGGTGCGCGGCGTGATCGGGAAGAGGCTTGCGCGCCGCACTCGCTTCGCTTGCGCAGATTCCGAACGCCAGGGCGACGTCGCCGAGAAATCCCGGCGCGGTCTCGCCCGAAGGAAAGGACAGCACATTGGTCGGGGCGTCCTTCTTGCGGAAGCGGCGGTTGAGATCGCGCAGATGTGCGTCGTCCGCAAGCAAAAGCGCGGCCGCGCCGCCGAGCGCCGGTTCGCGGTCCGAAGCCGATTTGTGCACGCGCGCGGCGAGCGCCTCAATGCCGGGAACCGCTTTCAGCCATTCCTCGCATTCGACAATCGTCTCAAGGCCGATCATTTTTTCTTCAGGGCTCGCGTGCGCCGGTCGCGCGCTTCATAGGCGTCGATGATCCGCGCGACCAAGGGGTGACGTACCACATCGGCGGATGTGAACCTGGTGACGGCGACGCCCGGAGCTCCCTCAAGAAGACCGATTGCGTCGGCAAGACCCGACCGTTCTCCGTGCGGCAGATCGCACTGCGAGGGGTCGCCCGTGACCGCCATCATGGCGCCCTCGCCGAGGCGGGTCAGGAACATTTTCATCTGCGTGATGGTCGCGTTCTGCGCTTCATCCAGAATGACCGCCGACCGCGCGAGCGTGCGGCCGCGCATAAAGGCGAGCGGCGCGATCTCGATTTCGGCCGAGGCGATGCGGCGCTCGACATAGTCCGCGAACATCATGTCGCCGAGCGCGTCATAGAGCGGGCGAAGATAGGGATCGATCTTCTCTTTCAGGTCGCCGGGCAGAAAGCCGATGCGCTCGCCCGCCTCGACCGCTGGTCGCGACAGGACGATGCGCTCGACCGCGCCGGAGAGCAGGAGGCCGACGGCGTGGGCGACCGCGAGATAGGTCTTGCCTGTTCCGGCCGGCCCGACGCCGAAGACGAGGTCGTGGCTCCGGAGCGCCTTGAAATAGAGCCGCTGATTGGGCGATCGTGGCGAGACGAGGCGCTTGGGCGTTTTGACGCCGTGATCGGCGTCGCTGCGTTCAGGGCCGGTCGTATCGGCGAAGGCGACGGCCGCGCGCACATCAGCCAAGGCGAGCGCCGCGCCGCCTTCGAGCTTCTTGTAAAGAGAATTCAGCACGGCCGCGGCCCGCGCACGCGACTGCGGCGCGCCGGAGACGGCGAGGCGGTTGCCCTTGGGGTCTATCCTCACGCCGAGGGCTTCTTCGAGCAACATCAGATTGGCGTCGTGTTCGCCTGCGAGATCGGCGACAAGCCGATTGTCGGCGAAGCTCAGGAGTTCGATCTGGTCGGCGCGGTTCTCGCTCAAAAGGCTCTCTGGTCCCGTGGCGCCGTAATGAGTTCACCTGAGAGCGCGTAGCCGCTCGCCCCGACGACCCTCACAGACGCAATCTTCCCTAGCATGGATTGTGGGGCGACCGCATGAACGCTTTGCAAATGAGGCGAGCGGCCGACGAGCTGGCCGTTGCGGCGGCCCGGGCGATCAAACAACACCGGCAGGCATTCGCCGACAAATCTCGAATTGAAGATCCGGCGCTGCGCCTCGATCAGCGAGAGGAGCCGTGCGAGCCGCCCTTCCTTCTCGGGTTCCGCGACTTGCCTCCCCATAGAGGCCGCCGGCGTGCCGGGCCGGCGAGAATACTTGAAGCAATACGCCGACGCGTATTCGACGCGCTCGATGAGCGCCAAAGTCTGTTCAAAATCCTCGGTCGTTTCGCCTGGAAAACCGACGATGAAATCGCCGGATAGCGCGATTCCGGGGCGGGTGCGCCGAAGCCGGTCAAGAACTGCGAGATAGTCCGCCGCGGTATGGCCACGGTTCATCGCGGCGAGTATGCGGTCGGAACCGCTTTGCACCGGCAAGTGAAGGAATGGCATCAGTTTCTCGACGGTCGCAAATGCCTCGATCAACGCATCGTCCATGTCGCGCGGATGCGAGGTGGTGAAGGTGAGGCGCTGGAGGCCGTCGAGGCCAGCGAGATGGCGGCAAAGCTGGCCAAGACCCCAGGAGCCGTCCGCGTTGGCCCGGATGCCCAAGCCGGCGCCATTCGCGGGCGCCGATCGCCAGGCGTTGACGTTCTGTCCGAGCAGAGTCACGTCGCAAACGCCCTTTGAAACGAGGCTGCGCACCTCGTTCTCGATCGCCGAGGCGCTCCGTGAGACTTCGGCGCCGCGCGTATAGGGAACGACGCAAAACGTACAGAACTTGTCGCATCCCTCCTGCACGGTCACGAAAGCGGCGACGCCGGGCGCGTCGCGATCGCGCGCCAAGGCGTCGAACTTCTCCTCGGCCGCGAACTCCGTATCGATCACGGCCCCGACCGAGCGCTCGCGCCGCGCCAGCAATTCAGGGAGCCGGTGATAGGTCTGGGGCCCAAACACGAGGTCGACCAGCGGGGCCCGGCGCTGGATCTCCGCGCCTTCCGCCTGCGCCACGCAGCCGGCGACGGCGACTGTCAGGTCGCGCCCTCGCGCGCGGCTCTCTTCCTTCAGGGGTTTGAGCCGGCCGAGATCCGAGAAGACTTTCTCAGCGGCCTTTTCCCTGATGTGGCAGGTGTTGAGGATGACGAGATCCGCCGCTTCAGGGGCATCGACCGGGCGATAGCCGTGGGGCTTCAGGAGCTCCGCCATGCGTTCGGAATCGTAGACGTTCATCTGGCAGCCATAGCTGCGGATGAACACGGTTTTTCCCGATTTCGGACGGCCCTCGGCTTCGAACATCGGGCCATCTAGTCGGGCGGACAAGGGTTTCGCAAGCGTCGGCCTTTGCGCGAGAGGGCTCGCATGCTTGTGACCGGGCGCCTCATTGATCGCAAACGCCTTTGCGGCACATTGGGGGCTCAAGGGATGAGATTTTGGGGGCGGCGAGGAAACCGTTTGCGTAAGTCGTTGTCGTTGATTCTGGCGCTCGGCGCCGCGCTCGGCGCTGCCCCGGCTCTTTGTGAGGAGCCGGTCGTCGTCGAGATGTTCCTGTCTCAGTCCTGCGCCGACAGCCCGCCCGCGGCGGCCTTTCAGAACGAATTGAGCCGGCGGCCGGACCTTGTCGCGCTGACCTGGCACATCGATTATTGGGACGTCCTGTCGAGCCGCAAGCACGGGCGTTGGCAGGACCCCTTCGCCGAAACCTCCTTCGCCGCGCGCCAGCGCATCTATAACCGCAAGATACGCGAGCGCTCGACCGTCTTCACGCCCCAGGCGATCGTGAACGGCGCGGCGAGCGAAGTCGGGTCGAGGCGCAAGGACGTCGAGGAATACATCGAGATCGAACGCGACGAGCAGCCGCTTTCGAGAGTGCGCACGTCGATGAAGCGCGTGGGCGAGCGCATCGAGGCGACGGTCGATCCCAAGGGTAACGATCCGCGCGACGTGCTCCTGGTGCGCTTTGCGGCATTCACCGCCACGCATGTTCAGGGCGGCGACAATTTCGGCGTGACCTTCGAGGAGCGCAACGTCGTGCGCACCGTCGAAAAACTGGGCGCCGTCGCGCACAAGGCCGAGACCTTCGTCTTTCCCGCGCCGCGCGAGGGACAAGGCTGCGCCGTTATCGTTCAGCAGACGGGTCAGGGCCGCATCGTCGGCGCGAGATACTGCCCATAGGGCGGCTTACTCCGCCGCCATGCCCCTGGCGCCGGAGGCACCAAGCGCCGCCACGTCCGAGACGTAACGGGCGCGCTTTTCCCGGTTCAGCTCATCGAACTCGGCGGCGCGGACGCCGTCGTTCCGCATCAGGGATTCGTAGTCTGTCTCGGCGAAGTTGAGGACGCCCATCTTGTCATAGGCGGTCTGGATCTTGTCCGACCACAGACCGATGTCCTTGACGATCGGCACGATGCGCTGGAACAGCATGGTGCGGAAGAGGCGCATATAGCCGGAATCGTTCTGCGCCTTGACGCACTCCTCGACCGGGAGCCCCAGGATTTCATAGGTCTCGCGCGCCTCGAAGCGGTCGCGCATGTGGTGGCAGGCCTCGACCAGGAACTCTTCGCGCTCGCTGCGCTCCGCGTCGGTCAGTTGCGGGTAGTAGTCGCGTAAAGTGAGGCGGCCGAACGCGACGTGGCGCGATTCATCCTGCATGACATAGGCGTTCACCTGCTGGGCGAGCGGATTTTTCGCGGTGTCGCGAATGTTGTTGAAGGCCGCGAGCGCGAGACCCTCGATGACGACCTGCATGGCGAGATAGGTCATGTCCCAGCGCGAGTCGCGCAGCGCCTGATCGACGAGCGTCTGCAGGGGTTTGGTCATCGGATAGGCGACGCCGAATTTCTCGAGCAGCCGCTTGTAGGCCTCGACGTGGCGGGCCTCGTCCATCACTTGCGTCGAAGCGTAGAATTTGGCGTCGAGGTCTGGAACCTGCTGGACGACCTTGGCAGCGCAAATGAGCGCGGCCTGCTCC
The DNA here is from genome assembly GCA_040081755.1 of Parvularculaceae bacterium. Classification (GTDB taxonomy): domain Bacteria; phylum Pseudomonadota; class Alphaproteobacteria; order Caulobacterales; family Parvularculaceae; genus Amphiplicatus. Next base: position 5,218 of record JBEBFW010000048.1, read on the forward strand.
CCCTGCATGAACTGGGAAATGGTCCACGCCTGGAAATTGCGCCGGGCCCAGCCTTTTTCCTTTTCGCTCATCTTCGCCCAGATGGGCGTGTAGTAGATGCCGCTCATCTCGTCGGCGAGACCCATCGGATTGTCGGGGTCGAACTCCTGTTCCCAGTCGATGCGTGAGATCGCATCCCACTGCATGTCCTTGCCCTTCTGGTAGAGGTGCATCATCTGCTTGCGGCCGTCGTCGTAGTTCCAATCGAATGACGCCTCGAAATCCTGGGGAACGGTCCACACCGGATCGATGTCGGGGATCGGATAGAGGTCGCGAAGAGACATGAGAGCTCCCTTGGAAGCCCGGCCGCGCCGGGCGAGCCGGGCCGAAACAGCGCCGAAAATCCGCCGGACCCTAGCTGCCGGGTGGTTAACAGCTCGTGTAAACTAACGAGTTTACTTGGAGGGTCAAGGGCTCGGCGGCGCCCGTCAGGCATCCTTTTTCGCCGGCACGGCGTAGAGCTCGAGCCTGTGCGCGACGAGGCGATAGCCGAGCTTGGCGGCGATCTTCTGCTGGAGCGCCTCGATATCGGGATCGACGAACTCGATCACCTTGCCTGACTTCAGATCGATCAGGTGGTCGTGGTGGTCGTCATGGGCTTCCTCATAACGCGAGCGCCCGTCCTGGAACTCGTGCCTTTCGACGACGCCAGCCTCCTCGAAGAGCCGCATGGTCCGATAGACTGTGGCGACCGAGATCTTCGAGTCGATCGCCGACGCGCGCCGGTGAATCTCCTCCACGTCGGGGTGATCGGCTGCGGAAGAAAGCACGCGGGCGATGACCTTGCGCTGGTCGGTCATGCGCATGCCCTTTTCGGCGCAGAGTTTTTCGAGGCGCTGCAAGCTCTGAGTTTCCTTCACACCGGCTAGTTAGGCCTCGTCGCCGGCGCCGGCAACTACAAGTCCTTGCGCAGCACGTGGGCGTCGTGTCCATTCCGGTAATAGGCGCGGCGCCGGCCGACGAGATAATATCCGAGTTTTTCGTAGAGCCCACGCGCGGCTTCATTCTCGGCATCGACCTCAAGAAACATGGCTCTGAGCCCTTCGGCGCGGGCATCTTCGAGCGCCGCGACCATCATCGCTTGCGCCCCGCCAAGCCGGCGCGCGCCCGGGCGCACGCCTATCGAGAGGATTTCAGCTTCATCGCCAAGCGTCCGCCAGAGCGTGAAACCGTCAGGAGCCTCTGCGCCCGCGCGCGTCGCAACCAGCGCCGAGAGAAGCGGCTCGGAAAACCCGTGCCGCAGGGCTTGCTCGCCCCAGCTGAACGGCCCGAACGCCGCCCGCTCTATGACGACGATCGCGTCGAGATCGCCCTTTGAGGCAGGTTTGACGATCCAGTGCGTCAAATCTCGCCCTCATTCATAAGGAGTGCGGCGACGGGTGACGGCGCCGACGGCTAGGCGTCGGGATCCCGCAGGTAGAGCGGGGCGGGCGCCGCCGTAGGCGCGAGAGCGGCGGCGGCGAAGCGCGCGACGACCGCAGGGTCGATGGGCGGAGCGCCCAGATCCCTGAAATGCGCGCCTCGCGGATCGACAAGGCGGACGCCATCGCCGACCGCGGCGGCCCCGTTTGCGCCGGCTGCGATCAGACGCTGAAGCGCCGCTTCGGGTGCGGCGACAAAGGGCTCGATCAAGATCGCGTCCGCGTCATAAAGCGCCGCATAGACCTCGCCGCGATTGGCGTTGACGACAGCGGCGACCGGACCCGCCGCTTCGGCAACGCCGCGCGCGAGCGCTTCAAGGCTCGTCATGCCGACGGTCTTGAGCCTCGTTCCGATGGCGAGGCCGCGGGCGAAGGCGACGCCGACGCGCACGCCCGCAAAGCCGCCCGGACCCACGACCACTCCCGCCCGGTCGAGCTCGCGGGCGGCGATGCCCACTTCCGCCAGAGCCTCGACAACGAGCGGCGCGAGATGCTCCGCATGCCCCTTTTCAAGAAGGAGCGATCGCGACGCGAGCACCAGCGCGCCGTCCAGCACCGCGACGGAGCAGGAGGAGAGCGCGGTGTCGATGCCCAGGGTGAGCATGCGTCACTCGGCAACCGGCAACCGGCAACCGGCAACCGGAGATTTGAATGCGCGACTCGAAAAAGATACGCCGGTGACTACGCGAATGAACCAAAATGCCGGTTGCCGGTTACCGGTTGCCGGTTGCCGCACGTCAAATCACCTTGCACGCCTCGTCGAACGACAGGCGCGGCGCGCGCGGGAAAAGGTTCTCGTCCGTGCCATAGCCGAGATTGCAGATGAAATTCGACTTCACCCTGGCGCCGGCGAAGAACTCCTTGTCGACGCCGTCATTGTTGAAGCCCGACATGGGGCCGCAATCGAGGCCGAGCGCGCGCGCCGCGATCATCAGATAGGCGCCTTGCAGCGTGCCGTTCCGGAAAGCCGTCGTCTCGATCAGCTTTTCGTTGCCGACGAACCAGCTTTTTGCGTCCGTATGCGGAAAAAGCTGCGGGAGCTTTTCGTAGAACTCGAGGTCGTGCCCGATGATGACGACCGCCGGCGCCGCCATAGTCTTGGCGAGATTGCCGGCTCCGATATGGGGCTTCAGGCGCTCCTTGCCGGCCGGCGTCGTCACGAAGACGAAGCGCGCGGGCGAGCAGTTGGCCGAGGTCGGCCCCCATTTCATGAGGTCATAGACTGCCTGGATGAGCGTCGAGGAGACCTTCTTCTCCTGCCAGCCATTGCGCGTGCGCGCCGACCGGAAAATGACATCGAGGGCTTCGTCGCTGATGATCTTTTCGCTCATGCCGTTCCTCGCTCGGCGCCTATTTCCGGCGCGGCTTGCGCGCGGGACCGGCGCCCGTCGGCGCTTGGTAACGGAATCCGATCTCGATCGCCACCTGATACCACGCGACCTTGCCGCCCTTGATGAAGCCGCGCGTCTCGACGACTTCGAACCAGTCGAGATTTTTCAAAGTCTTCGACGCGGTGGCGACCGCCGTCGAAATGGCGTCCTCGATCGACTTCTCCGATGTGCCGACGACTTTGGTGACGGCGTAGACGTTGGACATGGCTCGCTCCTGTTTGGGGATTGGGGATTAGGGATTGAACGAGCAGGAGTGTGACTTTTCACCAGTCCCAACCCCAATCCCCGCTACGCCGCCTCGACCTTTACGACTTCGGGCACATAGTGCTTGAGCATGTTTTCGATACCGGCCTTGAGGGTAGCCGTCGATGAGGGACAGCCTGCGCACGACCCGTGCATCGAGAGGAAGACGATGCCGGTCTTCGGCTCATAGTGCTTGAACACGATGTCGCCGCCATCGGCGGCGACGGCCGGCCGCACGCGCGTGTCGATCAGCTCGATGATCTGTTCGACCACTTCCCGGTCCTCGCCCTCATATTCATCGAGGCTGGTCGCGGATGAAGGCTTGCGCGGCGCGCCCTCGGTCATGGCCGGTAGCTCGGCGGCGAGGTGATCGGCGATGGCCCCGAGGAGCGCCGGCTTCAGGTGGCGCCATTCGACCGAGGCGCCCTTGGTGACGGTGACGAAATCCGCGCCCAGAAAAACGCCCTCGACCCCTTCGACCTCGAACAGCGTCGCGGCGAGCGGAGAGGAATCCGCGGTCTCCCTGTTGGGAAAATCGAGCCCGAGTTTCGGCTTGCCCGTCTCGTCATGCCCCAAAATCGCTCGTCCGGGGACGAATTTCAGGGACTGCGGATTGGGCGTGTCTTCGGTCTGGATGAACATGCGATCAAGATAGGGACGAGCCGCGCCGTTGCAAAGCGCGATCGATGAGGTCGAACAAAGTGCTCCTAATCGCCATGCACGCCCTTGACGCCGATGATCTCGATCTTGATCGTAAACGCGGCCTCGTTGGTTGTGGGCGGCGTGCCGGCATATCTGCCGGCCTGAATGTCCTTGCCGACGATGACCAGGCACTGGTTCGCCCGCGGACGCACTTCGGTTCCATCCACGACCAGTTTCACGAGATAGGAGTTGCCGTTACAAACTTTCAGCGCGGTCGGCTCTGAGCCGAACGCGACGGGCGCGTTGGAGCCGGACGGGACCCAGAATTCGTACGGCTCTGCCGCCAAGGTTGGCGTTGCAGCAAGCGCTGCGGCGGCAAACAAGGCGGCGATGACCCTTTTCTGCATGGATTGTCCCCCTGACCCAAGACGCGCCTAGCCTAATGCCGGCGGGGATAGCAGAACAAGACCACGCAAGCACGTCGCGCCGACGGTCTCAGCCGCATTGCCGCGCGCCCCGGCCCTCATTAAGCCTCGCCAGTGTCCCGAATCCGAAGTTCGCGCCACTTGTCGCGTATCCCGAGCGAACTTCGGATTCGACAAGGACACTAGCGGGATCATGTGTCTAGTGTGGCTTATGGATTTGAAATTCGCCTCAGGATTCGCCGAAGTTGCGGAGCGAATTTCAGATCCGCCACACTAGCGCCAAAAAGGCATCGCCCATGGACGACACTTCCGCCAAAGTCTCCGACGAGGAGGCGCTCGAGTTCCACTCGCGCGGCAAGCCGGGCAAGCTCGAGATCACGCCGACCAAACCCATGGCGACGCAGCGCGACCTGTCGCTCGCCTACAGCCCAGGCGTCGCCGCGCCGGTCAGAGCGATCGCAGCCAATCCGGACCTCGCCTACGATTATACGTCCAAGGGCAATATGGTCGCCGTCATCTCGAACGGCACCGCGATTTTGGGGCTCGGCGATCTCGGGCCGCTCGCGGCGAAGCCGGTGATGGAGGGCAAATCCGTCCTCTTCAAGCGCTTCGCCGACATCGATTCGATCGATCTCGAAGTCGATACCAAAGACGCCGAAGCCTTCATCAATTGCGTCAGATATCTCGGACCCGCTTTCGGCGGCATCAATCTCGAGGACATCGCGGCGCCGGAGAGCTTTTATATCGAGCAGCGCCTCAAGGAGCTGATGGACATCCCCGTCTTCCATGACGACCAGCACGGGACGGCGATCATCGCGGCGGCTGGCCTTCTGAACGCGCTCGACATTACGGGGAAATCGATCCGTGAGGTGAAGGTCGCTGTGTCCGGCGCCGGGTCCTCGGCCTTGTCCGTCATCGGCCTCATCAAGGCCATGGGCCTGCCGCACGAGAATGCGCTGGTCTGCGATTCCAAAGGCGTTCTGACCAAGAGCCGCCAGCTCGACCAGTGGCGTTCCGCGCACGCTGTGGCGACCGACAAGAAGACGCTGGCCGAGGCGATGGACGGCGCAGATGTTTTCATCGGGCTTTCTGTCGGCGGCGTCGTCTCGAAAGCCATGATCAAGTCCATGGCGAAGAACCCCATCATTTTCGCCATGGCCAATCCGACGCCGGAAATCATGCCGGAGGAGATTCTCTCGGTACGGAGCGACGCGATCATCGCGACCGGGCGCTCGGACTATCCAAATCAGGTGAACAACGTTCTGGGCTTCCCCTATATTTTCCGCGGCGCACTCGACGCCCGCGCGCGCACCATCAACGAGGAGATGAAAATCGCCTGCGCGAAGGCCCTCGCCGCGCTCGCCCGCGAGGACGTGCCCGATGAGGTCGCGACCGCCTATGGCCGACGCCTCAAATACGGCCCCGGCTACATCATCCCGACGCCCTTCGACCCGCGGCTGATCTCGACCATTCCGCCAGCCGTCGCCGAAGCGGCCGCCAGGAGCGGCGTTGCGAGGAAGCCGATCGTCGATCTCGCGGCCTATGCGGCGTCGCTCGCCGCGCGCACCGACCCGTCGGCCTCCTTCCTGCAGCAGATTTATTCGTCGCTCCGCGTGCGGAAGACGCCGAAGCGCATCGTGTTCACCGAGGGCGAAGAAGAGGCCGTCATCCGCGCCGCCTACGCCTTCCAGCAGGAGGGTCTTGGGCGCGCGGTGCTCATCGGGCGGGAAGAGATCATCCGCCAGCGGCTGGCGGCGGCGGGGCTGCCCGCGGACGCCGATTTCGAGATGCACCATGCGCGCAATACGCCGCATGTGGAGCAGTACACTGACTATCTCTACAAACGTCTGCAGCGCCGCGGATTTCTGAAGCGCGACGTGCAGCGTCTCGCCAATAACGATCGCAACGCCTACGGCGCCTGCATGCTCGCCCATGGCCATGCGGACGCCATGGTGACCGGCGTCACGCGCTCCTTCGACACGGTGCTCTCGAATGTGCGCCTCGCCCTCGATCCGCGGCCGGGCGAGCGCCTCATCGGCATATCGGTCATCCTCGCCAAGGGCCGCACACTCTTCGTCGCCGACACCAACATCACCGAATATCCGAATTCCGAGGAGATGGCCGAGATCGCCGTGCAGGTCGCGCACGCCGTCAAGCATCTCGGCTACACGCCGCGCGTCGGCTTCGTCTCCTACTCAAACTTCGGCAATCCCGATACGGAGCATTCGCGACGCGTCGCCGGCGCAGTGCAGATTCTTGATCAGCGCCGCGACATCGACTTCGAGTATGAAGGCGACATGACGCCGCGCATGGCGCTGAACGAGAAGCTCCGCAAGGCGAATTATCCGTTCACCCGCCTCAAGGGCGCCGCCAACGTGCTGGTGACGCCGGGCATCCACTCGGCCTCGATCTCGACCAAGCTTCTCGGCGAAGTCGGCGAAGCGACCGTGCTCGGCCCATTGCTGATCGGCCTCGAAAAACCCGTCCAGATCACGCAGGTCGGCGCGCGCGTCCCCGAAATCGTCACGCTCGCGGCGCTCGCCGCCTACGAACTCGACGCCGAGCATCGGAGCTGGGCCGAAAAGGCGGGGTGATCGGTTTGACGACGACAGTCGCCGGCGTCGACGGCTGCCGGGGCGGGTGGATGGTCGCTCTGTGGACGGACGATGCGCGGTTCATCCTGTGCGGCTCGTTCGGCGATGTGCTCGTCGCGGCGGCGGACGCCGCCAAGATCGCCGTCGACATGCCGATCGGGCTGCCGGACCGGATCGGCGAGGCGGGGCGCGGCTGCGACCGCGCCGCCAGAGCCGTGCTGGGCGAACGCCAGTCGTCGTTGTTCGCCGTGCCGGCGCGCGCGGCGGTCATGCAGAGCGACTACGCCGAGGCCTGCCGCGCGGCACTCGCGGCGTCCGATCCGCCTCGCAAGGTCTCCAGGCAGTGCTTCAATCTCTTCCCGAAGATTCGCGAGCTTGACGCGCTGATGACGCCGGCTCTGCAGAGCCGCGTCGTCGAAAGTCACCCGGAAGTCGCCTTCTGGGCGATGAACGGCGAAACGCCGCTCGATCTCGCGAAGCGCGTCAAATCGCAGTCGCATAAGCCGGGGCTGGAGCTCCGCCGCGATCTCCTCGCGAGAGCCGGCTTTCCCGTTGCGGCGCTCGATCTCCCAAAACTCCCGCGGGCGCTCGCGGGACCGGACGATCTCATCGACGCCGCCGCTTGCGCCGTCGTCGCACGAAAGATTGTGGGCGGACGGGCGCTGCGGTTTCCCGACGTGCCAGCCATCGACGGTGGCGGACTCAGTATGGAAATCTGGGCGTAGGGCGGATGAAATCCGCCAACCGGCGCGATAACAAGCGACGGGCGAAGAACGGGGCGTCTGGTCCGCATATGCGGCGCGACCTTAGCAGATTTACAAAATCAGCGTTGGCGGGACGAATGAGGCGGATTGCATCCGCCCTACCCGCGCAGCACCAGTTGCCCGCCGCGCGCCTCGACGCTTTCGAGCTTGGAGAGGAAGCTCATGCCGAGGAGGTTCACCGACAGCTGATCGTCGGCGAGCACGAAGGCCTTGACGCTCTCGACGCGAATGCCGTCGATTTCGATCTCGCGGATGTCGATCAAAGCGGCCTTTGTTTCGCCGTTCGCCGTGCGGACCGGATGGCGAAAGTCCGAATGCGTCGTATAAATGCCCGCCCGGCGGGCGTCGCTGTCGCGCAGCGCGACATAGCTGGCGCCCGTGTCGATAAGGAACGAAGCGGGCGCCGCGTTGACCGCGGCGGTCACATAATACTGGTGGTCGGTCGAGGCGGCGATCTTCACCTCCTCGCCGTAGCCGGCGGCGTAGGGCGAGGCCGGCGCCAGCGTCGGCCCTGCGGCGGCGAGGACGGCCTCTTCCTGCCCGACCGATCCGGCCGGGAGCGCCGTTCGCGTTTCCCAGTAGCGCACGCCGAGCACGGTCGACACGACGACAAGGGCGGCCACTCCAAGCTCAGCGCGCATGCGAACTCCTGAACAATTGTCTGGAGCATCGCATTTCGCCGGTTAAGGAAGCGCGCGGGCGCATGGTGAACATCCTCGTAAGGATGCGCCGAAAATTGTGCCGAACGCCTATCGCTTCCCTGCAAAGCCAAGCACGTCGCGCATCGTGTAGAGCCCCGCGGGCTTGCCCGCAATGAAGCGGGCCGCCGCGACGGCGCCCTTGGCGAAGAGCGCGCGGTCGATCGCGCCGTGGGAGAGGGTCACGATTTCCTGCGTGCCCGCGAAGATGACGTTGTGCTCGCCGACGACGCCGCCGCCGCGGACGCTGGCAAAACCGATCTCGCCGGCCTTGCGCCGCGCATTGGCGCCGGCCCGGGCCGTGACGGCCCGGGCGGAAAGATCGACATCCCGCCCGCGCGCAGCGGCTTCGCCGAGCATGAGCGCTGTGCCGGACGGCGCATCGATCTTGTCGCGGTGATGGGCCTCGATGATCTCGATGTCGTAGTCGTCCGGCAGGCGCCGAGCCGCTTCCTCGACGAGGGCTGCAAGCAGGTTGACGCCGAGGGAGAAATTCCCCGATCGGATGATCGCGATCCTCCTCGCGTGGGCCTCGATCTCGTCGATCTCCGCGACGCTCATGCCGGTAGTGCCGAGCACGAGGGCAACGCCGCTTTCAGCAGCTGCTCGCGCGTTTGCAAGGCTCGCCTGCGGCGTGGTGAAATCGATGAGCACCGCAGCGTCGGCGAGCGCGCGCTCCGGCGCCCTATCGACGGTCAAGCCGACAGCCCCCATGCCGGCGAGAACGCCAAGGTCCTCCCCGAGCGCCGGGCTCGACGGAATCTCGAAGCCGCCAGCGAGGTCGAGCGTCGGGCAGGCGATCACTTCGCGAGCGAGCGCCCGGCCCATGCGCCCCGCGCAGCCGGCGATGACAACCGAAGTCTTGCTCATGATGCGTTCCGTCCGATGCGCCGGACCAAGCCACAATTGTCGCCCTGCGGCAACATTTGCGCGCGCAAACTGACGGCGTCGCGAAGGCCAAGGCGGTTGCGGCCGTGCAAACCAGCGCCTATCTTGGGGCATTCGTAGAGATTCGATCAACTCAGGGGAGTTATTATGAAGACCTTCACGGCCGCGCTCGTTGCGGCGACCATGCTGTCCACGGCCGCTTCGGCCCAGTGGACGGGTTTCTATTTCGGCGGCAATGTCGGCTACGGCTGGGGAGGCTCGGACGCCAATGTCGATGTGCGAGATCGCTGGGTCACCAGCGAAACCGTTGCGCTGCAGACTGGCGTCGAAAGCCTGTGGTCCACGAACCTCAGCCCGAATGGGATCGAGTTCGGCGCCCAGCTCGGCTACAATCATGAGTTCCCCGGCGGCTTCGTTCTCGGCATTGAAGCCGACTACGCCAATCTCAATGCTGACGACGCCCGCCTTCTGCCGCTAACCGCAACTTCCTCCGGCCCGACGCCGACTTACGGGCCCGGCAATTCGATCGATGGCAAACACCAGCTTTCGGCGAAAGGCAAAGTCGGCTTCGCCTCAACCAGCTGGCTCTTTTATGCCACCGCCGGCTGGTCGATGGCTCGCGTCGAGGGAACCGCGGAAGTGACGAGCAGCGGCGGCTACAGCAAGTTCGGCGCTGACACCGAGTGGCTCTCCGGCATCGTCTACGGCGCGGGCATCGAGAAGAAGTTCGGCTCGACCTGGTCCGCCCGCATCGAATATCTGCGTGGCGACTATTCCGACTTCGAATATCAGACTGGCTTCCGCACGGGCAGCACGTTTACGCTTGGCCCGCCGTTCTACAACGAAGTCGTCACCCAGGACTTCGACATCAACTCGGTCCGCCTCGGCGTGAACTTCCACTTCTAGGCTTGATAATCCGGCCTTTGAAAAGCGCCCCACTATGGTTTGGGGCGCTTTTTCGTTGGCCGTCCAGGGAGCGCCCTTCGGCCTCCTTGCCATACCGGGCCCTTTCCCCTAGAGGGGCGCGTTCTTTCGACCGCGCTGGACGGCGTCCCGGCGCGGCCGGCATTTCATGGACGCTGCGGAGACGATACTCATGTCGATTGCGCCTGAGCGTAAGGCCAAGGTCATCAAGGAATACGCCACCAAGAAAGACGATACCGGCTCGCCGGAAGTTCAGGTCGCCATTCTTTCCGAGCGCATCTCGAATTTGACCGAGCATTTCAAGGATCACAAGAAAGACAACCATTCGAGGCGCGGGCTGCTGAAGATGGTCGCGCAGCGTCGCAGCCTGCTCGATTACGTCAAGAAGATCGACGAGCCGCGCTATCAGAAGTTGATCGAGCGCCTTGGCCTCCGCCGCTAGGCGTCGCCGCTGACGCGCTCTGCGAGCGCCGGCAGGGGCCGCCGCCCGGTCGTCCGTACAGGGAGAGATCAGAATGAAGTTTCAGGGCAGCGCGGCGATCGTCACCGGCGGGGCTTCGGGCCTCGGTGCGGCGACCGTCGAGGCGCTGGCGCGGGAAGGCGCCAAATGCGCGATCTGGGACATGAACGCCGGGAAGGGCGAGGCTCTGGCGGCGAAAGTCGGCGGCGTCTTTTGCGAGACCAATGTCGCCGATGAAGAGAGCGCCAAGACGGCGCTGGCCAAATCGATCGCCGCGGTCGGCGGCCCTCGCATCCTCGTCAACTGCGCCGGCATCGGCGTCGCGGAAAAGACGGTCGGCAAAAACGGCGCGCACAGCCTCGCCAACTACAAGCGCGTGCTCGACGTCAATCTGGTCGGCACGTTCAACTGCATCCGCCTTGTCGCTGAGGCGATGGAGAAGAACGACCCCCTCGGCGACGGCGAGCGCGGCGTTATCGTCAACACCGCCTCCGTCGCAGCTTTTGACGGCCAGATCGGCCAGGCCGCCTATTCGGCTTCAAAGGCTGGCATCGTCGGCATGACGCTGCCGA
>JBEBFW010000258.1:0-4486 GCA_040081755.1 Parvularculaceae bacterium
GGAACTTCTCGACCTCCGGCAGCGCCGGCTCGTAGCCCGCTTTGACTGCCCGGAGATACCAGGCGGCGGCGATTTCGGAGTTGCCGGCCGTGCTCAGCTTGAAGGCGGCGTCGAGTTCGCCGAGCCGCGCCGGCGCGATGTCTTCGGGCAATGTGTTGATGAAGCGCAGCCACTCCTGCGTCGTCCACGCGGCGGTCGGCAAGGCTTGCGGCTTGATCGACCCGGCGAGCCATTTTTGCTGCCCCGCCGCCAGCCGGTCGAAAGCGTCCGACTGCGGAACAATGACGCTGGCCGGCACGCCCTGGCCGTTGATCCACTCGCGCAGTTCAGCGTCGCTGACGGCGTCAGGCTTGGAGGCGCGAAGCGCATTTATCTCTGCGACGAAGTCCTCGGTGGTGACGCTCTTGAAGGCGTATTTGTCGAAGTAGGCCTTCAAGAATTGATCGAACGCCTCGCGCCCGAAGCGCTCTTCAAGAAACTTGAGCAGAAAAGCGCCCTTCACATAGGCGACCTGGCTGAAGCCTTCGTCCGGGTCCTTGAGATCGGCCGGGAGTTTCAGCTGCGTCAGTTCGGGGCGCTCCGCTTCCGCCACGTCGCGCTTGAGGATTTCAAGATCGAGCGCGCGCTCCATGGCGGCGCGCTCCGGTCCGAAGACCGCCTCGACCACACGGTTCTCGACATAGGAGGTGACGCCCTCGTTCAGCCAGGAATCGCGCCATGTCGCATTGGTGACGAGATTGCCGGACCAGGAGTGCGCGAGTTCATGGGCGATGAGGCTGGTCAGACTCTTGTCGCCGGCGATCGCCGTCGGCGTCAGAAATGTCAGGCGCGGGTTTTCCATGCCGCCGAAGGGAAAGCTCGGCGGCAGCACCAGCATATCGTAGCGCTCCCAGCGATAGGGGCCATAGAGCGCGGAATTAGCCGCCACCATTTGCGGCGTTTCGCTGAACTCCGCGACGGCGGCGTCGAGCATTTCGGGTTCGGCCCAGACGCCGACCTGATCGTCGATCGCCTTGAAGGCGATGTCCCCGACCGCGAGCGCAATGAGATAGGACGGGATCGGCTGCGGCATGTCGAAGGACTGGATGTCGAATTCCGGTTCGTGCCGGACCGCGCTCATCACGGCGACAAGCGGTTCGGGCGTGCGGATGCCGGCGGTATAGGTGATGCGGATCGAGGGCGTGTCCTGCAGGGGCGCCATCGAGCGCGCATGGATCGCCTGGTTCTGGCTGTACATGTAAGGATGACGCTTGCCGGCGGTTTGCTCCTTGGTCAGCCACTGGAGACCTTGCGCCTCGGGCGATGTGCGATAGCCGATGCGCACCGCGTCGGCGCCCGGCGGAATGGAGATTTGCAGCGGCGCGCCGAGCGCCGGGTCGTCAGTCCCCAGCACAAAGACGGCTGGCGACCACGCGCCGGCGATGCGCGCCTCCGCTGTGTCGATGGTCAAATCGTCCGTATCGAGAATGAGCGCATCGGCGTCCGGCTTGACGCGGACGAAATCGAGAATCGCCGTCCCGTCGAGCGTCTTCGAGGCGAAGTCGACGGTAAGCGTGAGATCGACATGCGTTGTCTTCACCTCATCGACATTGGCGTAGGAGAACTGGTCTTTCTGCGCGGCGAGGTTGAATTCGCGCAACACCGGCGTTGCGGGCGCGGCGACCTTGACTGTTTCTTGCGGCGCGGGCGCCGCCGCCTTTTCCTTCTTGCCGCAGGCGGCGAGGGCGGCGAAGGCGGCGAGAATGAGAACGGTGCGGTTCATGGAGGGTCTGTCCTTTGGAGCGCGCGGCGAGCGGATACTTAAAGGGCGCGGGGCGCCTGCGCCAGAGTGCGGCCGCCCTTGACTGGAAGGGCGGCCTTTCGGAAAGGAAAAGGGGGCGGGATCAACGAGATGAGCGGGACGGCGGCCACCATCGACGAGAGAACCGGCGGCGCGCCGCGCGGGAATTTCGGCGCCGCGCTCGATCGCTCGATCGATGCGGCGGCCGAGTGGCTGGTCAAACGCCAGAAGCCGGAAGGCTACTGGGTCGGACGTCTTGAATCGAATGCCTGCATGGAGGCGCAATGGCGCCTCGCGCTGTGGTTCATGGGACTTGAGAAACACCATTTGGCGCCACGGCTTGCAGAGTCGCTTCGCCAGTCGCAGTCGCCGGACGGTTCGTGGCGGATCTATTACGGGGCGCCCGCGGGCGACATCAACACGACGGTTGAAGCATACGCGGCGCTCCGCTGCGAGGGGGATACGCCCGAGGCGCCGCACATGAAGCGCGCGCGCGACTGGATTCTCGCCAAGGGCGGCCTCCGGAATATTCGCGTGTTCACGCGCTACTGGCTGGCGCTGATCGGCGAGTGGCCCTGGGAGAAGACGCCGAACCTGCCGCCGGAAGTCATCTGGTTTCCGAAGTGGTTTCCATTCTCGATCTACAATTTCGCGCAATGGGCGCGCGCGACGCTGATGCCGATCGCCGTTCTGTCGGCGAGGCGCCCCTGCCGGCCCTTGCCGGTCGCCAACCGGCTCGACGATCTTTTTCCGGGCGGACGCGCGGCGTTCGACTATGAGCTGCCGGGCAAACCCGGCGCCGATCTTTGGGACGGCTTCTTTCGAGGCGCCGACAAGGTTCTGCATGCGCTCCATTCCTTCGGCGTGAAGACCGGCCTCTCGCTTGGGCGTCGCGCCGCCGTCAAACACGCGCTCGAATGGATCATTCAGCACCAGGATGCGGACGGCGTTTGGGGCGGCATCCAGCCGCCCTGGATCTATTCGCTGATGGCCGTCTACGCGGAGGGCTATGCGACCGATCATCCGGTGCTCGCCAAGGGCGTCGGCGCGCTCGACGATCTGCGCTGGCGGGTCGATATCGGCGCCGCGACGTGGATTCAGGCGTCCACATCGCCGGTCTGGGACACCGAACTCGGCCTGATGGCGCTCGACGACGCCCACTTGCTGGATCGCCACCCTGCGGCGGTCGAGAAGGGCGTGCAGTGGCTGCTCGATCAACAGGTGAGGCGCCCCGGCGACTGGCAGGTGAAGGTTCCGGGCGTCAAGCCGGGCGGCTGGGCGTTCGAATACAAGAACTATTTCTATCCGGATACGGACGATACGGCCGTGGCGCTCATCGTGCTGGCGCAGTTCCGTAACGATCCGAAATGGAAGGCGAGGGGGATCGAGGAAGCGATCCGCCTCGGCCTCGACTGGCTCATCGGCATGCAATGCAAGGGCGGCGGCTGGGGCGCCTTCGACAAGGACAACGACAAGAAGATCCTGACGAAGATTCCCTTTTGCGATTTCGGCGAGGCCTTGGATCCCCCTTCCGTCGATGTGACGGCGCACATCATCGAGGCGTTCGGCAAGCTTGGGCATGACCAGACCCATCCGGCGGTGAAGCGCGCCATCGAATGGACGCTGAAGGAGCAGGAGAAGGACGGCTCATGGTTCGGCCGCTGGGGCGTCAATTACATTTACGGCACGGGCGCGGTTCTACCGGCGCTTGAGGCGATCGGCTTCGACATGACGCGCGGCGAAGTCTCCCGCGCCTGCGACTGGCTCATCGATCGTCAGCAGGCGGATGGCGGCTGGGGCGAAAGCTGCGCCTCCTACATGGACGCGAGCATGTCCGGGCGCGGCAAGACGACAGCCTCGCAAACCGCCTGGGCCCTCATGGGGCTTGTTGCGGCGAAGCGCGAAAAGGACCGCAACGCGATCGAGCGCGGCCTCGCCTTCCTCATCGAGCGCCAGAAAGACGGAACCTGGGAGGAGCCGGAATATACCGGCACGGGCTTCCCCGGTTACGGCGTCGGCCAGACGATCAAGCTCTCCGACCCGCTGTTGAAGGAGCGCCTGAAACAAGGCCCCGAACTCAGCCGCGCCTTCATGATCAACTACAATCTCTATCGCCACTATTTCCCGCTCATGGCGATGGGTAGGGCGCGGCGGTGGTTGGCGGCGGGCGGATGACAATCGCACACCTTCCCGGGGGTTTCTTGTTGGCGATGGACCCTTGCGCTACGCTTCCTCATGTCGGCTCCATTGAGATTTGGGGGGGGATTTTGAAGTTTCTTTCGATCGCCGCCGCTGGGCTGTGGCTTTGCTGCGTTTCTTCAGTCGCCGCCGCCGAGCCGTCGGCGGCGTGCGGCCGCCGCGCGCGATGCGAAATTCGCCACGAAGATGTCGATCTACGCAACTCTTTTGACGATCACGGAAAACCGGGGACGCGAAGACCTGCGCCCGCCGTATGACGCGCCATCCTCTCTTTGCGCGCTGCCCGCTTTCGCGGCCGGGGGCTACGAGGTCAAAGGCGAATACGCCGGCTTCATGAAGGGCATGGACACGCTTCTCTACAAATTCGACGCGATCGGCTCCGATGGATCGCGCGAGATGCTCGTCACCTATTCCGGCATGCTCGCGCTCGTCAGCAATTCGAAGGCTCCCCCGTTCGCCGTAACGGAAACGCGCGGAGCCGAGCAGGACATCTTTGCGATCTATGAA
>JBEBFW010000049.1:0-16098 GCA_040081755.1 Parvularculaceae bacterium
GTCGCCGGGGCGGCGCGGCCGGAAAGACCGAGGCGGTGGACCTTGCCGATGACCGCGGTCCGGGTGACGCCGCCCATCTTCGAGGCGATCTGGCTCGCTGAAAGCCCCTCCGCCCAATACTTCTTCAAGAGCTCGACCCGCTCGTCGTTCCATGCCATTGCCCGCTCCCGTGATAATGGCCGCAGCTGCCGCGCGCGGCCGGTGAGACTATATGTTGTGCCTAATTCCGCCGCATATCGTCACAGCGCCTAGATATAGTAGCCCCCTGATTCGAAAACACAACATGGCCGCGAATCATTTTTTTGCACACCAGATGTTGTGCGAGAACTCATCGTCATGGATGCGCGAGCGGCGTCGATTGACTGCCTGAGAACCTCAAGCGACACCGCGGCGGACCGCGACGAGAGGAAATTCGAATGTCGATCGCCCTTCAATCGAGCGCGCCCCCGGAGGTCGCGCGGCCCGTGTTCGGCGAGCGCCGTTTCGGCGCGGTGAACTGGCTCGGGCTGGCGACGCTAACCAAGCGCGAAATCCGCCGCTTCATGAAAGTGGCCTTCCAGACGATCGTCGCGCCGCTCGTTTCGACGGCGCTCTTTCTCGTCGTCTTCATGCAGGCCTTTGGCGCGACGCGCGCGCCCATCCACGGCGTTCCTTATGCGGAGTTTCTGGCGCCGGGCCTCGTGATGATGGCGGTGCTGACGAACGCCTTCGCCAATTCCTCCTCATCGCTCATTATCGGGAAGGTTCAGGGCTCGATCGTCGACGTGCTGATGCCGCCTTTGTCGCCGAGCGAGCTTGGCGTCGCGCTCGCCGTCGGCGCGGCGGCGCGCGGCGTTCTCGTCGGCGTGGTCGCAGCGATCACCTGCGCCGCTTTCATGGCGATGTCCGGCGCGCCCATGCGGATCGTCAATCCGTGGGCGCTCGTCTACTTCATGCTGGCGGGCTCCTTCATGTTCGGCTTTCTCGGCATTATCGGCGGCATCTGGGCGGACAAGTTCGATCAGCTCGCCGCAGCGACCAATTTCGTCATCACGCCTCTGACTTTTCTCTCCGGCACGTTCTACGCCATCAAGAACCTGCCCGAGCCTTTCTTGACCCTCAGCAGCTACAATCCGGTGTTCTACCTGATCGACGGATTTCGTTACGGCTTCACAGGGGTCTTCGAGATTTCGCCGATGCGCGGGGTCTATGTCACGCTGGCGCTCAACATCGTGCTGGCGATCGTCTGCCGGCAGCTCCTGAAATCCGGCTACAAGCTGAAGAGCTGATCATGAGCAGCGCGGCGCCGGCGCCGGACGATTCGATCCTGCCCTTTCAGATCGGCGACACGGCCGTCCGCGGACGGACCGTGCGGCTCGGACCCGCCATCGACCGCATTCTGTCGGCGCACGGGTTTCCCGATTCCGTCTCCATGCTGGTCGGCGAGGCGGCGGCGCTGGTCGCCATGATGGGCGCCTCGCTCAAATTCGACGGCAAGCTCATCCTCCAGGCGAAGGGCGACGGCCCGGTCTCGATGCTGGTCGCCGATTACGCCGCGAACGGAGATTTACGCGCCACGGCGAGCTTCAAGGAGCCGCCGCCGGGCGCGGCGGGCCTTCGCGAATTGCTGGGCGCCGGACACCTGGCGCTCACCATCGATCAGGGGCCTGACATGGAACGCTATCAGGGCGTGACGCCGATCGAGGGAACATCGCTCGCCTCGGCCGCCGCCGCCTATTTCATGCAGTCCGAGCAAATACCGACCGCCGTCAAGCTCGCCGTCGGACGCATCGAGCGGCCCGGCGGCGTGAAGCAATGGCGGGCGGGCGGCGTCATCGTCCAGTTCGTTCCAGCGGAAGGCGGCGCGCGCGAACGCGGCGAAGCGACCCTCAAAGGTCCGCACGAGGAGGATCTCTGGAGCCGGACCGCCGCCCATCTTGAGACCACGCGCGCCGACGAGTTGCTCGATCCCTCGCTGTCGGCCGAAGACCTCCTTTATCGGCTCTATCACGAGGATGGCGTGCGCGTGTTCGATCCGCACAAGGTGTTCGCGCGTTGTCATTGCAATGCGGAGAAGATCGAGGCGGTCTTGAAGCGCTACGGCGCACAGGAACTATCCGACATGATCGATGACGGCGCCATTCGCGTCTCCTGCGAATTCTGTCGGACCGAGTATCGATTCGACGCCGCCGGATTGAGGATAGGGGAATGAACGAAGAGAAATTCAGCAAGGAGCTGAAGCGCCTCGAGTTCGAACTGGCCAAGCTTCAGGAAACCGCGGCGCGCAAGGCGATGAAGATCGCCATCGTCTTCGAGGGCCGGGATGCGGCCGGCAAGGGCGGCCTCATCAAGACGATCACGGCCCGGATGAACGCCCGCATCTGGCGCGTCGTCGCGCTCTCGAAGCCTTCGGATGTCGAACGCTCGCAATGGTACTTCCAGCGCTATGTCGCCGAGCTCCCGTCCGCCGGCGAAATCGTTCTCTTCGACCGCTCCTGGTACAATCGCGCCGTCATCGAGCCGGTGATGGGCTTTTGCACGCCGGAAGAGCACGAGGCGTTCATGCGCGACGTGAACGCGTTCGAGAGCATGCTGGCCTCAAGCGGGCTCGTGCTGCTGAAATACTGGATCCACGTGTCGGCCGAAGAGCAGGAGAAGCGCTTCCAGGAACGCGCCAGCGACCCGCGCAAGCGCTGGAAATTGTCGCCGATCGATCTTGAGGCGCGCCGGCGCTGGGCGGAGTTCTCGAAGCACCGGAACCGCATGCTTGAAGAAACGCACACGGTCCATGCGCCCTGGCGCGTTGTCGATGGGGACGACAAGGAGAAGGGACGATTGAACTGCATCCGTTCGATCCTCGAATGCATTCCCTATGAGTATAACGAAGAGGCGTTCAGGCCGGTCGTCCTCCCGGCTCGGCAGACCGCGGCGGAAGGCGGCTATCAGCGATCCGGAGTCGAGAGGAAGCTGATGGTCAAGGACTGGTACGGCAGCGGAAAATGACCCTCAGCCGTTCAGAACGAGCACGGCGTTCATTCGCGTTTTCAGTTTGAGGCCGTAGCCGGCGGCGCTGCAGCAAGCCGAGGCCGATTTGCCGGGCGCCTCGTGCGAGGTCTCGAGAATGAGGAGTCTGGGCCAGAGCGCCTTTGGCGCCTCGGCGAAGAAAGCCTCAAGCGCAGGGAACTCGGCGCCCTCGACGTCCATCTTCATCGCGTCGATCTCCGGAAAGCCCGCCTCCGCAACGATCGTCTGCAGCCGCCGCGCCGCGACCTCGACGCCGCCGGCCGCATCGATGCGGCTTTCGCCTCGGCTGCGGGCGTTGACAGAGAACCGCAACTTTCCCTCGACGCCGGCTACAGCGCAACGTGAGACGCGCACCTCGCCTGAAGCTGCGGAGGCGTCAAGGTTGAACGCGAGGCGCTCTTGCATGTCGGGGTCGGCCTCAATGCACAGGACGTTGAACGCGGCCCCGGCGCGCAGCGCTTCAGCGCGCGCAAAAAGCGTGTAGAGCCCGACATTGGCGCCGGCATCGACGAAATGGAATGTGCGCCCCGCAAAGCCTGAGATCAGGTCGGCGAGGAGCGCTCGCTCCGGCGCGTCCCAAAGCTGCGGCGTGAGATAGACGCGCTTTTCGCAGATGTTGTCATAAGGGTGCAGCCGCGCGCGCTGCGTTCCGAAGATCGTCACGTCATAGGCGCGGCGCGCGCGGCCGCCGGCGGGCCCGAGCAACGCCGAGGCCGCCTTCCGTCCGAAATAGTTTTTTGGCAGACGATGCCCCAGAGCGCGGAAGCGCTCTTGCGCCGCCGTCGGCGCCAGCGATCCGAACGGCTCGCTCACTTTTCACGATCCGTCATCGCTCGCTCGAACATCTTGACGTCCCTGAGCCAGCGCCCGAACCCCGACATGAGCGCAAAGGAAAAGCCGTAGACGCCGCCGCGGATCAGCCCATCGACGAAGTAGCGCTTGCCGAAATAGATCGGCAGCCCAAAAAAAATGCGCAACACGAGCAGCGGCGTCGGCTTTAGCGGCAGTTCGCGTGCGCGCACGCTGGAATTGCGGTTTAGCTTCTCCATCAGATGCCCGGCGCCTGTGAAAGCATGGTGAACGATTGGCGCCTTGATCCGGCCGACCATGCCGCCGGGCGGAATCTCGAACTGGTCCCAGGCGGCATGCGCAGGCGCCCGCACGACGCGCCGGTCATAGAGCTTGCAACGCTTGCTGAGACCGAAGCCGAACCAGGGCTCGCCGATCGGCGGCGCCAAAGCGAGCGGTGTTTCATAGATCGACGCAGGCGGTTCGCCGCCCGCAAAGAGCGCGGCGACCTCGGCGGCGAACGCCGGCGCCACGATTTCGTCCGCATCGAGATCGAGGAGCCAGTCATGCCGGCAGGCTTCTTCGCCTATGCGCTTCTGATGGCCGTTGCCGAGCCAATCCTGCCGCACAACGCGCGCGCCGGCGGCCTCGGCTATCTTCACCGTATCGTCGCTCGAGCCCGAGTCGACGACGATGACCTCGTCGGCGACGGCCAGCGCCGCCCTGACAACGTCGCCGATCATCCGCGCTTCGTTCCGTGTGCGGATGTAGGCGGAGAGGGGAGGCTGGCGGCTGGTGATAATGCACTCTCTGGCGATGCGCGTCGGAGTCGGACCCCGGCTGATGGTCGGCTGTAGAATCTATCTTCAGGGCGTCCAGATTGCTATGCGCAGATGCGCGCTCGGCATGAGCGGCGCGGACGCATTCGCGCAGCGCTTTGTGACGCATGTCACATCCACAGTCCGCTCTAAAGATAAGGTTGTCTCTCGAGCGGTGGTCCCAGCCGTGTTCGCATGCGTCGTACGGTCTCCACCCCCGATAGCCTAAAGCAAGCAGACCAAGAGGACGGAGATGTCGAGAACCCGCCGGACGGTCATCGCCGGAGTTGTGCTCTCACTTGCTGCCGCATCGAGCGCAGGAGCGCAAACTCTTCATGATCCGGACACCGAGGCCCTGGCGGCCGCAACGCTGGAGAAATATCGCGCCGCCGATCTTGCCGGCGCCTTTGTTGCTGCGCGCGCCAACCTAGAAGAACTCCATAGGTTTTCAATGAAGTCGATCCAGGACGGCGCCGACTACCAAGCTCTGACCGCGATGCGACAGGTAGTCAACTCCGGCGCCGCAGAACGGCCGTACAGCCCGGAGATTTTGATTTTTGAACCGGCCGCGGCAGTGTTTTCTAATCATTCGTGTCCGGACCGAGATGAGGAGGAGGACGACGACACCCGCCCTTTGCGCGGGTTCGTCCAATGCGATCTCGGATTCTCGAGCAACGATGAACTGACCGATTCCTTAACCAGAATGAAAGACAGGCTCGACGAGCTTCGCGGTGCGGAGAGCGCCGCGCGATCGGGTGAGCGTCGCGCGCCGTCGAGTGACGCCGAGAAGGGCCCCCCTCGTCTTGGTTCGGTGTTCGACGCATTTGCGGACAACGACGCTGCGCGGCCAGCCCGGCGCAACGTCGAAATCGCACCGACCCCTGACGCAGGCGTGCTGTCCCCGCGGGCGGCGTTCCAGAACTTGTCCGCGCTGCCTGCCGCACGCCCGTACACAGGGGCGCCCGCGCCTGCCACCGCCCCGACTGCCTCCGTTCCAGGACAGGAGATCGACTGTTCGGCGACGCTGATCGCGTTGGACGACGATGATAATGACGAGTCGGGCCCGGCGTCGCGCCTTGAGCGGAAATTCGAGTCCGCGGTGATTTGCGCCTTCAAGAAGGCTGACGCCATCTCCGAAGAGAAGAAGGCGCTCGCGCGCGACAAGAGTCGCTACGCGATGATTGACCTGTGCCTCACTCGGGTCGCCAACGGGCGCTACGACGAGGATCGTCTGAACAGTTTGGAGAAAAGCCTCTCGCCGACGACCGCCGTCGTCGGCGCAATTTCAGAGGAGCGCGCGACCGCTGTAGAGGCGCGTACTGACGTCAGCCGCCTGGCGAATCGCTGCGCAGCTGATGCGCTTGCGGACTATTTCAAGCACATGTCCCGCGCCAGTGAAACTGAAACCGGGTCCAATGTGTTCGTCAATCTGATAGCAGCGCTATTCACGAAAGTAGGGGACGAGGAGGTTTGCGAGGCGATTTTGGGCAATTGCAAAGAAATCCCCTCAGGCAACCCTTTCGTCGATCCTCAGTTTCTGAAGAAATGGACAGAGACTCTCGCAGCCTGGGGCGGCACGCCCGACGATGGCGCCTTCGACCAGATGAATCGCGCGATCAAGGCCATCGCGGCGGCCAAGCTCAAATCCATGGTCGATGCGGAAAAGCCCCCGATCAAACCCGCCGACGTCGCCGCCTGGATCAAGGATTTCGCCGGCAAGATCGATAGCCGCCTTTCTGAAATCGTGACCACAGCGTCCGATCTTGGCGTGCAACTCGCCGCCGTCGAGGGCCAGCTCGATGCGGTCAATTTCATCCTTGGCGCGGCGGCGGCGGGCGCCGCGCCTGAACTCGATGCGGGCAAAGCCTGCAGCGCGATCGACGTCGCGGCCGACAAGACCGCCTGTGAGGAAAGGCTCGCCGCGCTGTCGCCGCGGGTCAAGGCGGCGGCGGCGGTGGCCGGCTCGGCGCCCGGCCTCCTCGACGCCATGCAAAAGCTGATCGACGAGACGGCGCAGCCCCCGCCGCTGCAATTGGTGATCGCCAGCCGCGAGCTGACGGTCCGGGCCGAAACCTTGCGGAAACGCCTCGCGCTTCTTGACGCGGAACGACTCACCTGGGCCGGCCTCGCGCGCCACTATCACCGACTCGCGGAGTCGACGAACGCTATCCTGAACACGCTGGATGTCGCCTGCGGCTTGTTCAAACGCCCCAAGCCACCGACGGGCGAAGCTTGCATGCCCGCTGACATCTCGGCGCTCTACAAATCGAACAAACCTGCGCTGACGCCCGACCAGCGAAAGGTCGTGCTCGACGCTGCCGCCAACTATGCACACCTGTTTTGGTTGAACCGCTATGGCCGCGGCGAGGCGTTCAACAAGCTCATCCACCTTGGTCACGAAAACCAGTTGCTCATCGACGAAGAGGCCACGGGCCTTGCTGCTGCGGCGATCGATGCGACGCTCGTCGAGATCGATTTTCGCGCCAAACGCGGCCTCAGGGCCGAGTCTGTCGCCGACTTCACGGCGCGGCTCATCAATCTGGGTCTGCTGACAGCCATCGCCATTGGTGGAGAATGACCGTGAACCGCATCGGTCTCATCGTCGCGCTCGCGGTCTCGGGCTGCTCGACTTCCGGTCCGATCAATCGACTATCGGCCAACGCTCGTGAAAACCTCCAGCAGCTCGACGCCGCCTACCAGTCATTCGCGGCGACCAGCGCCGCCTTGTCGGTCACGCGCATCAAGGCTGAAGCGGAGTATCAGGCGCAGCTCGCTGAACTCAAGAACACCGAGGATTTCCAGGTCCTGGTCGAAGAGTTGGCGGAGCACCCAAATCTCCGCCTGCAGAGCGATGTCGGCAAGGCGCAGGCCAGACTGAAGAAGAATTTCCTCGACCCGCCGGACGACAAAGAGATCGCTGCGGCTGCTGCGTTGAATCTCGCCAAGGTGTCAGGCCCCGGTGCAACGCTTGGCGAGGTGCAGTCGGGACTGAAACAGCTCGAAAGGGAGCGAAGCGCCGTCGAGGCGCTGGTCGCCTACGCGCGCTTCGCGTCTGAAACATTCGCGCTCATTAATGCCGGGCTCGAAGAGGGGCGCCTCTATCGTGAAAAACTCTTGGCGGCGCCGGCCGCACCAAATCCTACCAAAGGAGATTGACGAGTGTCCTCAAACCTGGAGAAATTGCGAGCCCGCCGACAGAAGCTGTTAGCCAGGCGGCGTAAGATCGAGGACCAGCTTCAGACGCTGGCGCCCGGCAGCGCCAGGGGGCCGGGCTTGAGGCGCCGGCTGGACCAGATCAATCGCATGATCAGCGACATCGACGCCCTGATTGCGCTCGCTGAAGCGCAGGCCGGGCTTGCGGCCCGCGCCGCCAAGCTGGTAGCGGCCATGCGCCGACGCTGAGCTTCAATCGAACGCAAAGCTGAACGGGGTTGCGAGGCGCTTGTGTTCGTCGAAGACGAGGCGCCGCTTCAGAGGCGGATGGGCTCGCGCCGCGCAATCGGGGCGCTCGCAAAGGCGGCAGGTGACGCCGATCGGGGCCGCCGCCGCCGCTTCGAGATCGATCCCCGCCGCATAAACAAGTTCGCCCGCCCGCTCGATCGCGCAGCCGAGCGCCACGGCTCGGTCGATTTTCGGCGCCCCGTAGCCGCCAGCCTCGCCGTGAACGGTGCGGGCGATCGAGAAGAATTTCTCGCCGTCCGGAAGCTGGACGATCTGGGTGAGGATGCGGCGCGGCGTGCGGAAGGCGTCGTGCACATTCCATAACGGGCAGGAGCCGCCGTATTTCGCGAACGGAAAGACGTCGCCCGAAAAGCGCTTGGAGACGTTGCCGGCTGCATCGACGCGAATAAAAAAGAAGGGAACGCCTTCTGCGCCCGGCCGTTGCAAGGTGGTCAGGCGGTGGGCGACCTGCTCGAAGCTCGCGCCGAACCGGCGCGCCATCGCCTCGACGTCGTATTTCAGTTCGCGCGCTGCCGCCCGGAAGTGGGCGTAGGGCAGCATGACGGCGCCCGCCGCGTAGTTGGCGAGCGCTGCGCGGGCGAGACGCCGTCCGCCATCGGTCTCGAATTTCGCCGTGTTGACGAGGCGGTCGAGCGTTGCGCCCTCTTCTATCAGGGCGAGTTGCAAGGCGAGGTGAAAGACGCGGCTCGCCTGATCGAGAGATTCCGAGAGCGCGATCTCGCGCCCATGCCGGTTCATGCGGCGCAGCGCGCCGGTCATGGCGTCGGCCGGTAAAATCCGCACACGGAATCCATGAGAGTCCTGAAATCGCCGCGCGAGGCCCTCAAAGAGCGACGGCGAGACAGCGGCGGCGACGGCTTCTCCCGCCTCGTCGAGCGCGGCGAAATGATTGCGGTTCGACTGAATGAAGGAGCGCGCCTCCTCGACGGCGTCGGCGGGCCCTGAGCGCGCCGCGGCGCGCGCCTCGACGAGTTCCGATTGCGAGGTCCGCCAGGCGCGATAAAGCCGCGCAACCGCCTCGCCGACGGCCGGATTGCCGGCGGCGAGTTCGTGCGCGTCCTCCCGCGACAGGCCGATGTTCTGAAAGAGAGGATCCTGGAAGGCGCTTGTGAGCCCCGCGAAAAGATCTTCGCCCCGGCCTTCCGAAAACGCCGCGAGATCGAGCCCAAAGGTCTCGGCCGCGCGAATGAGGAATTCGGCCGAGATCGGCCGCTGATTGCGTTCGATGAGATTGATGTAGGAGGGCGAGACGCCAAGCTCGCGGGCCATCTCCGCCTGCGTCAGGCCGCGCTCCTTGCGCAGGCGCCGAATGGCCGGGCCAAGGTAAAGTTTACGTTTTTCAGGGCGGGGCGCCACCCGTGGACAATGGCTCTAATTCATCGGTTCCTCAACAAAAATCGACAAAACACACAGCATGACAATTAACTCTGTCAACCTGACCCGGTTCGGCTCGCTTTTGCGCTGCAAAAGTGTTGAGACCCCAAGGCAGAAGCAGCAGCAGTCCGGAGTACAGATGACCACGTTTGAAACGCTCGTGCCCTCAGCGCCCAAAGGCCGGTTTGACGGGATCAGGCGCAACTACACAGCGGAGGAGGCGCGGCGGCTGCGAGGATCGCTCGACATTTCCCATACGCTGGCCGAGCGCGGGGCGAACCGGCTGTGGTCGCTCCTGAAGTCCGAACCCTATGTCCACGCTCTCGGCGCGCTCTCCGGCAATCAGGCCGTGCAGATGGCCAAGGCGGGTCTCAAGGCCATCTATCTTTCAGGCTGGCAGGTTGCGGGCGATTCCAACGTGTCGGCCCAGACCTACCCGGATCAATCGCTCTACCCGGCGAACTCGGGCCCGGAGCTTGCGCGCCGGATCAACAACGCCTTCCGCCGCGCCGACCAGATTGAATACTCGGAAGGCAAGGTCGCGCGCGACTATTTCCTGCCCATCGTCGCTGACGCCGAGGCCGGCTTCGGCGGCCCCTTGAACTGCTTCGAGATCATGAAGGCCTATATCGAAGCCGGCGCCGCGGGCGTCCACTTCGAGGACCAGCTGGCGTCCGAAAAGAAATGCGGACATCTCGGCGGAAAAGTCCTGATACCGACGAAAGCGCATGAGCGGAACCTCAACGCCGCGCGCCTCGCCGCCGATGTGTGCGGCGCGCCGACGGTTCTGGTCGCGCGCACAGATGCTGAATCCGCCAAGCTCATCACCTCCGACATCGACGAGCGCGATCACGAGTTCATCGATTTCGACCAGGGCCGCACGCCGGAGGGGTTCTATCGCCTCAAGGACGGCATGGGCGTCGATCATTGCGTCGCGCGCGGCCTCGCCTACGCCGACAAGGCGGATCTCATCTGGTGGGAGACGTCTCACCCCAATCTCGAGGATGCGAAGAGATTCGCCGAGGCGGTGCAAAAGCGCCATCCCGGCAAGATGATGGCCTATAATTGCTCGCCCTCGTTCAACTGGGAGGCAAAGCTCGACAAGGCGACCATCGCGAAATTCCAGCGCGAGATCGGGGCCATGGGCTACAAGTTCCAGTTCGTGACGCTCGCCGGCTTCCACGCCCTGAACCACTCGATGTTCCAGCTCGCGAGCGGCTATCGCGACCGCGGCATGGCGGCCTATTCCGAACTTCAGCAAGCGGAGTTCGCGGCCGAAAAAATCGGCTACGAGGCGACGCGCCACCAGCGCGAGGTCGGCACCGGCTATTTCGACCTCGTCGCCAACACGCTTTCCGGCGGCCAGTCCTCGACGACGGCGATGGGCGAGTCGACCGAGACTGCGCAATTCCGGGCGGCGGAGTAGGCGCCTCCCGCCGCACTCCCGCATGAAGGCGCGGCATGATAGGGGGTCCAGGCCTAATTACTGGACCGATAACATGCCGGGTTTCCTGACGTCGTTGACCCTCGCCGCGATTATCGCCGCCCTTCTTGCGGCGACGGGACCGGCGCGGGCGTCCGCCTCCGCCGATCTCATCTTGACCGATGGAGTCCTGCACGCCGCGAGAGAGCCGACCGCGACCGCGCTGGCGATTCGTGACGGCAAGATCGTCTATGTGGGCGATAACGCCGGCGCCTGCGCATTGGCGGGCCCCAATGCCCGCTTCGTCGATCTCGCGGGGCGGCTGATCTCGCCCGGCTTTCGCGATAGGCACATGCACCCGCTGTCGGGCGGCCTGCGCGTCCTGCGCTGCGACTTGCGCTTTGCCGCGTCGCCGTCCGCCGTCCGGGACGCTGTGCGCGCCTGCGCTGCAGGCGGCGAATCCTGGCTTGTCGGTTACGGACTGAAGATGGGGACGCTGCCCGCCGGCTTCCTGACGGCGGCGGAGCTCGATGCGCTCTCACCGGACCGCCCCGCAATGCTCACGACAGAAGACGGCCGTTCGGCCTGGGTGAATTCCGCAGCGATCGGCGCTGCGGTTCTCTCGGGGCCGGGAGGCGTTGTCGCTGGCGAGGCGCTGGCGCGTGTGCGCGCCGCTGTCCCGACGCCGTCTCAAGGGACTTATCGGCGCGCCCTGTCGATGACGCTGAAGGCGGCCGCGCGCTTCGGCATCACCTCGATTGTCGATGCAAGCGTCAGCCCGGCGATGCTGGAGGCATATGTGGCGGCGGCGAAAGCCGGTGAACTGACGGCGCGCATAACCGCCGCGCAGCGCTACGACTGCGGCGAGGGACACGGCCAGATCAAGGCGGCAGCCCGGCGCGCCCGCAAGATCGACGACCCGTTCTTGCGCGCCGACGCCATGAAGGTATTTCTCGACGGCGAATTCGATGAACGCAGCGCAGCGCTCATCGACGCTTACGACGACGCGCCGGGAGTGCGCGGCGACCTATGCGCGCCGCCGCCGGAAATCGATCGCGCGGTCCGCGACATGCAGCGACGCGGTCTTCAGGCGCATTTCCACGCCATGGGCGACCGGGCGGTGAAAGCGGCGCTCGATGCGCTCGCCGCCGCGGCGCCGGCCGCAGAATTGCGCGAACAACGGCACAACATCGCCCATGCGGGTCTTGTCGCCCCGGAAGACTTGCCGCGCTTCAAGGCGCTCGGCGTCGTCGCCAGCCTCCAGCCCTTCCTGCTGCCTGCGGACGAGTTGGAGGTCGAGGCGCTGACGAAAACGCTGGGGCCGGAGCGCGCGAGCAGGCTCTATCCGTTTGCGGCGCTGGCGCACTCCGAAGCGGACATTGTGATGGGATCGGACTGGCCGTCCCCCTCGATGAGCCCGTTTGCGAATATCGGCGCGGCGCTCTCCAGATCAGGACCGAACGCCGGACTTTCAGCGGAAAGCCTGTGGTCCGCCTACACGAGCGGGGGCGGGCGTGACGCGCGGAGCGGACCGGGCGCTATCGAGGAGAACGCTGTCGCGGACATTATCGTCATCGACCGGGACATTCGGTCAGGCGAGGCGAGCGCTCTCGCCGACGCCAAGGTCTTGCTGACGCTTGTCGGCGGCCGCGAGGTCTGGCGCGACCCGGCGCTGGCGGATGCAGCGGCATGCAATGAAAAATAGCCCGAGGCGTCAGCGGTCCGGCGGCCGCTCTTCCGGCGGCGGGCCTTGCGGCGGTCCGCCTTCGCCAGGGCCGTCGCCTTTCTTCTCCCGAGGCGGCGGATTGAACTTCGCGAGACGCAGAGGCGCAAAGTCGGCGGCGAAGGCCTCTGCGCCGGAAAGCGCCTCGGGGGAGACGTCCTTCTTTAATCCGGGCACGAATGTTTCCGGCAGGCCCTTGTAGCCGTAAAGGTCCGCCTCGCGGTTCTTCTGATAGACGAGCGCCCATTTGAGCGCCTCCGCCGGCGAGCCTGACGGATTCGATTTCGCCCCGTAATGCACCGAGAGCGCGCGCTGGGCTCTGGCGTTGCCGGCGAAGGCCGCTCGCGTCAGCCAGAAAAGCCCCTCTTGCCGAAAGAGAGCTGTTTCCGTCGGCGTCAGCCCGTCGATGAGCATGAGGCATTCGCCGAGCTCATGTTGCGCGGCCTCTTCGCCCTCGCCCATGGCGGCGACGACGCGATAGGTCGGCGCGGCAAGGGCGCAGCTTCCGGTCTCGCGCAACTCGCGCGCGACGGTGAGAAGCCGCGCGGCGCCCATGCCGGCGTCCAGCGGCGCGTGCTCTTTCTCTTTCGCTGAGGCGGCGCCCGCCGCAAGCGCGAGAATGGCGACGAGAATTCCATGCTTCATTGATCGATCCTGTTGGCGGCGCCCGGCGGAGCGTAACGCACTCTGCGAGCGATTCCGTCGGATTTCTTTCGGACGAATTTGCGGCGCGAGGCGACGGATGTTCTCCGGTTGAGGCGTTTGATTAGCGGAAACGCCTGGATAGTCCCTCCGGACGCTTCCTCATCCCCTGCCGTTTCGGAAGCCCTCACGGGCGAAGCGGCCTATCCCAAAGCGCCGGCGGTCCGCCCCGATCGCCGGCGCGCCCTCATTTCACTTTCAGGCGAGGATCGCGGCTTTTGTTCGGACCGCGGCGCCGGCCGCTCAAATTTTCGGGAGTTTGGCAAACCTATCGGCGCAATCCTCCTTTAGTGAGGGCAGAATGGTCGCGGCAGGTTCGGTAATGGTGAGATGGACGGTTGCAGCGGTGGCGATGACGGCCCTTGCCGCCTGCGCTACGCCGCCCGCGGCGCCTGACCGACAGGACTATCGGGTATTCGGTCCACTGACGGTTTGTCGGGGCGGGTCCGTGTCGAACGCCCCGCCGAGCGACGAGCGCGGGCGCATTTATGGTTACGCGCCTTACCTCGAGATCAGGGGCCGCGTGCTGGCGCGCGCGCCGGTTGCGGCATGTCTGTCTTCCGGCTTCGGGGTGCGCACGTCCGGGCGCATGCATAACGGCGTCGATCTCTACACCGGCCGGCCGGAGCCCGTTTACGCTTCGGGCGACGGCGTCGTCGAGTCCGTCGGCGCCTTGGGCGACTATGGCGAGACGATCCTCATCCGTCACGGCGCCGGCGTAATGACCCGCTATGCGCATCTCTCATCCTACGCGTCGGGCCTGCGCAAGGGCGCCCGCGTGCGCGCCGGCGAACCGATCGGCGAGACGGGTCGGACGGGCAACGCCACGGCGGTTCATCTCCACTACGAAATCACGGTTGACGGAGAAGCCGTGAATCCCCTTATCGTCCAAGCCGGCGCCGTCGATATGTCCTGAGGTCGGCCGCCCCGGAGCGCCGCGTGCCGAGAGAAAAAACGCCGACCGGCCTTCCGACCAAGGCCGAAATCGTCGCCTACCTGAAATCGAACGACAGCAACGTGTCGCAGAGCGAGCTGGCGCGGGTCTTCGGCGTCAAGGGCGAGATGCGCGCGGACCTGCGCCGGCTGATCCGCGAACTGGAAGCGGACGGCAAGATTGCGCGGCGCGGCAAACGCATGGCGCAGCTTGAGACTCTCGCCGAGGTCGCGCCGATCGACATCATGTCAGTCGATGACGACGGAGATCTCGTGTGCCTGCCCGCGGACTGGCGAGGACAGACCGAGCCGCCGATGATCCGCATCAAGGCGAGCCGGGCCGCGCGCCTGTCGCCGGCGCCAGGCGTCGGCGACAGGGTGCTGGCGCGTCTGAAGCCCGTCGGCGACGAGGGCTACGAGGCGGACGTCATCAAGGCGCTGGGGCGGGGGGCGCACCGGTTCCTCGCCGTGATCAGCAAGGAGCGCGGCGCCGTCTTCGCCGATCCGGTCGAACGGCGCACGCGCCATCGCTTCAACATAGACCGCGGCGACGACAAGGGCGCGAGGGATGGCGATCTCGTCTGGGTCGAAACGAAGAATGCGCGCGGCTACGGGCCCCAGCGCGGGCGTGTGCGCGAGATCGCGGGGCATATCGACGACCGCGCCTCGTTCTCGCTGATTGCGCTCGCGAGCCACGGCATTCCAACGGAGTTTCCCGCCGCTGCGATCGAAGAGGCCGAAGCGGCGAAGCCTCCCCCGCTTGGCGACCGCACCGATCTGCGCGCCGTGCCGCTCGTCACCATCGATCCCGAAGACGCGCGCGATCACGACGATGCTGTCTGGGCCGCGCCGGACGACGATCCGTCCAACGCGGGCGGCTTCAGGCTCATCGTCGCCATCGCCGACGTCTCGTGGTTCGTGCCGGCGGACGGAGCGCTCGATCGCGAGGCCCAGCGCCGCGGGAATTCGGTCTATCTCCCCGATCGCGTCGTGCCGATGCTGCCGGAGGCGCTCTCCAACGACCTTTGCTCGCTGAAGGAGAATGTCGATCGCGCCTGTCTTGCGGTCGAAATGCGGCTGTCGAAGACCGGCGCCAAGCTCTCGCACCGTTTCATGCGGGCGATGATGCGCTCGGCGGCCAAGCTCTCTTACGGCGCGGCGCAAAAGATCATCGAGGGCGGCCCCGCCGACAGAGAGATCGCCGAGGTCGTCGCAACGCTCTACCGCGCCTTCACGGCGCGCTGGGACGAGCGCAAGAAGCGCGCGCCGCTCGATCTCGATCTGCCCGAGCGACGCATCATTCTCGATGCGGACGGAAAGGTCGCGCGCGTCGAACGGCGCGAGCGCTTCGACGCCCATCGCCTGATCGAGGAGTTCATGATCCTCGCCAACATCGCCGCCGCCGAGACGCTGGAGGAGCGGCGCGCCCGCCTCATCTATCGCGTCCACGATACGCCGGACCCGGAAAAGCTCGACGCCGTGCGCGATTATCTGGCGAGCCTCTCCTACAGTCTCGCCCCCAACGGCGCGGTGCGTCCTGCGAGTTTCAATCAGATCCTGAAGCTCGCCGAAGAGCGCGGCGAGAAGGAGATGGTCTCGGAAGTCGTGCTGCGCTCGCAGCGCCAGGCGGTCTATGCGACCGAAAACCTCGGGCATTTCGGCCTCAACATTCCGCGTTACGCCCATTTCACCTCGCCCATTCGCCGTTACGCGGATCTGACCGTGCACCGGGCGCTGGTCAGCGCCTGCCGCCTGGGCAAAGGCGGCCAGACCGAAGGCGAGGCCGCGCTCCTTCCGAAAATAGCCGAGGCGATTTCCGATCTTGAGCGGCGCGCCATGGCGGCTGAGCGCGAGTCGGCCGACCGCTATCT
>JBEBFW010000050.1:0-16088 GCA_040081755.1 Parvularculaceae bacterium
CCCCGCTCATGCGCGAGCGCTGGCGCAAGGGCGTTCTCAAGCAGGCGAAGGTTTCGACGCTCGGCCGCTTCGTCAATCAGGCGGTCGTCAACTTCGCCGGCTTCACGCAGCAATTCGCGCAAGTCGGGGTCGTCGTCGCCGGCGTCTTCATGGTCGGCGATCAGCAGATGACGAGCGGCGCGCTCATCGCTTCCGTCATCATGACCGGGCGCGCAATGGCGCCGCTGGCGCAGGTGGCGACGCTTCTCGGCCGCCTCAACGGCGCGCTCCAGTCCTTCAAGGCGATCGACGACCTGATGTCGCAGCGCTCGGAGACCGATCCCAAGCGCGACTATTTCCGCCGCGAGAAGCTCGCCGGCCGCATCGAGTTCCGTGACGTCTCCTTCTCCTATCCGGGCGCACGGGCGCGAGCGCTCGACAAGGTCTCGTTCGTCATCGAGGCGGGCGAGCGCGTCGCGGTGCTCGGGCGCAACGGCTCGGGCAAGTCGACCATCGTGCGCCTGATGATGGGCATCTACGAGCCCGTCGAGGGCGGCGTCCTCGCCGACGACACCGACATCCGCCAGATACGGCCGGACGATTTGCGCGCCAATATGGGCGCAGTCTTGCAGGACGTCTGTCTCTTCAGCGGCTCCATCCGCGAGAACATAGCTCTCGGGCTGCCGCACATCACGGACGCCGACGTGCTGCTCGCCGCCAAGATTGCGGGCGTCCACGATTTCGTCGGCTCCAGCGAAGCGGGCTATGACCGTGTGCTGACGGAACGCGGTGAGGGCCTTTCCGGTGGGCAGCGCCAGTCGATCGCGCTCGCGCGGGCGCTGGCCCCGAAGCCCTCCATTCTTATCCTCGACGAGCCGTCGAGCGCGCTCGACAACCAGGCCGAGGCGCAGATGATCGCCCGGCTCGAAGTCGCGACGCGCACGAGAACGCTGGTCATCGTCACTCATCGAACGAGCATGCTCCGCCTCATCGACCGCGTGATCGTGCTCGACAAGGGCCGCGTGATCGTCGACGGCAAGCGCGACGAAATTCTTCGCGCCATGAGCACGGCGCGGGCGCCGGAACAGGCGCCAAAACTAGCGCCAGTGCGGGCGCCCGTCGCTGCGGCGGCGGCCGGCAAACCGGCCCTGCGAGCGGTCCGATGAGCGAACGCGACATGATCGAGATCGAGGACGCGTTGCCCGTCGAGCCGGCGCAGGCCGCGCAGTGGCTGCTCTATGCGATCGCCGGCCTTTTCGTCGTCGCGCTCGTCTGGTCGGCGACGGCGCGCCTCGACAAGGTGACGCGCGGGATCGGGCGCGTCGTGCCCTCCAATCAACTGCAGGAAGTGCAGTATCTCGAAGGCGGCATCGTCAAGGAGATCCTTGTCTCCGCCGGAGACCAGGTGAGCGCAGGCGAGGTGCTGGTGCGCCTCGACCCGACGCGCATGAGCGCGGAATTCGCTCAAGGAAAGGACTCCTATCAATTGCTGTCGGCGCGCATCTTGCGCCTGCAGGCGCTTGCCGCCCGCGCGCCGCTGACCTTCCCCGAATCGCTGCGCGCTTCCGCGCCCGGCATCGTCGGAGATGAGAAGCGGCTCTACGATTCCCGCCTCGCCGAATACAATGCGGCGACCGGCGTCGCGCGCGCCAAGCTCGCGGATGCGAAGTCGCGCCTTCGAAACGCCGACGAGGCCTGGGCTCTCGCACAGGAGGAAATGCGCATCATCCGGCCGCTGGTCGAGAAGGGCATCGAACCGCGCATCGAACTCATTCGCGTGCGCCAGCGGGAAGTCGCGGCCGAAGGCGAAGCGCAGTCCGCCAAGATTTCCGTCGATGGCGCGCAAGAGGAGCTGCGGCAGGCCGAGACCTCGTTTCTCGCCAGCGTCGGCGACGAACTCGCGAGAGCCAAGGCCGAAATGGCCTCGATCGCGGGCGATCTGCCGGCGCTCGAGGACAGCGTGGCGCGCACCGAGGTGAAGGCGCCGATCGACGGCGTCGTCAATCGCGTGCTCGTCTCGACCATTGGCGGCGTCATGCAGCCCGGCCAGACCATTCTCGAGATCGTGCCGAGCGGCGACACGCTGCTGGTCGAGGCGGAGATCAAGCCGGCCGACATCGCTTTCCTGCGTCTCGGCCAGGAGGCGCGCGTGCGCATCACCGCCTTCGATTCCTCCGTCTACGGCGCCCTTGAGGGGCGCATCGAGCAGATCAGCCCCGACGCCATCAAGAACGAGGAAACGCGCGAGCGCTACTACCTCATCAAGGTGCGCACCGAGGTCGAGACAATGAAGGCCAACAAGGCGGACCTGCGCATCCTCCCCGGCATGGCCGCGGAGGTCGATATTCTCAACGGCAAGCGCACAGTCCTCTCCTACCTCCTCAACCCGATCGCCGACCTGCAAT
This sequence comes from Parvularculaceae bacterium, assembly GCA_040081755.1. Taxonomy (GTDB): domain Bacteria; phylum Pseudomonadota; class Alphaproteobacteria; order Caulobacterales; family Parvularculaceae; genus Amphiplicatus. The sequence goes on from JBEBFW010000050.1 coordinate 2,385, forward strand.
CGAAGGCCCTCCGGGATCAGTGACCATTCGGGGCCGCACCCGCCCCTCCCCGGCCAAGGCGGCGTTCGCCTGTTTCGGACAGTCCCGTCGGCGAACGCCAATAAAACGAGCTTCTGACTTCCGGCGGACAGTCGAGGCGGCTCCAACAAAAAATCGCTGCGCAGCAAACCGCCGGTTGCACGTCCCGCTTCATTTCGACTCTTCGATTTGATAGGGGGGTGCCCGGGCCGCCCGACCGGCGGCCGTTGAGGGGTCCGGGGGTTTTCATGCGCGGCGTCGCCAGCGCGGCGTTCGCCGCGTTCCTCATCGTTTCGCCCGCGGCCGCTGAGGCGACTGACTTCGCAGCGCTGCTGCAATCGCCCGGGGTCACCGGCATCGCCGGGACCTCGATCGTCCTTATGCTGATGGCGCTCCTGACCGGCGCGATCTTGACCTCGCGACGGCTGGACGGCTCGTCGCTGTTCAACCGGCTCTTCATCATCGTCGCGACGACGTCGGGGTTCTTCAGCGCCGTCTCCTCGGCGATCGGCTTTCAGCTCATCGTCGGACAGGAGTCGGACGATCTCTTCCGCAACTCGTTGCTGCCGCCGGCCTTCGGCGTTTTCGTCTTCTTCCTTGCGGTGGCGATCTGGGTCGGGGGCGCCGAACTCGTGCGCGAGCGCGACTGGTTCCGCGGCATGGGGCGCGGCTTTGTTTCGGACATGGCGTTTTTTCTCGAGCGCGCCTTGAAACTTTTCGTCGTCATTCCTGTCCTCGCGGTCATTCTCTTTTTCGTTTCGACCTGGACGACGGTCGTCGGCATCGCCGGCGTCGACGCCGTGCGCCACACCTATGGGTTCGAGCTGGCGCGCCTGCAGACCGAGTGCGCGCGCATCACCGCCTGGCGCCAGAAAGACTATCTGTTCCTTGAGGATTTGAAGCTCTCGGTCGCCAACGCCAGGGCGGTCGCGAGAAAGGAGAGCCAGAGCGGGACGCAATCGGGCTCGGTCGGCCGCGGCGCGGTGACCGACTATATCGACGGCGTCGCCGGCTGGTATGAATCGCTCGGCCAAAGCGTCGCCGCGATCATCGAAGGCGAGGACCCGTCGGGCGTCTCGCCTTACGATGCGGAGGTCTGCGCCGAAACCATCGACCGGATGAAGCGCCAGCTCGCCGATGACGGCTTCGAGAACTACGACGCCTGGGCCCGCGAGTTCGAGACCGCGTTCGAGAACTTCGCCATCGTCATCAATCGCTGGCGCCAGGACCGGCGCATCGAGCGCCTGCTCGACGCGCAGCTCGCCGCCTTCGACCGCGCCAATCCGCGTCCCGTGGCAGACGAAGAGGGACGCCTTTCGGCCGGCCAGCGCTCGGCCATCGACCGTTATGCGGAGGATGTGACCGAGGCGCTGAAGAGTCTTCTGAGGAAGCAGCGGCTCTCGAAGCCGTCGGTGCCGGAAAAGTCCTACGCCGAGATTTATCCCGAACGCGGGCTCGACATCGTGACGGCGCTGTTCCGGCCCGATCCCCTGTCGGGCGCCTCGCAGGAAGAGCGCGTGCCCCGCACCGCCGCCGTCGTCGCCGCGGAGACCATCCCCGGCCTCTCGCTCATCAACCCGCGCGACGCCGTCATCAAGAACGCGAAGATATTTTCGGATGTCTGGGCGCTCGGGATCGCCTGGGACTACGCCTCCTACATTTTGATGCTCGCCTATCTCTTCTTCCCCTCGGCGGAGCGCGCCGCCGGCCGGAAAGACGGGAATTGAGCAGAGATCGCCCCTGCAATTCGCGCCGCGTTGGGCTATAGGCGAGGCGAACCTCAACGCCCCCGCGCCATGGCCGAAGCGACGCCATTCAAGCTGAACCCGCACCTCGACATCGCCGCGCACGCTGCGCGTTACGCCGCGCGCGGGCGCGCGCACATCGCCGAGCTGCTCGATCCGGCCGGCGCAGAGCGCCTCGCCGCCTTTCTCGAACACGAGCCCCGCTGGAACCTCGTCACGCTCCTCGCCGGCGAGCACCGCGATCTCGATTCGGACGCCATGGGCCGTCAGTCCCCTGAGGAAAAGCTGAAATTCTTGGCCCATGTGCACCAGCCGGCGCGGCTGGGGCATTTCCAGTATCTTTATGACAATGTCCCGGTCTACGACGCCTGGCACGGGAAATCGGCTGAGCGCCCCCTGTTGAACGCGTTCTTCGAGTTTTTGAACAGCGAGGCGTTTCTGGCGTTCGGCCGCGCGGTCACGGGCGCCGCCGACATCGGTTTTGCAGATGCGCAGGCGACGCGCTACGGACCCGGCCATTTCCTCACCACGCATGACGACCGTATCGAGGCGAAAGACCGGCGCGCGGCCTATGTCTACAACCTGACGCGGCTGTGGAGCCATGACTGGGGCGGACTGACGCTTTTTCCGGGCGCTGACGGTCATATCGAGGAAGCTTTCGTTCCGCGCTTCAATGCGCTCAACATCTTCCGTGTGCCCCAGCCCCACGCGGTGAGCGCGGTCTCGCCGTTCGCGGCTCGCCATCGATACGGCGTCACCGGATGGCTGCGCGCCGGCCCCGATCCCGGCCTTAATCCTCGCCCCGCACCAGGCTTGTGAGCGTTCTTCGCCCGCCCATTTTCATCGGCGGCTGCCCGCGATCGGGCACAACGCTTCTGCGCGCGCTCCTCGACAGCCATCCGTCCATTGTCTGCGGGCCGGAGCTGCGCGCCTTTCCGGCGCTCGCCTCGCTCTCGGCCGACATGCGCCGCGTCATGGGCGAGACGCTGGCGGTTCATTATCGTCTCCCGGCGGAGCGCCTCGACGCCGTCTTCGCCGAGCTCATCGGCTCGTTTCTTGAGCCCCTGCGCGAGAAATCCGGCAAGGCGCGCGCCGCCGAGAAGACGCCGGCCAACGCGCTGCACTTCGCCGAGCTGGCGCGGCTTTTTCCTGAAGCGCATTTCGTCCAGATCATCCGGGACGGCCGCGATGTCGTCGCCTCGCTCCTCGCCATGGACTGGAAGGACGATCGCACCGGCGCGCGCCTCGCCGTCACCACCGACGCCGGCGCCGCAGCGCGCGCCTGGGCCGATCACATCGCGGGCGGCAGGGCCGCCGGCGCCGCAGGCGGGCGCTACCGCGAGCTGCGCTACGAACGCCTCGTCGAGAACGCCGAGAGGGAGATGCGCACGCTCACCGCGTTCCTCAACGAGCCGTGGTCGGACGCCGTGCTGGCCTTCAATACAGTCAATCGCGCCGGACAGGGCGCCAACGAGTCGAGCGCGCCCCGCATTTCGCGCGACATCGACGCCGCGGCTGTCGGGCGCTGGCGCACGCAGCTTCCGCCCGAGGCGCGGGCCGCCGTCAAGCGCGAGGCCGGCGCGCTCCTCATCGAACTTGGATATGCGGACAATGATTCCTGGTGAAGCCCCCATCTTCATCGGCGGCTGCCCGCGCTCGGGGTTGACCCTCTTGCGCGTCATGCTGGACGCCCATCCGGAGATTTCCTGCGGGCCGGACTCGGGCGTTCTCTCGCTCGCCCGCGCAGCGCGCGACCTGCGCGCGACGCTCGGCGACCTCCACGAGCGCGATTTTGCGCTGCCGGCGGAGAAAGTGCGGGAGAATTTTGCAGGCGCCATCTTCGCTATCCTCGATTCACGCCGGACCGCGCTCGGCAAGAAGCGTCTCGCGGAGAAATCCGCCATGAATCTTCTCTTCTTCGAGGACTACGCGGCGATGTTTCCCGGCGCGCGTTTTATCCACCTGGTGCGCGACGGGCGCGACGTCGCCGCGTCGCTTGTGGAACGCGCGTGGAGAGATCCGCGCAGCGGACGTCTGTTCGATCATTGCGCGAGCCTCGAAGCCGCCGTCCGCTACTGGCAAGGCCTCGCCGCCATTGGCCTCGCCGCTGAAAGGGCGCTTGGACCCAAGCGCGTGCTGCGCCTCGCCTACGAGACCCTCGCCCGCACGCCGGAGGCCGAGCTCCAGCGTCTTTGCGCCTTCATCGGCGTTCCGTATGCGGCGCAGATGCTGGAGTTTCATCAAAGGCCTCTCGCGCTCGCGGGCATGGAACTCGAAAGCGCCGCGGCCCTGCGCCGCCCGGTCCATTCCGAATTCATCGGCCAGCGCCCAAAGAGCCATACGGGCCCCGACGCCGCGCGCATCGCGGCGATCGCCGGGCCGGAACTTGCAGCCCTCGGATATGTCTGAGGGTCTCGGCCCCGGTCGGGCCGTCTGGACTTTGGCCCTCTTGAACCTTCGCCCCCGACGCCTGATACCTGAGGGATGAGCGTCCTCACCGACATCGACCAGCGTTCGCGCGAGATCTTCAGGCAGCTGGTCGAGACTTATCTGCGCACGGGCGAACCGGTCGGCTCGCGCACGCTGAGCCACGACAAGGGCATCGCGGTCTCCGCCGCCACGGTGCGCAACGTCATGGCCGACCTCACCGATCTCGGGCTCCTCCATGCGCCGCACGTATCTGCGGGGCGCCTGCCGACCGATCTCGGGCTTCGGCTCTTCGTCGACAGCCTCCTGCAGATCGGCGACCTTTCCGAGGACGAGCGGCGCGCTATCGACGCGGGCGCGCTCGGCGATGCGGAGACCATCCTCGAGACCGCCGCCGCGCGCCTCTCCGGCCTCACCCAGAGTGCAAGTCTCGTTGTCGCGGAGAAGAAGGAAGCCTCCCTCCGCCAGATCGAGTTCGTCACCGCCGGCCCCGGCCAGGCGCTCGTCATCATGGTGTTCGACGACGGACGCGTCGAAAACCGGCTGATGAGGACGCCGGCCAACCTGCCGGCCGCCTCCCTCATTTCGGCCGGCAACTATGTGTCGGCGAGAGCTCGCGGGCGCACCATTACGGAGGCGCAGGAGATCATTGGCGCCGAGATCGAGCGCAGCCGGGCCGAGCTTGACGCCTTGACCGCGAAGCTGGTCGCGGACGGGGTCGCCGAACTCTCGGGCGCGGCCGAAACCTCGTTGATCGTCAAGGGGCAGGGCTGGCTTCTCGATGAGACCGCCGCGGGCGATCTCGAGCGCGTGCGCATGCTTTTCGACGACCTCGAACGCAAGGAGGAGGTCATCGACGTCCTCTCGGCCGCCAAGGACGGCGAGGGCGTGCGCATCTTCATCGGGGCGGAGAACCGGCTCTTTTCGCTGTCCGGCTCCTCGGTCATCGTCGCCCCCTACCGCGACCGGACGCGCAAGATCGTGGGCGTGCTCGGGGTGATCGGGCCGACCCGGCTCAACTACGCCCGCGTCATTCCGATCGTCGACTATACGGCTGAGGCGGTCTCGCGGCTGTTGAAATAGCGCTCCATCGCCGTTACATGCGCGCTCAAGGGCTAGAGCCCCGATGGAATTCCAGCGATGAAGAACCAGTATCCGCCGAACGAGGGGCAGGAAGAGACGCCTGCGACCGAAGGCCTTGAACCGCTCGGGGAGGACGCTCTCCAGCTCGAATCCGAGGATCTGGAGCGGCTGGGCGAGGGCGGCGAACCCGACCTGCTGCGCGGCGAGATCGTTTCGCTGAACGACAAGATCTTGCGCCTCGCCGCCGAAATCGAGAATACGCGCCGGCGGGCGGACCGGGAAAAGCTGGACGCCGGGCGCTACGCCATCGCCAATTTCGCCCGCGATCTTCTCAGCGTCGTCGACGCCTTCGAGCGGGCGATCGCGCTGGCGCCCCCGGACAAGGCCGCCGGCTCGGTCGATAGCCTGTGGGCGATCCTCGAGGGCGTGAGGCTCTCCGAGGCGGGCATGATCGCCGTTCTCGAACGCCACGGCGTCCGGCGCATCAACCCGAAGGGCGAGAAGTTCGACCCCAATCTCCACCAGGCGGTGGCGCAGGCGCCGGGCGATGTTCCCGCCGGCTTCGTGCTCGATGTCGCCCAGCCGGGCTTCGTCATCGGCGAGCGCGTGTTGCGGGCGGCGATGGTGGTCGTCTCGACCGGTCCCGCCGCCGAGGCGCCGAGCCGCGGGCCGAACGGCCCCGCCAACGGTTCCGGCATCGACACGCTCGCTTGAGCGCGAGCGGGCCGGGTCGATCTTCCTTCTGCTGACTCTATCCATTTTTTCCGCGACCTCCTTCCGCCGCTCGAATTTCAATTTCGACCGGAATGATAAGGCCGCCGGAATCGGCGGGGATAACGCGGGGATATCTATCCCCGTTTTATGGTTAAGATTGAGCGTTGGCGCGGATCGTTTCGGACCTGGTGTTCATGTTCGTTTGCGGCCTTATGTATCAAGAGCACCAAGTTTCGGCCTGACCGGTGCCCGCCGCAAGCGGTAGTTTCCGGCGATGGAAAACGGCCCGGCGGTCACGGCGCTCCGGCGCAAGCGGACACAGTATTGCGCGAAGCTGACGGTGCTCAATCATGACCGGCGCGAGCTGGTCGGGAACATCCAGAAGCTAGACGACGCGCTGCGCCTGTTCGGCGTGAACCCCGGCAAGCCCGCTGAGTCAAAGCCTCGCCTGTGGTTGTTCCGGCGCGGCGAGCTAACCCGCATGGTCTGCACCATTGAACGCGAGGCGGGCGCGGTCACAAGCCGCGAGATCGCCGCCGCCATCATCGCCCGGATGGAATGGAACGCGAGCGACGCCAAGCTGCTTACGATGGTCGTCGCGAAGGTGACAGACGTTCGCGCGCGGCTGGCGAAGCGCTAGGCGCTCCGCTGCCAATAGCCTTTCCACTGCCTTGAAACCGGCGCTGCCATCGCGTTCCAGACGATGCGGTTCGCGAGCGCGCCGTTGCTCTCGCGGCGATGATCTTCAAGCCAAGCCGCGTGCGCGGCGTAGGCGTGAAGGTATTGCGGCGACACGTGGTGGTGCTGGCCGGACGCCATGCGGCGCAAGCGGCTGAAATAGCTCTCCGCCTGATTGGTGCAGACGCCAGCGATCGAATAGCCTTCCGAATGGTTGACCCGCGCGGTCGGAAAGAACGCGTCCAAGGTATCCCAATGCGAGGCTTCGTCTGCCATCACTGAGGCTTCCGGTGCGATGCGGTCACGGGCGATCTCGACGCCATCGGCTTCCGAATTGCGAACGAAGGTCAGCGTGCGGCCCTTGCGCTGGCGAAGGGCGATGACGACGCGGCGCTTGCCGGTTTGATGTTCCGCAAGCCGACGATCAACGCGGTCGGCTTCCATGCTCGCGGGGCGGATTTTGCCCCCGATGTGGCACCCGTCAATTTCGACGACTCCCGACAGTTTCATGTGCTCGGTTTCGGCGGCCAGCGCTTCGCGGATTTTGTGCGCGAGCACGAAGGCCGTTTTGTATTGGACGCCCACGTCGCGCGAAAGTTGCAGCGCCGAAAGGCCCTTCGCGGCGTTCGCGATGATGCAGATCGCGGCGAGCATATCGACGAAGGCGAGCTTGCGGCTCGCGAAGATCGTCCCCGACGTGACGCTGAATTGGTGCGAGCACGCCTTGCACTTGAACTTGCGGCGCGTGGTGATGCGATAGGCGTCCAAGCCGCCGCAGCGCGGGCACACCGGCTCGCCCGCCGGATACGGCCAGCGAAGGCCGCAGAACTTGGCGTAGGCCGCTTCTTCGCCCGCCTTGTAGATGTCCTTGAGCTTCAAGGTCCGGGCGGCGGCGGAAAGGAGGAAGTGCTGAGACATCGTAATCCCCATATTCGATGACTACGCATCGTATTTGGGGGTTGTGCATCACCATATCAAGGGCTATTTCCTCATTATCGACAATTTGTCATCGGATATGAGGACGGCCCATGGAAGACATTGACCGGCGATACCAGGATAAGGCGAAGGGACTGCTACGGGCTGAAATCGCCCGGCGGAACTTGAGCTATGAGGAGCTGGCGCAAAAGCTGGCCGCCATAGGGGTAGAGGACACTGCCCGGAATCTCTCCAACAAGATAAGCCGGGGCGGCTTCTCAGCGGGGTTCCTTGTCCAATGCCTAGAGGCGATTGGTTGCGAAGCGCTCAGGTTGAATTAGCGTGGGCGGCTTCGCAATTTGCGCCATTCGCGCACGGCGGCCCTCACCTCGGATATGAACCACGCTCCCAGCACAGCCAAAAGCGCCAGCCAAGGAAGAGCAGAAAAAATGCTCTTCTTTGAAATCACTCCGGACAATGTGGAGTTTGCGTCGCGGCTCGCCAACGCATTCGTTATCGGTTCAGCCATCGTGGTCGCTATCGCAGCATGGGCACAGATCACTGTTTCTGAAATTAAGGGGCGATATGCAGACGCAAAAACGGCCGAAAATGAACGGGTAGCTGGCGAGGCCAATAAGGCTGCGGGCGAAGCAATCTTAAAATCTGCGGAGTTGGAAAAGGATGCAGCGGCGGCGGGTGCCAAGATTGCTGCGGCCGCAGAGAGGGCGGCAAATGCCGAACGCGACGGCGCCGAGGCAAGAAAGGCACAAGCCGAAATTCTCAGTCGCGCCGCCACTGCCGAGCGGGATGCAAGCCAAGCCCGCGCCCTTGCGGCTTCCCTCGAGAAAGAGACAACTGTCGCTCGTGCCGATTTGGCCCGCGCGAATGAACGCGCCGCATCCCTTGAACTTGCCGCCAACAACGCACGCATTGAAGCCGCGCGCGTGAGGGCGGCCGTTGTCTGGCGCACGATTTCGCCGAGCCAAAGAGCCGCGCTTGATGCAGCTCTCCGGGAGACGACCGGCCGAATAAACGTCGTTTGGGTTTTGGGCGACCCAGAGGCGCAATCATTGGCAATGCAAATTACGCAAGGGTTTGAGGCCGCGCGCTGGGAGTTCATGCCAATCGCGTCCCAGAACAACCTGTGGTTACAATTCGGGATTGTCCTAGATGATCGCTCGGCAGACGCAGCACCAATAAGGCAAGCGCTGGTGGCCGCCGACATCGAGTTTCGGGACGACGCGCTCCCGGCCGAATTTGGCCTTACACAAGGCGCGCAAATTAAGGGTGCGCCGGTCCTTTTTGTCGGATCGCGTCCGGTTTTTGTGCCCATGTCTCAGCCATAGCTTGGTGCTTTTGATACATCATGCCGTTCGTTTGCACGCCGGAGTTGCCGTCGCCTCAAGCATACATCCGTAGGCGGAAAAACGGAATTTGCCTCTGGAATCAAGGTCCTGCGCGATTTGCGCCGGTCGGCCGCCGGGAACGCCGCTGCCGCGGGCCGAAATCGCGCCCACGCCGTCGGCGAACAAGGCGCCGCCGCGGTCGGCCGTTGGCTGATAATTCGTAAGCGGAAGATCGCGTGCTCGCGGGCCTATTCCTTCAGCGCCGCTTCCTCCGGCATGCCGACAATGTGGAAGCCCGCATCGACATGGAGAACCTCTCCCGTGCAGGACAGCCCGAGATCGGAGAGGAGGTAGAGCGCTGCGCCGGCGACGCCGCGCACATCCGTGTCGTCGCGCAAGGGCGAGGCCATGCGGTTGAACGAGAACATGTGGCGCCCGGACGAAATGCCCGCGGCGGCGAGCGTCTTGATCGGCCCCGCCGAGATGGCGTTGACGCGAATCTGCGCGGGACCCAAGTCGCGCGCGATGTAGCGGGTCGAGGCCTCAAGCGCCGCCTTGGCGACGCCCATGACATTGTAGTTCGGAATGGTGCGCTCGGCCCCGAGATAGGTCAGCGTCACCATTGCGCCGCCATTCGGCATCAGTTTCGATGCGCGCTTCGCCGCATCGACGAAGGAAAACGCCGAGACGTCCATGGTGTCCTTGAAGACCTGGCGCGTCGTGTTCTCGACGAAGGAGCCCTCAAGGGCCGCCTTGTCCGTGAAGGCGATGGCGTGCACGAGAAAATCGAGCGTCGGCCAGGCCCTGGCGACCGTCGCGAACGCCTTGTCCATCGATTCGTCCTTGAGGACGTCGCATTCGAGAATGATCTTCGCGCCGAGCGACTCGGCGAGCGGGCGCACGCGCCGCTCCATCGCCTCGTTGATATAGGTGAAGGCGATCTCCGCCCCTTGAGCGGCGAGTTGCTGCGCGATCGCCCAGGCGATCGAGTTCTTGTTGGCGACGCCCATGATGAGGCCGCGTTTGCCTCTCATCAGTTCGCCGGCGGGAAATACGTCTTCAGTCATGAAGGGCCTTCTCCTTGCTTATGCGTCAGACGCAATGATTACCGCGGACTGGCTTGTTCCGATCGCAGAACAGCATCCTTCGCGACGGCCCGCTCGCTGCTGAGAGCGCATCGCAGGCTGATGGGCGGGCCTCCTCAGGATGAGGCCTGCATCGTTGACCGCAAAAAAGGCCTCACCCTGAGGAGGCCCGCCGGTCAACGCAGACTTCGTCTCCGCGAGTGAGCGGGCCGTCGCGAAGGATGCTGTTCTGCGACGCATGTGGGGACCAGGCTTCTCGAAATCGTTGTCAGTTGATTGCCGCCGCGCGGAATCCGACTCGCGCAACTTTGAAACCGCGATCACCCGGCCCGCGCCACGACGAGGCATCCATTGGTGCCGCCGAAGCCGAAACTGTTGGTCAAAAAGCAGTCGATCTTCGCGTCGTCGATCCGCTTGCGGACGATCGGCAGATCGGCGAAAGCGGGGTCGATCTCCTCGATATGGGCCGAGGCGGCCAGGAACCTGTGCTTCATCATCAGAAGGGAATAGATGGTCTCTTGCGCGCCCGTGGCGCCCAGCGAGTGCCCGGTCAGGGATTTGGTCGAAGAGAAGGGCGGAATCTTCCGCCCGAACACTTCGCGGATCGCCTCGGTCTCCCTCAAGTCGCCGATCGGCGTCGAAGTGCCGTGCGTGTTGATGTAGTCGATCGGCTGGCGAACCTTCTCGAGCGCGAGACGCATGCATCTGACCGCGCCTTCGCCGGAGGGCTGGACCATGTCGGCGCCGTCGGAATTGGCGCCGTAGCCGACGATCTCTCCGTAAATCGTCGCGCCGCGGGCTTTGGCCCGCGACATTTCCTCGAGCACGACGACGCCCGCGCCCCCGGCGATGACGAACCCGTCGCGATTCTTGTCATAGGCGCGCGAAGCGACTTCAGGCCGGTCGTTGAATTTCGAGGTCATCGCGCCCATGGCGTCGAAGAGATTGGAGATCGTCCAGTCGAGCTCCTCGCTGCCGCCGGCGAATACGACGTCCTGCTTGCCCATCTCGATCTGCTCGGCCCCCGCGCCGATGCAATGCACGGATGTGGCGCAGGCGGACGAAATGGAATAGTTGATTCCCTTGATCTCGAAGGCCGTCGCCAGCGTCGCCGACGCGGTCGACGACATGGCTTTCGGCACCAGCGTCGGCAGGATTTTTCGGGTGCTCTTCGTCTCGCGCGTCTTGTCCGCCGCTTCGACGATGGTTCGCGTCGAAGGCCCGCCCGAGCCCATGATGATGCCGGTCATCGGATCGATGATGTCCCGCGGGCCGAACCCCGCATCCGCGATCGCCTCCTGCATGGCGATGTAATTCCAGGCCGCGCCCTCGCCCATGAAGCGGCGCGTCTTGCGGTCGAGCCTTTCCTCGACGTCGAGCTTGGGACGCGCCCAGACCTGCGAACGGAAGCCCATCTCCGCGAACTGCGGCGAGAACGAGACGCCCGACCGGCTTTCCTTCAGCGCCTTCGTCACCTCATCGACATTCGAGCCGATGGAGGAGACGACGCCAAGGCCGGTGATTGCGACGCGCCGCATGCGGATGATCCTTTCAGGCGCTCGCTGCGCCGGCTTTCAACTGCTCGCGCGAGAACAAGCCGACCCTCAGGTCCTTAGCCTCGTAAATCTGCTTGCCGTCCGCAAGGAGGCGCCCTTCGGCGATGCCGAGCACCAGAGAGCGGGCCATCACGCGCCTTATGTCAATTTCGTATCGCACGACTTTCACGTCGGGAGTCACCTGTCCGATGAACTTCACTTCGCCGCAGCCGAGCGCACGCCCCGCGCCCGGCAGTTCCAGCCAGGTGAGGTAGAACCCGACCATCTGCCAGAGGGCGTCGAGCCCGAGGCACCCTGGCATCACCGGATCATTTGGGAAGTGGCACTGGAAAAACCAGAGCAGGGGATTGACGTCGAGTTCGGCGACCATGCGTCCCTTGCCATAGGCGCCGCCTTCGGTGCTGATCTCGGTGATGCGGTCGAACATGAGCATGGGCGGCACGGGCAGTTGCGCCGTGCCGGGGCCTCTGAGACCGTTCCACCCGCACTGGAGCAGCTCCTCGCGATGATAGCTTGATTTTCCCGCCATGGACCGCCTCGCTTGCGCGCGGCTAGTTAGGCGCCTTGGGGAAGCGGGTCAATTGTGCGCAGCAACATGGCGTGATCTCCCCTTGCCGCGACGGATTAGAACCTTCCCAGTTTCACCAGATCGAGAGCCAGAGTCGGCGTTTCCACCGGCAGCCGCGTGAAGCCGTGATGTAGATAGAAGGCTTCGGCCGCAGGGGAGATGGCGTGCACAATGATGAGCCGCGCCGACACCTCACGGGAAGCCCGCTGCGATCGGGCGACGACGTCGGCAAGCAGCAACCGCCCGAGACCTTTTCCCTGACTGTTCCGATCGATGGCGAGGCGCCCCAGCAAAATCGACGGTATCTGCGCCGGTATGTTCCGACGCATGGAGCCCACGGTTTCGCGCGCGAGAACCTGGCCCATGGACAGGGCGGCGTACCCGCAGATGTCCATCGAGCCGGCTGGAGAAACGACATAAGTTCGGCTGGCCGCGAGACGTTGATTTTCGAGGGCGCGCTGGCGCAACCAATCGTCCAGCGTCGGTTCACCAGAGTCGAAGGCGGCGCTGTTGTGGCGCTCGGTCAGCAGGGTCGGCGAATCGAACCGGGACGCCGCCTCACCCACGCGGCTTGCGCGCCTTGACCCGCTTCAGACGAAACATGCCTTCGGTCTCAGCCTTGGTCGGCGCACGATCCATCCAATCCATGATTTCCTGGAACGCCCGCGCATCGACGAGAATGCTCGACTGATCGAGAAGAATGGTCTTTGCTTCCTTCAGGGCCGAAGACAGCATGAACTGGGACCTGTTGGCGCCGACAAGCTCAGCAGCCTGATCGATGAGGTCGCGATCCACCGAGCGCGCGCGCAGATGGATGTTCACTTCGGCGAGCGTCGAGCTTTCAGCCATGCGCCACTATCGCCTAATGTGTTACGATTGTCAACACGCAGGTAGTGTCCAAGGACACTACCAACACGCGGCTGGACGAGCGCTTTTTGGCTGCGCGCTTCAGCCGACGCTCGCCCGCACGAAAGGGGCGCAGCTCGCCTGGTCGAACTGCACGTCGATCAGCGGCGCCCCGCTCGGCCTTGCAATGGCGAAGCGGATGGCGACGCCGCCGGCGATCATCTTGCGGGTCGAGAGCTGGTTGCAGTTGTTCTGGTAGAGCGCGGTGCGGGCGAGATCGACCTGCTCCTCCGTCGCGCCTTCATAGCGTCGATCGATATACTGCGCGAACACGGCGAGGGAATCCGTGCCGGCGTCGCCCGTCGCCTCGCGCACGGCGACTGCCCCGCCGGTCGAGCGGACGAGCCCGTATTCGAGAGCCGACGCCATCTCGTCGAGAATGGCCTGCTGCGCCTTTTCGGTTGAGGCTGCGTAATCGAAATCGCCGCCGGCGCCGAGGCGCACCGCCGCGATCGCCAGAATCGCAACCGCAGCCGCGCCGCCGCCGTAGAATGCCGCCTTCATGGGGGCCCTGAAACTCAGCCGTCGGGGCGAGCCTAACATCGAATCCGAAGGAAGGGCATCGGGGATCGCGGCGCTGTCGGTCGCGCTGCTGTTGTCGGCTTCGGCCTGTTCCATGCGGGAGGGCTCCCTCAGGCCGCGCGCCCGGCGAGCGCCTTCAGC
>JBEBFW010000259.1:0-4430 GCA_040081755.1 Parvularculaceae bacterium
GCCGTCGATATTCTGCTGCGCCGCCTCACCATCGAAGAGGACTGGACCTATCTGCCACGCCTCGTTCGCGGCGAAGCGGCGACGGCCGGTGGCGATCCGTCGCTGGGCAAATCCGCGATCTCGCTGACGGACAACTCGCTCGAAGGGCTGGAGTCGAGCTTCGAGGTCTACTCCGAGAAAAACTCGGCGACGACATACCGCGCATTCATCACCTATCGATTCAAGCCGGACGCCGTGCGGCGCCTCCTGAAGAACGCACGCATCCCCTACAGCGAAACGCAGACGCGAAAGGCGCTGGTCATTCCGGTCCTCGAGACCGACAAAGGCGCCTATCTCTGGGAGGCGAACAATCCGTGGATGGCCGCGTGGAAATCGCGGCCCTACGTCAACGAACTGACGCCCATGTCTGCGCCATTGGGCGATGTCGAGGACGCGTCGTCGATTTCCGCGAGCCAGGCCCTCGCGCTTGACGCCGGGCGCCTGCAGGCGATGGCCGATCGCTACAATGTGAGCCAGGTCATCCTCGCGCATGCGCGTCTGAAACAGTCGGGCGGCCAGGACCAGCTGACCGTGAAGCTCGTCAACGGTTTTCGCGAGACCGATGCGCCCGCGGCGGAAGCCGAGATCGATCCGACCATGATCGCCTTTCAGGGCGCTGACGCGCCGACGGTTGGCGGCACGCGCGATGTGACCCCCGCCAAGGTCGGCGAAGTGCTGGCGCAAGCGACATTCAGCGAGGTTTCGGGGAATTTTCCGAGCCTCGCCGACAAAGCCATCGAAGGCGCGATCGCCAAATATGCGAGCGCCTGGAAGAGCCGCACGCTGATCGACCACTCGCATGAGGGCGTTCTCGAAACGACGGCGTTCTTCGATTCGCTCGCCGACTGGACGAAGATCCGCGCGGGCCTGATAGCGACGCCTCTCGTCGGCTCGGTACAGGTCTTCGCGCTCTCGCCGCGCGGCGCCGAGATGCGCCTCAAGGTGTTCGGCGATCCCCAGCGCCTCGCTGTCGCCATGGAGAACTACGGCGTCACGTTCTGGACCGAGGACCGTCAGAGATGGTTTTTGGCGACGCCGACGCGCGCCGGTCAGCTCCGCGGGAGCAGTGCGCTCCGCCGCGTCTACAGCGACGGCAACTTCAATCGCGAGGACCCGGCGGCGCCGCGCATCGATCACGCCGTCGATGCGGCGCCGGCGACGGCAGCGCCCGAGACCAAGATCGAACAGCCGCAGTAAGGTCAGCTGAAGCGTATGAGCACGGACGCGGCCGCCGCACGGCAGCGGCAGATGTCGCTCGCTCTGCCCGAGCCGGCGCGGGTCTATCATCCTGCGAACTATTTGATCACCGACGCCAATCGGCAAGCGGTCGAGCTGACGCGGGCGTTCCTCGAATCGGGCCTCGAATCGGGCGAGCTCTCTCTGGCGCTTTGCGGCTCGAAGGGCGCGGGGAAGACCCATCTCCTGCATGCGGTTCTCGGAGCCGGGCGGATCGTTTATACAGTAGGCGAAGCATTCGCGAGCGCGACCGACGGCGTGCTGGCGCTCAACAATTGCGAGGGTGCGGGCGACTCGCTGGAATTCCTGAGACTTGTGGAGCTGAGGAAGGAGCAGGGCGCGTCGACCGTTTTTGCAGGCGAGGGACGGCCGCGAACCTGGGCGAAGGGCCTTAACGATCTCGAAACCCGGCTCGAAGCGATGCCGCGCGCCGAGCTTGGCGACCCGGACGAACCCCTGCTCGCCGCCGTGCTCGCCCAGCATTTCACCTCGCGACGGCTGCGCATCCCCGAGGATTTCGCCGCTTTTGTCGCCCCGCGAATTCCAAGGACCTTCGCCGCGGCCGCCGCATTCGCCGCCGCCGCCGCCGCCGCCGCGCATCTCGGCGAGCCGATCAACTTCGCGCTTGCAAAAAGAACGATAGAAAACCTTTTTGAAGGCCCCTCGCAGGCATAAGTTAAGCCAAGCCGACAAACGGAACCGCTCTCTTGCCCCCTCCCGACGACGCGCCGACCTTTCCCCGCGAGCAGCAGCCTTTGGGCGCGGCGCTCCGGCCGGCTGCGCCGCATATCGATCTGAAATCTCCGGCGCGGTTCATAAACCGCGAACTGTCCTGGCTCGCTTTCAACAACCGCGTGCTCGATGAAGCGCTGAACGAGCGCCACCCGCTTCTCGAACGGGTCAGGTTCCTGTCGATTTCGTCGAGCAACCTCGATGAATTCTACACTGTGCGCGTCGCCGGCCTGCGCGGGCAGTTGCGCGAGGGCGTCGCCACGCCGAGCCAGGAGGGCCTGACGCCGGCGGAGCAGCTCACGCTCATCAACCGCGACGCCATGGCGCTGATGGAACGCCAGCAGAAATGCTGGCGCGATCTGCTTCCGCAACTGAGGCAGGCAGGCCTCGAGGTTCTCGACACGAACGAGCTCAGCGCCGCCGAGGCCCAGTGGATCGAAGCCGAATTCCTGCGGAACATCTTTCCGGTGGTGACGCCGGTGGCGCTCGACCCGGCGCATCCGTTTCCGTTCGTTCAAAATCTGGGCTTCGTTCTTTGCCTCAGCATGAGGCGCCGGGACGGCGGCGTCTTGACCGCGCTCCTGCCGCTGCCGGTGAAAATCAGCCGCTTCATGCGCCTTCCGACGCCGCCCGGCGGCGATCCGCGGCGCTTGCGCTTTGTGGCCCTCGAAAAGGTGATTGTCTCGTGCATCGGCCATCTCTTTCCGGGCTACGAGATTGTCGCGCACGGCGCGTTCCGGGTTCTGAGAGATTCCGACGTCGAAATCGAAGAGGAAGCCGAGGACCTCGTCCGCGTTTTCGAATCGCTGATCAAGCGCCGGCGCCGCGGCGACGTCATCCGCGTCAAGGTCGAGGCCTCGACGCCGCCCGCCTTGCAGGCCCTGATCCGCGAAAAGCTGCAGGCGCCGGCGCAGGATTTTGTGCTCGTCGATGGTCTTCTCGGTCTCGCGCAGACCTCCGAACTCATCGCGCCCGAGCGTCTCGATCTGCAGTTTCCTCCTCATGAGCCGCGCTTCCCCGAGCGCATTCGTGAGCATGGCGGAGATTGCTTCTCGGCCATTCGGGCGAAGGACATTCTGGTCCATCACCCTTACGAGTCATTCGACGTCGTCGTTCAGTTCCTGAAGCAGGCGGCCGCCGACCCCAATGTGATTGCGGTGAAGCAGACGCTCTATCGCACCTCCAAGCAATCGCCGATCGTGCAGGCGCTGATCGAAGCCGCTGAAAACGGCAAGAACGTCACCGCGCTGGTCGAGTTGAAGGCCCGCTTCGACGAAGAGGCGAACATCCATTGGGCGCGCGCTCTTGAGCGCGCCGGCGTCAACGTCGTCTACGGATTCGTCGATTACAAGACGCACGCCAAGCTGAGCCTGGTCGTGCGCGAGGAAAGCGGCGGCGTTCGAACCTACGCCCATGTCGGCACCGGCAACTATCACTCGGTGACGGCGCGCATATACACCGACCTGTCGCTCTTCACTTGCGACCCGGCGATCGGCCGGGATGCGGCGAAGGTGTTCAATTTCGTCACCTCGACCGCCCGCCCGGAGTCCTTCGAGAAATTCTCGGTCGCGCCCATCAATCTGCGCCAGAAGATCGCGGCCCTGATCGACGACGAGATCAGGCATGCGAAGGCGGGGCGCCCGGCCGCCATCTGGGCGAAGATGAATGCTCTCGTCGACGGCGTCGTCATCGACAAGCTCTATGAAGCGAGCATGGCCGGAGTCCGGATCGATCTCATCGTGCGCGGCGTCTGCTGCCTGCGGCCCGGGGTTCCCGGTCTTTCAGACAACATCCGCGTCAAGAGCATCGTGGGGCGCTTCCTCGAGCATGCGCGCATCTATTGCTTCGGCGGCGGCAAGGCCCTGCCGCACGACCAGGCGCCGCTCTTCATCGCCTCGGCCGACCTGATGCCGCGAAATCTCAACCGGCGCGTCGAAGTGTTGTGTCCGATCGAGAATCCGACCGTGCACAGCCAGGTGCTCGAACAGATTCTGGTCGCCAATCTCCTCGATGAGGCGCAGAGTTGGCGGCTCAATCCCGGCGGCGATTATGAACGCATCCGCGCCCCGCAGGGCCAGACGCCGTTCAACGTCCACACCTACATGATGATCAATCCGAGCCTTTCCGGCCGCGGGGCGGCGCTCGAAACGAGCCGGCCAAAAGCGCTTTCCTAGATTGAGCCCGGCGGCGGCGATCCCTAAAAGAACCCTCGCGGCGGGTGAGGGGCGGTGTGAGCGCAACGGCGGCGGAAAAATCAGGGCGACGGGCCGTCATCGACATCGGCTCGAACTCGGTGCGTCTCGTCATCTACGAGGGGCCGCGGCGCGCGAGACTCCGGCATGCCGAGGGCGTTGACGCAATAATCCTCGCCGATCGCCTGCGGCGTCATCGCGAAGGTGAGGTCGAAGGCGGTCTTCAGGCGT
>JBEBFW010000051.1:0-16038 GCA_040081755.1 Parvularculaceae bacterium
TGCGGATCAGCCGCCGCGTTCTTCAATCCTATCGCATCAGCGGCGACGGGCCGGCGTACCGGAAGCATGGCGCTCGCGTCGTCTATCATCGCGACGATCTCGATCGCTGGTCTGGAAAAAGGCGCTTCCGAGGCCCGGCGTTGCGGGAAGACGAATGAAGTCTTGCCGCCTGCTTCCAATGACGGCCGGCGCGGTTTCAATCGCTGTGCTGGGGCTCGCCATGGATCACGAATTCACGCCGCGGTTCGTATGGAACGCCTCGGCGAGCGCCCCGATCGGGCTCTACGCAATCAAGGTCGGAACTCGCCCGCGGATCGGCGATTTCGTGCTCGTAGAACCCGAGCCGGGCCTCGAAGGCTTCATCACGGAGCGCGGCTATCTCCCGCCGAAAATACCCCTCATCAAGCGGGTGGCGGCCCTTCCCGGCGATGAAGTCTGCCGTCAAAATCAGGCGATTCTCGTCGCGAAAATTCACGTCGCCGATGCGCTTTTTATGGACTCCGTGGGCCGAAAAATGCCGGTCTGGAGCGGCTGCTTCACGCTGAAATCCGATGAGATGTTTCTCCTGAATCCCCACGAGAAATCGCTCGACGGGCGGTATTTCGGCGCGACGAAAAGTAACGATGTGGTCGGCGTCGCGGTCCCCATCCAGGTTTGGAAGGAGAACAGATGATTGAGGTACGGAGGAAGAATAGCAAGATCAAAGGGCCGGTGCACAGATGGCCCCGATTCCAGTCTGCACGTCGTTTCTTCTGCACCATCCGGGATTTTCCCGGTGCAGAACGGTGCAGAGCCTCATGACGCGCGCTGAAGACGAGTTCCGTCCTCGCCTCGGGCGCATTCGCAGCGCCAAAGGCGCCGCGTCGAAGCGCTATATCGGAAAGCTCTACGCGGCGATCGAAAAAGCGACGCCCGGCGCCTTCGCCAGGCGCTCAGGCTCGCGCTTCACCGGCAAGCGCATCGGGCGCGGCTCAGGGCTCGGCGCGGCATTCGCGGCGAGGGTGCATCCCTTCGCGAAACTCCGCACGCGGCGGGTCGCCGTCAAAATCCGGTCGGTCCGACTAGGGGGCAAGGGCCTCGCCAAGGCGCGGGCGCACCTGCGGTACATCCAGCGGGACGGCGCCGACCGGGATGGCGCGCCCGGCAAGCTCTATGGTCCCGGTGCGGACGCGGCGGATGGCGCCGCCTTTCTGCAAGACGGCAAGGATGACCGCCATCAATTCCGCATCATCGTGTCACCGGAGGACGCCAGCCAACTCGAAAGCCTCGACGGGTTCACGCGCGACCTGATGGCGGCCGCCGAGAAGGATCTTGGAACGCGCCTCGACTGGGTCGCCGTCAATCACTTTGACACCGATCATCCGCATGTCCACATCGTCCTGCGTGGAAAGGCCGATGACGGCGGGGATCTCGTCATCGCCAGGAGCTACATCACCCATGGGTTTCGGGGCCGCGCCGAGGAGCTCGCGACCGTCGAATTGGGACCCCGCAGCGACATCGAAATCGCGCACGCTCGTTACGTAGAAGTCGAGCGCGAAGCTTTCACCGGACTCGATCGCGAACTCGGTCGCCGCGCTGGTGCCGGCCCGATCCGATTTGATCGGCCGCGGACGCCCTACGACCGATACGAATCAAAGCTGCTCGCCGCCCGTCTCCGAACGCTCGAAAGGATGCACCTTGCGCGGCGCGACAGGGACGGCTGGCGGCTTCAGCCCGAGATGGAGCAGACGCTGCGAGAGGCAGGGCGTCGCGGCGACATCATTCGCTCGATGGGCGCCGAACTCGGCGACAGGCTCGCGCCGGCGAATGTCAGGGACTTTGAGGCCGACAAATCGGTAACCCGAATCATCGGTCGCATCGCCGGCGCCGGGGCGCTCGATGACGGTCACGATCGGCGCTTCCTCGCCCTCGAAGGCGACGATGGTCATCAATGGCGCGTGCCCGTCGATTTTTCTCCCGGCGCGGCGCCGCCGAAGGGCGCTATCATTGAGGCTACGCGGGCGGCTCCAAGTCCCCGAAAAGTCGATCTCACCATCGCCGCGATCGCCGACCGCCGCGCCGGCCTTTATTCCGATGATCTTCATGCCGCCGACGACCCATCGGCCTCAGCTGCATTCCGCTTGGCGCACAAGCGTCGGCTTGAGGCGCTGCGGCGCGTCGGCATCGTCGATCGCAATCCCGATGGAACCTGGCGCGTGCCAAATGACTATCTCGAGCGCGCGGCGGCTTACGAAGGCGACCAATCAGCCGCGCGCGTCCGCGTCCTTTCCTGGGTGGCGCTCGGCCAGTTGCCGAACGCACACGCGGTGACATTTCTCGACGACGCCCTCGAAAGCCGATCCAATATTGATCACCGCCACGGCTTTGGCGCCGAGGTCGCGGACGCCCTCGCTGTCAGACGCCGCTGGCTTCTTGCTCAGGGAATTGGCCGGGAAGGAGAAGAAGGCTTCGCCATCGACCGCGACCGTCTGCGGGTTCTCGCTCACCACGCGATTGGCGACGCCGCGACCCGTCTGGCGCGAGACCTTGGAAAGCAATACGCGCCGGCAGAATTTGGGGACCGAATCGAGGGTGTCTACCGCCGACCGATCGAGCTGTCGGCCGGCCGTTTCGCGCTGATCGAGCGCTCGAAAGAATTTACGCTTGTTCCCTGGCGCGACGTTCTCGAACAGCGCCGGGGAATGGGAGTCGTCGGATTGTTGCGTGCGAACGGCATGGCCTGGGAGTTCGCGAGGAGCCGGGCGGGGCCGGCGAGGTAACCTGGAGTTTCTAATTCGGGGGCAAGCAGGCGCCGGCTGGCCTGGGGCACCGGGAGGCCGGTCCATCCGAAGGCTCCGTCTCTAACCTCAAGCCGCGCCTTGCTCCGAACGGAAGGGGGCTCGGCCGCGCGAGGGAACCCGCTCCCTAAGAGTAGCACTTCAGGTCGGATTCCGCTCTAGCGGCACAATCGTAACGTGATATGGCACTATTCTTTACTTGCGGTAGATGAACTTGGTGAGGGAGCGTGAACAAGTCAAATCCAAAGAAAAAGCTCCGACGCGTGAAGGTGGCTCCCGTCGCTCGAATATTCACGCCAGAAGCCAAGCTAAAGAGGAAGATTCGAACCCACTTCACTCGACTCGGATTTTCCAAAGGCCTTGATGGCACTCTAGCTCTTGCGGATACCGGGAAAGAATCGGTCCGGCAACTCCATCGCGTGCAGCGCGAGGAACGAAATAGCGCGAGCCAGTCCCTGCTCACGGAATCACTGCCGCGCGCGCTCTCGCATTTCGCGGACGGACAAGAAATCGACCCGTCGAAAATACGGTTGTCTCTAAGGCGCATCAAATCGGGCACGTTTGATTCCGATCTCTTTCGCATCGCGACACTTACCTGGTCCGTTCCGGTATCGAACGGCTATGGGCGTCGGCTCCGCTACCTAGTGTGGGACGAGGGGCACGACAGGCTTGCAGGGCTCTTCGCGCTCGGCGATCCTGTCTTCAATCTCTCTGTTCGGGACAACCTTATCGGGTGGACCGCGCAAGACCGATCTAGCCGGTTGGTGAATGTGCTTGACGCGTATGTGCTGGGCGCTGTTCCGCCATACAACATGCTTCTCGGCGGTAAGGCGGTCGCCTGCCTTGTTCGCTCTCGCGATGTCTATGACGACTTCACTCGCACGTACGGTGGCACGACAGGAATAATTTCCGGCGAAGAAAAGCGCGCCAGACTGCTGGCGGTGACGACGAGTTCGTCCATGGGTCGGTCATCGCTTTACAACAGACTCAAGTTGGATGGCGTCGGCTACTACGAATCAATTGGCTACACCGTTGGGTGGGGACATTTTCACATCACCGATGACCTGTTTGCCCAACTGCGCGATTATTTGCGCCTCGCAAAGCATCCGTATGCGGATCGCCACAGGTTCGGCCAAGGCCCGAACTGGCGCTTACGTACGATTCGTGCGGCGCTGGGCCAACTTGGAATCAACGAGTCCGTTCTCAAGCACGGCATTCAGCGGGAGGTGTTCGTCTGCGCCCTCGCCAAGAACGCCCGCCGGATTCTCGCGACAGGTAAAGGCAGGCCCGATCTCTCGACACTGCTAACGGCAGGGGAGATTTCCGAACTCGCCCGCAAGCGGTGGATCGAGCCGCGCGCTCTGACGCGAGGCGAGTTCGCATCATGGAAGCGTGAGGACATACCGCGTTTGATCCGTGGGGAGCCGATCACCGAGGCCAAACGCAACGTAGCCTAACTCAAGGCAGAGTCGAGGACATGGAGTGGAGCTAGGGGCATTTCAGGAACGCCTTGCTTCACACTACGCCCGCTTGAGCGATCTGCGGTCGGCGGAGAATTATTCCGTCTATGCGATCGAGCATGGCCTAAGTGCGGAGGAGCGCGCGACGGCCCGACGCCTTCTGAACAGTCACTTGGAGTCGGCGCGCCGCGCGGACTCCGCGCACTGGCTCGTCTGGATCGCGGCTGCCGCCGAGGTCGGCTACGGTTACGACGGCGCGGAATACTGGGATTCCTTCGCCGACGCCTTTCCCTCCTGGCCGCATTTTGGAAGCCGCAATCAAATCCGCGACTGGTACAAGCGTTTTGCCGCCGAATACCGGAGCATCGCGCCCTCGGGGCGGTGGGCAAAGCAGTTTCCGATCATCGCCTGGCCGATCACGCAGGCAATCCTGCCGCGCTACTTGCAGCGGCATTTCTCAGACCACCTTTATGAGCTGCGCCATACATTGGCGCGAAGCGGCGAACTCACGCTCGATGAAATCGGCGACCTGCTGAGCGATCGCTACTATGGAAATTCAGCGCGCTTTGAGGGTTTTCTGCAGCAGAAAACCCTCACGGCGCGGATCGTGATGGCGGTCGGCCTCGAACAGGTTGCCGACGCCGTTGCGCCGATCGAACGCGAAACGCTGGGCCGGATCGTCTTGGACATCGAGCGTATCGGGCATTCCGGCAACCGCCTTCGCGAAACGCGGCGCGTGCTGCGCGACGCCCGCTTTGTCAATTCGCACAAGCCGGGCTTCATCGCGAGGCCCAGGGATCACACTCAAGCCGCGCCGGTCACGCGCAAAGATCAGCCGCGCCTGCTCGCGCGACCGCTTGAAGAAGGACGCTGGAGTCTTTCAATCGCCGTCCCTGATCTCGCCACACCCTTGCGACAGGCGGGCTTCTCTCCCCGCGATTTCGAGCAGGCGCGCACGCGCTTTCGCCCGAAGGGAAAGGGCGATAGCTGGACGCCGGGCCGTGCGCTCTTCTCATATACGGGCCAGTCCGAGGAATCTCTCCCGGCTTATGCCGCGACCTCCGTTCCCATTTTCGAGTTCGAAAATCTGAAGAAGGAGGCGCATGCCGCGATTGGCGAGCTTGTTACCTTTGCCGGAGACTCCCTGAAGCTTCTAAAGGTGCAGGCGGACGGTGCGGCGTTTGAGATCGCCGGCCGGCATGTGCGCGCCGCCCAGCAATATCTTCTCGCTGCGGCAAATGCGTTGTCGTCCGAACTTGTTCAAAAGCTCGCTTTGTCCCTTCAGCAGACGAGCACGGCATCGGTTCATCTCTGGCTCCTGAACGTTCCGAAGAGGCTTGAGGCCGACCAGATCGCCGCGCTTAAATCGCTCGGCCTTGGCTATGTCCTGAGCGCGCGAGTTGAACCCTTGGGGCTGGTGCCCCGGTGGAGCGCGGCAACAGGCGCACTATTATTCCTGGATTCCGAGACACCCATGTTTCGCATCACGGCCGATCTGGCCGTTCGTGAATTTCTCATCCTCATCGACGGCGCACCGGTCCGCGTGCAGCCCGCAGACGGCCGATCAACGCTCATAAGCGTGGGGCCGCTCGCGGCGGGCAGACACACGATGACGGTGCGCGCTTTGGGGGCCGCTACCGGCGGCGATCTCGCGGCGGAAGATACGCTGATAGAGATTCGCCCATCAATGCCGTGGCAAACCGCTATCGCGGGCAAAGCAGGCATCGCCTTCGCCACCGACCCCCGCGAGTGCTCGCTTGACGAACTTTTCGACCGCGCAGCGAGCATTCGCCTGAGAGCGCCGCCCGGCCGGACGATCAAGCTGGCGGCGAGGTTTTACGGCGCGGACGGGCTGATATTCGAGGAGGATCAACTCGGGAAATACAATACGCCCATTCCCGACGAAAAGCTGACAGAACACGTCGTTCATCAACTCACCGCCAACGTCAAGGCCGATCGTCTCGACCGCGCCGCGCGCATCGATCTCCTTGTTTCGCTCGACGAGTTTGGCTCCGAAGCCATTTCCTTCGACAAGGACTCTGAGCCCTTGCGCTGGGTCCGCATCGACGATCACACGGTTAAGCTCGCAGATGATTCCGACGCCGAGGTCCCGCCAACCGTGCAGCACTTCGCTCTCGATGCGATCGACATTCCGCAATCCGTTGAATACGAGAGTGCGCTGAAAGGCGTGCCGTTGCCGGGCAAGGGCGCTCTCTTCGTCGCGAAGCACCAAAACCATTTCTACCAGGCCGTCGCCACAGCTCTTCCCCGGCAAGTAAGCGACTTTGCGGACCTTGCGATTCCGGCGCAGGTTTCCTCGAATGCGACAAAGCCGAAGGCTCTGATCAACGCGCTCAAGAGGTGGCGCGGCGCGCGGCGCCTCATGGGACCGATGGCGTTTATTGCCCGGCGCAATGCGCTGACCGCCCTTGAGCGGCGGCTTGAGGCGTTGCTGTGCGGCGAGGACTGGAAGCGGGACGCGGAGCAGGTCCGCGCTCGCAACTCTGACCTCACCGAGCTTTACGCGCGCGTTTATTATTCGCGCGGCTTTGCCGCCGGACTGCGCGCCTACGATTGGCGCTATGACGCCGAGCGAGCGGCCGCCGAAGCAGAATTCATCCGGCTCGCCAAAGTCTATCTCTCCAAGGATTGCCCGGCGGCGGCCGACGACGGACTTTGCCGCCTTGCGCTCAAGGCCGCCTTCCAGCCCTCCCGGATTGGCAAAGCCGACTTACCCGGCGGGCGTGAACTCGATTCGCTCAAAGCGGCCTCGCCTCTCATACTCGGAGCCTACTTTGCGCGTCTCGCGGCCGACCTTCGGCCCATTCAAGCGGTGACGGAGGCGGCATGAGCGGCGTTTTAGTCATCGACCGGCCAACCGCGACCGCGCTGATAGCCGGGTCGCTTGGCGTTCCCTTTCGTGCGGGCGACACAATCGGCCGCGCCTTCATCGCGCAATCCCTTCGCAGGGCCGTGTTCATCGCGGCCCCCTGTACGCACAGAGCCGTGTGGGACCTTGCCGCTGCCGTTCTCGAACCGCTCGCCGACGATCCAGCCGCGCTCAAGGATCAGATCGATCAAGCTCTGGAGGATCTGATCGCAATGGGCGACTTGCTCGAAATGCGCGAGGAGCCCGAACGCGAGACTGCTTGCCTTCTGCGCCCTGCGCCTCCCGCTTTCGTGAGACGCCGCGACGGCAGACTTGCGATTCTTGGCGTCGCGGGCGACGAAATCACGCCCTCGCTGCAAGGCCACATCGTCCATCATGCCAGCGGCCTCCGGACGATCGATCCCGAAGATGCGGATGGATGCCGCGCCCTGCTGATGGACCTCGGCGTGATCGAGCTGCCCGAGCGCATCTGGCTTCATGCGCCGCCAGCAGCCTCCGCTTCCGATCACGTCAAATCCTGGATGGCGAAACTCCCGGGCGAGGCAGCACCGGTGCGGCTTGACGGCGTGGACGTTCTCGATGCCGGCTCGCCGGTCACCTACTACAAAGGCCGCTGGGCCGCACTGAACAGCAAGCACACGGGACTCTTCATCGCCCGAAGGCCGCAGAAATTTGGCGCGAAGCTATGGGCGCTTGCCGAGGTGCGCGGCGGAGTCGTTCAGCGCCTTGTCGATATCCACCCGAGAGATTCCCGGTTTCGCGCCTGCGACGAAGCCTGGCGTCTTCAGGCGGCTTTCGATGCGGAGGCGGGGCATCCGCAGCAAGTGGCGGTCGCGATCGCAGGTTCTATCGCCACACTCTCTTTCTTTTCTCCGCTACCGGCCTGGGCGGAGCGGCGGCTTTGCATCGTTGGCAAGCGAATTGAGTTTCACGGGGCGCTTTTCGCGTTTGAGCTTCCCGCTGCCAGCGCCGACGCGGAAGTCAAATGGCTTGCCGACGCGCTATGGTTCACGCGCGCCGAAAGGGGGACGCCATGACGGCGGCAACGATCCAGCAGACAATCGACGAATTGCGCCTCACGCTTACGCACTACATCGAGGCCACGTACCATATCAGCCATCCGGCGCTGGTCGAACAGCGGCGCGCCCTGTTGAGGCAGCCGGGCGGCATCTTTCAAGCGCCGTACCTGGAATCGACGCCCCGCTACAAAAGCGCGAAGCCCTACACGCAGATCGACAACCTTCCGGCCGCAGCGCTTGAAGTGCTGAGGGCGCTTTCGGATGACGGTGCCGGAAAGCCCGTCATCTACCCGAGTCCCTACCTTCACCAGTTGCAGGCGCTGCAAGAAACCCTGAGCGGCGACCGCAATCTCATGATTATGACCGGGACCGGCTCCGGCAAGACGGAATCATTCCTGCTGCCGATCCTCGGCAAGTTCGCCATTGAGGCCCGGGACCATTCCGCCTCGTTCGCAAAATACCACGCCGTTCGTGCGCTGGTCCTCTATCCGATGAACGCGCTGGTCAACGACCAGCTTGGCCGCCTGCGCACGCTATTCGGCGATCCCCGGACCGTCGCCCTGTTCGAGAAGTGGGCGCAGCGGCCCGCGCTGTTCGCAAGGTACACCAGCCGCACACCCTATGCCGGGCTGCGGACCGCCAAGAAGGACGGAAGCCGCCTTGCTTCAATCGGCGACTTCTTCGGCGCTATCGAGGACGCCACCCGGCGTTACGAAAACTCTTCGGAGAACGAGGAAGACGCTCGCGCGGCGCGGCTGTTCGATAGCCTAAAAAAGCGCGGCAAATGGCCCACGAAAGAAAGCGTTTCCGACTGGCTTGGCAAAGCGCCGACTCCGTGGGCGAAGCGCGCCCATCGACGCCCGCACGACGCCGAACTGCTGACGCGGCACGAGGTTCATGCTTCGCCGCCCGATCTTCTGATTACGAACTACTCGATGCTTGAGTACATGATGATGCGGCCGATCGAGCGCCCCATCTTCGATGCGACGAAGGCATGGCTGAACGCCTGCCCGGAGCAGAAGATGCTGGTCGTTCTCGACGAAGCGCACCTCTATCGCGGCGCGCAGGGCGCGGAGGTCGGGCTGCTGCTGCGCCGCCTCAGGGAACGGCTCAACATTCCCGCCGAGTGCATGCAGGTCATTTGCGCGACCGCCAGCTTTAGCGATGAGGGCAAGAAGAACGCAGGTTCGTTCGGCGCGCAGCTTACCGGAGCGCCTGCTGAAACATTCACGCCGATCACAGGCGATCTTCTTGATAGAAGTCCTGCCGCTGTTGGCGGCCTGGCCGACGCCAACGCGCTGGCGACGGTTGACCTCGACCTGTTTTATTCGTCCGATCCGCGCCAGCAGATGGCCGCCGTTGCGAGCTTCCTCGCCTATCGCGGAACCGCACCAGCGGACGACGTTGACGCCTCGCTTCACGCGGCGCTGCGCGCCTATCCGCCGTTCAACCGCCTTGTGAACGAGACGATGCGCGCTGCGATCTGTCTTTCGGAACTGCCTCGCGTCGTGTTCGGGAAGGACGTGCCGGAAGCCCTCGCGGAAAAGGCAATGACCGCGCTGCTCGCGCTCGGCAGCCGAGCTCGCGAGAAGCAGGGCGAGGCGAGTCTTCTGCCCTGCCGGATACACTCCTTCTTCCGGGGTCTGCCCGGCCTTTGGGTTTGCATGGATGACAAGTGCCCGGACGCGCAGCCCGGCGTGCCGAGTCCCGCCGGGCGATTGTTTTCCCAGCCGCATGAGCGATGCAGTTGCGGCGCGCCGGTGCTCGAATATTTCACCTGCCGCCACTGCGGCACGTCTTACGCGCGGGCGTACACCAACGACGTTTCCCAGCCGCGCTACCTCTGGGCAAAGGAAGGCGAGAAGCTTGAGACAGCCGCGGGCCTGCTGGAAGCGCTGCACCCCCTCGACCTTCTTCTTGAAGAACCGCCTTCCGAGGATCGCGCGAAGGCGGCGCACTACGATCTCGTGTCCGGGCAACTCAATCCCGACAATCTCGGCGACAACTATCGCACCGTCTTTCTGCGCCCGCCAAAAGCGGCGGCACCGAAACCGGCCGGAGCCCCAAGCGGCGCGCGGCCCGGCCAGTTCGCGCCCTGCGCCTGCTGCGATCAGACTGCGGGCTACGGCCAATCCAGCGTTCAGGATCACCAGACCAAGGGTGACCAACCGTTCCAGGCGCTGCTCGGCTCGCAACTGCGCATCCAGCCGCCCGGCCCGCAGGCTCAATCCGCCTTCGCGCCGCTGCGCGGCAGGAAAGTGCTGATCTTCTCGGACTCCCGGCAGGTGGCGGCGCGGCTTGCAGGCACATTGCAGAACTACTCGCTGCGCGACGCCGTGAGCGCGTTGCTCCCGCTTGGCTACGAAATCCTGCGAAGCGACGGCGACTTCTCGAAGACCCTCGTTCTGAACAATGCCTATCTTGCCGTGCTGGTCGCCGCTCATAGATTCGGCGTCCGGCTGCGCCCGGAGCTGGGCGACGGCGAAGCGCTTGCCGAAGTCGAGGGGCCGAGTCCGGGGCCGGTGCCAACGGGGCTGCAACTCTTTCAGCTTCAGAACTCTCTATCCAGATGCCCGCAGCGCCTGATGCAGGCGATCCTCGACGCCCTCAAGCACACCAACCTTGGCCTCGATTTAGAAGCGCTCGCCGTCGCAACCGTCGGCGAAGCGACGGTGCATTCCGCGAAGATCGTCAAGCTGCCTAATCTGCCCGGCATGGCCGAGGACGATGAGTCCAAGCTCGCCGTCTGCCGCGCCTGGATCAGGTGCTGGACCCGCGATCGGGGCCTTTGGTTCGCCGACATGCATGACTCGTGGTGGGGCGACAAAGTGCGGTCGCACAAGGGCTCCTTCGACCCGATGAATCGGGTTCTTGTTACGCCGCAGGCGAGAAGCGTGTTCAAGAAGCAGTGGCTGCCGACGCTCATGACGACGTTCACGGAGCAGACCAGCGGCGGCGGCCACAGAATTCTTGCCTCGCGCCTATCCCTTCACGTCGGCGGCGTCTGGCGGCGCTGCAACACCTGCAAGTCCGTTCACCGGCCCGTTGGCCTTGTGACATCGTGCATCGACTGCGAAAGCGCCGACATCAAGGACTTCGATCCCGATACGGATGAGGTTTACCGGGCGCGGCGCGGCTTCTACCGCGATCCCATTGCGCACGCGCTGCAATCGAACGATCCGCAGCTCATGACCATCATCGCGGCCGAGCACACGGCTCAATTGGGCGCGGCGCAGCCGGACGAAGCATTTTCGCACGCGGAGAAGCACGAGATCAGGTTCCAGGACGTTGACGTAGCCTGGCGCGACGCCGACCGGCCCGGCGATCCCGCTGTCGACGTGCTCTCGAGCACGACGACGATGGAAGTGGGCATCGATATCGGCGAGCTTTCGGGCGTTGCCCTGCGCAACATGCCGCCGGGCCGCGCCAACTACCAGCAGCGCTCGGGCCGGGCGGGGCGCCGCGCCAATGCCGTTGCCACGGTTGTCGCGTTCGGCAGCGCCGACAGCCACGACGATCATTATTTCACCGCGCCGGAAGAAATGATCCGGGGCAGCGTCATCGACCCACGGCTTACGCTTGAAAACCCGGAGATCGCGCGCCGCCACCTGCGGGCCTACCTGCTGCAAAGATATCATGAGGATCGTATTCCTGGGCCTTCGCCGGGCGCGGACCCGAATCTTTTCTCGGTTCTCGGCAAGGTCGGCGACTTCAAGACGCACGGCTCGATCCTCAACCGCTTCGATTTCGCGAAGTGGCTGGACGACAACAAGGAAGACCTTGCCAAGGCCGCTGAAAGGTGGCTGCCGCAGGAACTCTCGAAACAGGACCGCCAAACGCTGATTGCCGAAATGGCGTCCGACGCAATCGCGACGATCGACGAGGCCATTGACTACGATCCCGGCGAGGAGGAGCCGGAAGGCGAGGCCCAGACTGCGGAAAAGACCGAAGACGAAGCCGATGGCGAGATCGACACCGACAAGGACGACAGCGCCCGCGTCGTCGATCCCGCCACGGACAAATTGCTGGACCGCCTTCTCTATCGGGGCGTCGTGCCGCGTTACGCCTTCCCGACGGACGTTGTGGCGTTTCACGTCTTCAACCGCGACCTGTCAACGTCGTTCAGGTCCGTGCTCGAACACGCGCCGACACAGGGACTGACGCTCGCGCTCTCGCAATACGCGCCGAACAAACAGCTCTGGATCAACGGCAAGCAGTACACTTCCAAGGCGATCTACTCGCCTTATCACGCCGACCGCCGCACGGCCTGGGGCAAACGCAAACTCTATTTCGAGTGCGCGGTATGCTCGCACGCGCGCACCAATGATTTTGTCAAAGAGCGTGAAAACTCCACCGAAAACTGCCCCGCCTGCAACACGCCAAACTCGTTCGGCCCGGCGCGCGTGTGGTTCCGGCCCGTCGGGTTCGCTCATCCTATCGACACGCCGCCGCAGACCGAGCCAGACGCGCCCAACGAAACAGCAAGGGCAACACGCGCGAAGCTCGTGATGCAAACGCCCAAGCCCGACAAGGGATGGGTGCCCGTGTCCGACCGCGTACGGGCGTTCAATGCGCGCGAATTCCTGCTCGTGTCGAATACCGGCATCGACAAGGAAGGCTACGACTATTGCCTCGCCTGCGGGCGCATCGAGTCGTCGAAGGTGCCGGAGGAGTTTCTTTCCCAGCCGCATGCAAGGCCGTTCCGTAGCGATGGGGAAGGCCCCTGTCCGGGAGGAGCGGCGAAGGGGCACGTCGTTCTCGGTACGGATTTCAAGACGGACATCGCGCTGTTCTCGCTACCGCTGACCGATCCGTTCAGGCTTGCCCCCGGAAGCGTCGAAGCGGAATCGGCGCTGCGCACCGTCTGTGAGGCGCTTGCCAAGGCGGCGTGTCAGACGCTGGATATCGAGCCCGGCGAAGTGCTGGCGGAATTTCGCCCCGCGCTGACGGATCAAGGTGCGCTTGGCCACGAGGTCGAGATTTTCCTTTACGACACGCTCGCGGGCGGCGCGGGCTTCTCGACGCGGCTGGTCCCGCACGCGGACGAACTTTTCACGCGCGCGCGCAAGCTGCTCGCGGAGTGCCCCGAGCAGTGCGATTCTTCTTGCTACCGCTGCCTCCAGAGCTTCCGGAACCGCATGGAGCATGCGCTCCTCGATCGTCAGCTTGGCATTCAGTTCATTGAGCATACGCTGCATGGCGGCTATCCCGCCTATCCGCCAGAACGAGCGGAGCGCTCGCTCGATCTGCTGCTCAAGGACCTGCATCGCCAGTTCGGCGGCGAATTCGAGTTCGCGGCGAATGTGACGCGCGGCGACTCGAAGGCGGGGACTATCTGCGTGCCCATTGCCGCGAAGCGCCTTGCGGGGGGCGCTGAGACATGGATTGCGCTCAGTTCCCCGCTTGCGTCCGGCGTACCGGTCAACGCGGAACTCCGGTCGCTCAGCTTCGAGGGACGGTCCAGACTTACGTGCGTCGATGATCTCGTTGTCCGGCGGCATTTGCCCGAAGCAATCCTCAGACTCCATCGGAGTTTTGGTTGAAGCAATTTCTTTCGGCCGGAGAGCTTGCGGCATAGGTCGTCTGACGACTAGACAACTTCGTGGAGAAGGGGTCCAATTCGCGGGTAACTGGGCGATCCGACGGCGATAGGCGACGTGCCACGCGAGATTCGCGTATCCGAACGCAAATAGGTGCAACGGAACGCATTTCCGACGCATCCGAGCGCAACGGAGCGCATCCGGATGCAGCGGAGTACCTAGGGCAGCAAATTTCATACAAATTTTTCGGGGTGACGGCGTTCGATCAGTAGGCCGATGATCGCGTCCGACGGAGCAAGCGTGCTCCGGTTGGATGGGAAGGCTCATGACGCCCACGAAGATCCTCATCGGCCAGGCGCTTGCCGTCTTCCTGATCATCGCCCTCGCGCTTGTTGCCGCGACGGAGTTCGTGGCGATCTCGTTCGGCTTCGACCGCGCGCTCGGGCGGCCGTGGTTCATCGCCGGCGACTGGCCTGTCTATTACCCGTGGCGGTTGTTCGAGTGGTGGTTCGCGTATGAGGCGTATGCCCCCGATGTCTTCATGCGCGGCGGCGCCATCGCCGCGTCGGGCGGGATGCTCGGCGCGGCGGCGGCGATCGCGGGTTCTTTGTGGCGGGCGCGGCAAAACCGCAACGTCACGACCTACGGCTCGGCGCGCTGGGCCGACAAGAAGGACATCGAGGAAGCGGGGCTCTTTCAGGAGAGCGGCGTCTTTCTCGGACGCTGGAAGGGCGACTATCTCCGGCACGACGGCCCGGAACATGTGATGGCCTTCGCGCCGACGCGCTCAGGAAAAGGCGTCGGCCTGGTGCTGCCGACGCTCCTGTCCTGGACCGGCAGCGCCGTCATCCACGACATCAAGGGCGAGAACTGGGCGCTGACCTCGGGATGGCGCTCGCGCTTCTCGCACTGCCTCCTCTTCGATCCGACCAACCCGAACTCCGCGCGCTACAACCCGCTGCTGGAAGTGAGGAAGGGCGATCAAGAAGTCCGCGACGTCCAGAACATCGCCGACATCCTCGTCGATCCCGAAGGCTCCCTCGAACTGCGCAATCATTGGCAGAAGACGGCCCACGCATTCCTGACCGGCGTCATCCTGCATGTCCTTTACGCCGAGAAGGAGAAGACGCTCGCCCGCGTCGCCTCCTTCCTGTCGGACCCCTCGCGCAGCGTCGAGCGCTCGCTCTCGATCATGATCGCCACCAATCATCTCGGCACGAAGGAAGCGCCGAGGGCCCACCCGCTTGTCGCCGAAGCGGCGCGCAACGTGCTCGATATGAAGGAAAACGAGCGCTCAGGCGTCGTTTCGACCGCGATCAGCTATTTGACGCTTTATCGCGATCCCATCATCGCCCGCGTCACCGGCGCCTGTGACTGGCGGGTCGCCGATCTCGTCGATGGCGCCAATCCCTCGTCGCTCTATCTCGTCGTGCCGCCGTCCGACATCTCGCGGACCAAGCCGCTCATTCGCCTCATTCTCAATCAGATCGGCCGGCGCCTGACGGAAGACCTTGAGGAGAAACGACACAAAGTTCTGATGATGCTCGACGAGTTCCCGGCGCTCGGGCGGCTCGACTTCTTCGAATCGGCGCTCGCCTTCATGGCCGGCTATGGCGTCCGCGCCTATCTCATCGCGCAATCCTTGAACCAGATCGAGAAGGCCTACGGCCACAACAATTCGATCCTCGACAATTGCCATGTGCGCGTCGCCTTCGCGGCGAATGACGAGCGCACGGCGAAGCGCATTTCCGATGCGCTCGGCACGGCGACGGAGCTGCGCGCGCAACGCAACTACGCCGGTCATCGCCTCGCGCCCTGGCTTTCCCATGTCATGGTCTCGCGCCAGGAGACCGCGCGGCCGCTCCTGACGCCCGGCGAGGTGATGCAACTCCCTAAAGGCGAGGCGATCGCCATGGTCTCCGGCTCGCCGCCGATCCGCGCGAAGAAGCTCCGCTATTATCTCGACACGAACTTCCTCGGGCGAATGCGTCCGCCCGTCGATGTTCGCAAGCGCCCCTCAGGCGGCTACCCCGATGCGCCGCCGGAGCGCGTCGACGACTGGGCGCGAATGATTGCGGCGCCAGCCGGTCCCGTGAAGCCCTGGTTCGACCTCGTCTGGGGCGGCGCATCCGACGAGGGCGGCCTGCAGCAGAAGCCGGAGCTCGATCCCGTCAAGTCGCCGATTGTCGAAACGGCGGACCCGGACGAGCGCGCGGAAGAAGACACGGACGATCTCGCCGCAGTCCGGCGCCTCAAAGACCTCTCGACCGAAACCGCGCGCCGCGCTGTCGGCCTTGATCAGACCTTCAAGGGTCAGGGGCTGCTTCCGGGGATCTGACATGACGAACACGC
>JBEBFW010000052.1:0-15968 GCA_040081755.1 Parvularculaceae bacterium
GGCCGCGAAGGCGCCGGCGTCGGCCCCGAGCGCCTCGATCGCTTTTGCGTCAGCTGCGAGAGCTCTGAACGCCGCCGCATCGGCCGCCATCGCTGTCGCTTGCGCGGCGGCGGCTGCAGACGCGAACTCGGCGCCGCTGACGAAGGCGGCGAACGCTTGCGGGTCTTTCGCCATGGCGGCGAAGGCTTGTGGGTGGCTCGCCAACGCTGCGAAGGCTTGCGGATGGCTCGCCATCGCGGCGAAGGCCTGAGGCTGGCTCGCCATCGCCGCAAAGGCCTCGGCGTTCTTCGCCATCGCCGCAAACGCGTCGGCGTTCGCCGACGCTTCCGCGGCCGATCGCGCCGTCATTCCCTCCGCACTGCTCGCCAGCGCCGCGAACACCTGCGGCTCACGCGCCAGCGCCACGAAAGCTTCTGCGTCGCGCGCCATGACGGTCAGGGCCTGCGAGTTCTGCGCAAGCGCCGCAAACCCCGGATCGGCCGCGAGCGCACGGAACGACGGATCCTTCACCATCAACTCGAACGCGTCCGTCTGCATAAGCAGCGGAACGGAATTGTCCGCAAGCTGCACATCCACGCTTTCAACCTGACTGTCGCGATACCTTTCGGCCGGCGCAATGGTGCCGACGGGCGTGCTGCCCTGCGGCGGATTCTTGATGCCGACGTAATAGGCGCCAAGTCCGATCGCCGCTGCTATTGCGGTCGCCGCAACGCCAAGCACAGCGTTTTTCGACAAGTTCGTCATTGGGTCTCTCCCCCTTTGGTTTTGTCCGTCCGCAAAGCGCGAACCAACGTATACCACGTAAGCAGCGGCGTTTGCTCCAACAAGCATGCGCCGTCCGATTTAACCTGATGCGTCCAAGGCGTGCGGTTTCATACCGAAAGCCTTGATTTTAAGCCGCAGCCGCGCGCTTGCCTGAGGTTTGTTGCATTGCACTCGCTACAAAGTAACACCGCCGCTCCGCGGACGGTTTTCCGCGAATCGCGCCTGCGCCATCGCTGTCGCGCAGACGGAATGTCAGTTTACAGACCATTTTGTCGCGGCGTTCGCGCCCGGCGCGTTCAATGCCCGCCGCCGGCGGCGCTGCGCAGCCCGAACATCGCAAGGATCACCACCATGAAAGCGATGAAATAGGCGATGAGCAGACCCGCCTGCATTTCAAGCAGCTGCGCCATGCCGCCCTGGACAAGCGCTATCGCCCGCTCGCCGAAGGAGACGCCCTCGCCTCGCGGCGTGAACAGCCCCCGCAGGATGCCGCCAGCTGCGAACAGCAAAAGCCCGAGGAGCGTCACCGAGCCGATCTGGCCGCGTCGGTTCATCAGGAACGAGGCAATGACGGCCGCCGCCAGCGCGATGGCGATGGTGCGCCAGTCGCTGGACAGAAAGCTCGCCCGGAACGCGTGAACGACATCGTTGAAAATGGCCTCGATCATGGCGCTCTCCCCCTTTGGCCAGACCGGGAGATTAACCAATCGGAGCGCGCATGGCTACGCCGCCGCCTTGCCCCTTTCGCGCGAACGCGCGGCGCCGCAGCCCCTTGCGGCGCGAAACGGCCTCATGCCGGTTGTCGAACGCCCGGCGGTTCAGTGAAACGCCTTGGCGTCCTTGTCGAAGCGCGGCAGTTCGTTGAACTGGTGGAACGGCGGCGGCGAGGGCAGCGTCCACTCGAGCGTCGTCGCCCCTACCCCCCAGGGATTGGCCGGCGCCTTCTTGCGGTAGACGAACAAGGCGTCGAGCATGGCGATGAGGAAGACGAGCATGCCGACGATCGTCACGACATAGCCGATCGAGGAAATCTCGTTCCAGTAGGCATAGGCCTCCGGGTAATCGATGTAGCGCCGCGGCATGCCCTGCAGCCCGAGGAAATGCTGCGGGAAGAAGACGAGATTGACGCCGATGAACATGATCCAGAAGTGGAGCTGGCCCAGCCACTCCCGATACATCTTGCCGGTCATCTTGGCGAACCAGTAGTACCAGCCGCCGAAGATGGCGAAGACCGCGCCGAGCGAGAGCACATAGTGGAAGTGCGCGACGACGTAATAGGTGTCGTGCAGATAATGATCGACCGAGGCGTTGGCGAGCACCACGCCGGTGACGCCGCCGACGGTGAACAGGAAGATGAACCCAACCGCCCACAGCATCGGCGTCTTGAACTCGATCGAACCGCCCCACATGGTGGCGATCCACGAGAAGATCTTGATGCCGGTCGGCACCGCGATAACCATGGTCGCGGCGACGAAATAGGCCTTCATGTTGACCGAGAGGCCTACCGTATACATGTGGTGCGCCCACACGATGAACCCGACAAAGCCGATCGCAACCATGGCGTAGGCCATGCCGAGATAGCCGAAGATCGGCTTCTTCGAGAACGTCGAGACGATGTGGCTGACCATGCCGAAGCCGGGCAGGATGAGAATGTAAACCTCCGGGTGCCCGAAGAACCAGAAAAGATGCTGGAAGAGCAAGGGATCGCCGCCCTCGGCCGGATTGAAGAAGGCCGTGCCGAAGTTGCGGTCCGTCAACAGCATGGTGATGGCGCCGGCAAGGACGGGCAGCGACAGAACGAGGAGGAACGCCGTCACCAGCACCGACCAGGCGAAGAGCGGCATCTTGTGCAGCGTCATCCCCGGCGCGCGCATGTTGAAGATGGTCGTGATGAAATTGATGGCCCCGAGGATCGACGAGGCTCCGGCGAGGTGCAGCGATAGAATGAGAAAGTCCATCGCCGGACCGTTGTGGCCGGTCGTCGAAGAGAGAGGCGGATAGAGCACCCAGCCCCCGCCAAAGCCCGGATACTCGCCGACGCCGGCTGCGAAAAACGACAGCGTCAGCAGAATGCCGGACGCGCCGTAGAGCCAGAACGAAACGTTGTTCATGCGCGGGAACGCCATGTCCGGCGCGCCGATCATGATGGGCACGAACCAGTTGCCGAAACCGCCGATCATCGCCGGCATCACCATGAAGAAGATCATGATGAGGCCGTGATAGGAGATGAGCACGTTGTAGAAATGCGCTGCAGCGACGGCGTCGCCGCCGGTGAATTGCGTCAGCACATCGACGCCGGGCGTCGCCAGCTCCCAGCGCATGAAGCCCGACATCGCGCCGCCGAGGACGCCGGCGATGATGGCGAAGATCAGATAGAGCGTGCCGATGTCCTTGTGATTGGTCGAATAGAGCCAACGCACGAGGAAAGGCGGCTTACGATCGTGGGCGTGATCATGCGCATGGTCATGGCCCTGGCCGTAACCCGTCCGATGCGCCGCGTCGTTATGAGATTGCGCCATGTCGGCACCCCTTAGTTGACTTGAGCCGAACTCGCGGCGGCGACAGTGAATTCGATCCGGCGGTTTTGCGATCGTCCGGCCGGGTTGGAATTGTCGGCGATCGGTTGGGCGGACCCAAGGCCTTCGGCGGAGAGCCGGTCGCCGGGAACGCCCTTGAGCACGAGATAAGCCTTCACCGCTTCGGCGCGGGCAAGGCTCAGCGCCGTATTCTTCCGCGCATTGCCGCTCGAGTCGGTATGGCCCGCGATCTTGACGGCGACCCCGCCGCACGCAGACGCGGCGGCGGCGAGACTGTCAAGAAGCGGCGCGCTCACATCCTCAATCGCCGCGGCGCCCGACGCGAACTCGATCGTCTTGCCGGCGAACACCGCATCGATGTCGGCCTGACAACGTTTCACCTCAGCGGCAGCTGTTTCAACTGCAGGCGCAACGGTGGGCGCCGACGTGCCGGCGGCAGCCGGAGCCGGCTCGGCGGCGGCGACCGCCGCCGGTCCCCTCGTCGGACCGCAAACCGGCTCTGCGCGCAGCTGCTCGTCCGTGCGCTGAACGCCGAACTCCGCCTGGCGCGCGGAAACCCAGTTGCAGAAGGCGTCGCGCGAGACGACTTCAACGGCGATCGGCATGAACGAGTGCTTCACGCCGCAAATCTCCGAACACTGACCGTAATAGACGCCTTCGCGGTCGGCCTTGAACCAGGTCTCGTTGATGCGGCCCGGCACGGCGTCCACCTTGATGCCGAAATTCGGCAGCGCCCATGAGTGAATGACGTCGGAAGCGGTGGTCGTCACGCGCACGGTCTCGCCGACCGGCACGACGACCCGATTATCGACCTCGAAGCGGTACATCTCCCGCGTCGTCTGGTCTTCGGGCAGCATGTTCGCCGTGAAATCGAAATCGCCGAAATCGGGATAGGCGTAGGTCCAGCTCCACTGATTGCCGATGACTTTGAGGGTCACCGAGGGACTGAGCGCAATCTCCCGACCGGCGTCGCCGCCGAAGAATCCGCCGGGACCGACGAGGCTGCGGCCAGCCGTTACGACGACCTGCTGGCCCCGCGCCGGCGCCTGCTTCATGGCGACCGTCACCTC
Source organism: Parvularculaceae bacterium (assembly GCA_040081755.1). Classification (GTDB taxonomy): domain Bacteria; phylum Pseudomonadota; class Alphaproteobacteria; order Caulobacterales; family Parvularculaceae; genus Amphiplicatus. The sequence continues at coordinate 4,373 of JBEBFW010000052.1, forward strand.
GGGCTTGCCGAGACCGGCGAGGGTGTAATCCGGGCCTCGTTTCAGACGCCGATCGCCTGAGGGCGAACTCAGGAAAACCTGGACATGCTCAGGCCGCGAAATGCGCCGCGAGTCCGGGAAATCATTGGCGATCTTGAAGCTGTTGGCCGCGCCGTCGCCTTGGGCCACCATGCGCTTGCCGTCGGGGACGATCTCTTCCTTGTAGAGAAGGTCGAACGAAAAGAGCGAGATGAACACCAGAATGAGGATCGGAATGCCGGTCCACAGGACTTCAAGGAGCGTGTTGTGGCTGAACTGGCGAGCCGTCGGATTGGCCTTCGAGTTGAAGCGGATGGTGACCCAAAGCAGCAGGCCCAGAACAAAGAGGCTGATGACCGTGATGATCGGCATCAATATCCAGTTGTGGAAGAAATGAATCTCCTCAGCGAGCTTGGAGCCCGCCGGAAGCATGGAAATCCCCCGCTCCTCGGGCAGATCCGCCGCCGCGCTGGCGAACAGCAAAGCAGCCCCCGTCATCGACGCCCCGATTTTCTGAAGAACCGGATGCCGTTTTGTCGCCCGGCTCATCAGTCTCGTCCGCAAATGCTTCATGGCATCCTCAAGAAAGCGCCGCCGATGTCGGCAGGCCCCAAATCCGACGAGACGGCCCTCGCGACGGCGCCGCATCAATCGGCTGAAAGTCGGGCGGCTTTTACCCCCGTTGTCGGGGGGCGTCATCGGCGCTTCTCGCGGAAAATGGTCGCAGCGGCTTCCTCAACCAGCCGACGGATCGGGTTTTCATTGATGCTTCAGGCGGAGGCGCCTAAAGAGGTCGCATGACCCAATCGCATTTTTTCAACGGAACCGACCTTGATCGGGCCCGCACGCAATCGATCCTCGACGAGGCGCTCAACGGCGCCGACGATGGCGAACTCTTTCTTGAATACACACAGTCTGAAGCGCTGGTTTTCGACGACAACCGACTGAAGACGGCGAGCTATAATGTCGAGCAAGGGTTCGGCCTCAGGGCCGTCCTCGGCGAATCGACCGGCTTCGCGCATGCATCGGAGCTGTCCGAAGCGGCCCTGAAGCGGGCGGCCTCGGCCGTGCAGGCCGTCAAGGGCGGCCGGGGCGGCGTCCTCGCCGCGGGGCCCGCGCGCACCAATGCGAGACTTTATACCGACGAGAACCCCCTCTCTCCAATCCCCTTCGCCGACAAGGTGAAGCTGCTCGAAGACGTGAACGCCTACGCCCGCGCACGTGACCCGCGCGTTCGGCAGGTGTCGGTTTCGGTCTCGGGGGAATGGTCGGCGATCGAGATCATGCGTCCGGGAGGCGCGGTCGTGCGCGACTTCCGCCCTCTCGTTCGCTTCAACGTCTCGGTCACCGCTGGCGAAGGCGACCGCCAGGAATCGGGAACCTTCGGCGCGGGCGGGCGCGAGCACTACCAACGCTACATCTCGCCCGAAGCCTGGCGGGCCGGGGTCGATGAGGCGCTGCGTCAGGCGATCGTCAATCTCTCGGCAGAGCCGGCGCCGGCGGGCGAAATGGAAGTCGTGCTCGGACCCGGCTGGACCGGCATTCTCCTCCACGAAGCGATCGGCCACGGGCTGGAAGGCGACTTCAATCGCAAGAAGACGTCCGCCTTCGCCAGCCGCATGGGCGAACGCGTCGCCGCCAAAGGCGTCACCATCGTCGATGACGGCACGCTGCAATCGAAACGCGGCTCGCTTTCAATCGATGACGAAGGCACGCCGACTTCGCGCACGGTGCTGATCGAGGACGGCATTCTCACGGGCTACCTGCAAGATCGCCTCAATGCGCGCCTCATGGGTGTAAAGCCCACGGGCAACGGCCGCCGCCAGAGCTACGCCTACATGCCCTATCCGCGTATGACCAACACCATGATGCTGGCCGGCGACAGAAACCCGGAGGAAATCATCCGTAGCGTGAAGGATGGCGTCTACGCCGTGCATTTTGCCGGCGGGCAGGTCGATATCACCTCGGGCAAGTTCGTCTTCAATTGCACCGAGGCCTATCGGGTCAAGGACGGCAAGATCGGCGCACCGATCAAGAACGCCGCGCTCATCGGCGACGGCCCGAGCGTGTTGACGAAAGTCTCGATGATCGGCGACGACTTCGCGCTCGACCCCGGCGTCGGCATGTGCGGCAAGGCCGGCCAAGGGGTGCCCGTCGGCGTCGGCCAGCCAACGATCAAGATCGACCGCCTCACCGTCGGCGGCGCCGGAGCCTAGCTTCGCCTTGCGGCCAGCAGGCTGCAGCCGACCATGATGCTAAATGCGGCGTGCGCTGCGTAGACTGCAAATGCGCCCTCAACATGCATGGTGAGAACGCCGGCGGCGAGCAGCGACGCTGGCGCGAGACCCGAGACGAGACCTGCGGCCCCAAGAAGCCGGTCGGCGCCACGAGCGCGAACCAGAAGATCCACTCCCCACAGGGAGAAAGCGGCGGCACAGGCGTAGACCGCCTCATAGGCGAACGCCTGATTGAGCTTCCAGCACAGCGAGAGCAACTCGCGGGGCGCCTCCGCTTCTAGCAAGGCTGGCGCGACAAAGCCGCTGACCGTCGCCGCCAGCAGGTTGCCGATCATGCCGGCGCCGTAGGCCGTCAGGGCCAGCAGGACTGGAAGTCGGCTCACGCCGCGCCGGACCGCAAAGCGCGCAAAGCCGGCAAAGAGGCACAGCATCAACGCCATAAGGGCGCCGTGAACCAGCCGCGCGAGCCAAAGCTGGCTGGCGCCCACAGGATGGTGCGCCATGGCGAGGATTGACATGAGCGCGGCGGCGATCATGAGAACGCCGGCAAGGCGATCGTCTTCAGCATCCTTCGCGAGTGGTTCCGACATCAGGCTCCCCCTTTACCGTTCCTGCGGATTGGCGATCGAGTACAACAGCGCCATGCGTTCGGCCAACGGACTCTTCGAGGGAAAAGTCCGGACACAGAAAGGACCGCGCGTGACCAGGCGATTGTCGGAGCCCCGATCTTCCATCGTTGAGGCCTTCAATCGGCTTGTCCTGCGGCGCCGGGAACTGAGGCCGCCGGTCGCCGATCTCCTCAGCGAGGCGGGCGTCGCTCGTTCCACATTTTATGAGCACTTCGACGGACGCGATTCCGTTCTGCTCGAAGCGCTGCGCGGCCCCTTGGCGATCATGGCCGACGCTGCGCTCGGCCCGGCGGATGTCGAGCGCCTCTCTGGCCTGCTCGAGCATTTTCGCGAGCAGCGCAAGGGCGCTTCGGAGATGCTCGGCGGCGCCCTCGCTCCGCGGCTCGTGCGCCTGCTCGCCGAACTCATTCGCGAGCGCGCCAACGACATGAGCGCAAACGCAGCCCTTCGACTGGCCGACATGCAGGTCGGGCTCATCCGCCTTTGGATCACCGGCGAAACGCCAGCCTCCCCGCGCGAAGTCGCTGCGACCATGATCGCTAGCGCGGCCGCGCAGCGCGGCGGCGGCTCTAGGCCTGCCTGAAGACTGTGTCGCCCATGATCCAGGTGGCGGCTGAAGTGAGGATCAGCAGATAGAACAGCCCCGCGAACAGCGCGGCGAAGAATGTCTTGATCCAGCCCCGCTTGTAGGCGCGCTTCAGCGCAATCAGGAAATAGAGCCCGATCGAGACAGCCGCGACCGGCGCCGCATAGGGAACCTTGGCGATCGCGGCCATGATGCCGAGGCCGACGACCGCAAATCCGGCGGCGTGCAGATAAAGCGACAGCACCAGATGGTCGAAGAGAAGGGCGTCCTTGCCCCTGATGAACAAAGCGAGCAGCAACGCGAGCATCGGCGTCATCAGGAACATGATGCGGGCGAGCCAGTCGTTGACGTCGCTGTTGAACTTCTCCGGATGCTCGACCGCCGCGGTCAGCCCGGTCACAAAGCGATTGAACCCGGCTATCACCTTCTTCTCGGCCGCGACGACTTCCTTATCCGACTCCATCTCGATTTTCGCCGCGGCCTGAATGCTCGCCGCGCAGGTGCGCCAGGCGTCGCCGTCGATCTTCACGTCCGCAGGCCGCACGAAGAATTTCATCTTGATGTTGATCGGACAATTGGCCTTTTGTCCCTCGATCTCAACCATCGTGTCCTTTGACAGTTCGGCATCGACCGACTTTATGGCTTCAGAGACGCGGGCATCGTCGGCGGCGATCTGTTCCGGCGTTTTCCTGGTGATCTCGACCGCGACGAACATTGTCTTGGTGAGGCCGAGCGTCAGGAAGAAAAGGAAGCTCACCACAAGGAACAGCCGCACTGGCGGCGTGTAGCGCGAGCGCCGGCCGTGCGAATAGTTCTTCGGCACGGTGCCGGGGGCCAGCGCCATCAGGCCAAGCGTGCGCCACATGCGCGAGTCGAATCCGAAGGTGTCGCGCATGAAGTCCCGCGCGAGCACAAACGAGTTCCGCCTCAGATCGTCGTTGCGCTGCCCGCAATTCGAGCAGTAGGCGCCTTGAATGGCCTCGCTGCACGAAAGGCAGACGAGCGCCGCTCCAGCGGCCGCCGCCACGCCGACCGCCGCCCCGCCTGCGATCTCATCCAGATCAGGACCGCCGCCGGGGTCCAGAATGTCTGTCACGGAATGCCCCTCCCCGAGCGCCCAGTTTAGCGGAAACGGGATCGAGACACTAGGCTCCAATGCCAGGCGGGAAGCGGCGCCGCAGGCGCTTATCCAAGGTTCTTCGACAAATGCCGTATCTTCTGCACAAGGATGAGGCTGGCGAGCGCGAAAGTGACGACGTTCGACCCGATCACTGGAAGCGACCCGATCATCACGCCGTAAACGCCCCACAAGGCGATGCCGACGACGAACATCGCATACATGGTGAGGGAAATCGCCTGCGTGTCGCCGGTGCGCAGCACGCGGATCGCCTGCGGGAGGAACGATGCGGTCGTCAGCACGGCCGCAACGGATCCGACGATGTCGGCGTTCATGCAAGACCTCGCTCGTCGGCGCCTTCGCACGCCGCTGCGGACGGGCTACAGGAATCCGGAATGTTCGTCACCCGTTTCGCCCCCTCTCCGACCGGTCATCTCCATCTCGGTCACGCTTTCTCCGCGCTGACCGCCGTCCGTGCGACTGTGGCGGCTGGCGGGCGCTTTCTGCTCCGCATCGAAGACATCGATCGCGGACGCTGCAGACCTGAGTTCGAGGCGGCGATCTATGAGGACCTCGCCTGGCTCGGTCTTGACTGGGAACGGCCCGTCCGTCGGCAGTCGGATCATTTCGACGAGTATCGGCGCGCGCTGGACAAGCTGATCGCCCTCGGCCTCGTCTATCGCTGCTTCAAGACCCGCAAGCAGGTTCTCGACGACATCGCGCGTGCACCGCATTTGCCGGCGTCCGGTCCGGAGGGACCCGTTTTCATCGGCGCGCCGTCGGAAGAAAAGAACCTGCTCGACAACGGCGCGCCATTCGCCTGGCGCCTCTCTCTGGCGGCGGCGAAACGGCACATCGGATCGGCGTTCGCAGACCTGTCGTTCGACGTCGAGGATGCAGATACGCAAGCAAGGCACACCGTTCACGCGACTCCCGAGATCTTTGGCGACGTCATTCTGGGACGCAAAGACCTTGGAACGAGCTACCATCTTGCCTCGGTCCACGACGATGCGCTGCAGGGCGTCACGCATGTGATCCGCGGCGAAGATCTGGCGGCTGCCGCCCATATTCACCGACTTCTTCAGGCGCTGCTCAGTTTGCCGACCCCGGTCTATCGTCATCATCGGCTCATTACCGACGAGGACGGCCGGCGCCTCGCCAAACGTGACAGCGCGGCGACACTTCGTTCCATTCGCGAGGCCGGTCAGTCCGCACGAACGCAGAATGCGCTCAGACAATTCTATCGCGATGGCAAAAGCATTTGACCGGCCCCTCGCCTTAAAGGAGAGTGCGCGCCTCATTAACCGTATCCGTGGGGGATTCATGACCAGTAGTTTCGGGCGTTCCATCGCCATTGCAGCAGCAATGACGGCGCTCTCGGGCGGCGCGCAGGCCGCAACCGTCTGGACCAACTGGCAAGCCGGAGTCGTCGGCGCCAATAGCGGCGGTTTGGCGTCAGGGAGCGTCAACGGCGTCTCCGTCGATTATGTCGGCGAGCTTGACAGCATCACCACCAACGGCACGGACCCGCGATGGAACCCGGCCTCGACCTTTATCGGCGGCGCATCGACGGCCTCGCCCTCAGTCGTCGGCGATGCAATTTTTCTCAATGGCAGCGGCACGGGCGTCAACACGATCACCTTCGGCTCGCCCGTCGAGAACCCGCTGATCGCCATCTGGAGCCTCGGAGCGCCTGGCATCCCGGCGACGTTCTCGTTCAACCAGACGCCGACGCTTCAGGCGGGCGGACCAAACTCCCAGTTCGCTGGTTCGACGATCACGGTCAACGGCAATGTCGTTTCCGGCATCGAGGGCAACGGGGTCATCATGTTCCTCGGCACTTTCGCCTCGATCTCCTGGACTAACACATTCGAGAACTTCTACTCATTCACGGTTGGAGCCGCGGGCCCGTTGAACGGGACCGATCCGGTGCCGGTCCCCGGGGCGGTCGTTCTCATGCTGACGGGCCTTGGCGCGCTCGGCGCCGCGATGCGGCGCAAGACGGCGGCTCACAAGCCGTAGGTGGGAATCTCAAGCGCCTCGGCGGCCGCGAGCATGCGCTTGTCGTAACTCGCTACCCTCACGTTCCGCCCCTGGCGGATCAGGAAATCGACTGTCGCAAGGTGCAGTCCGTCAAGGGTGCGCACAGCGACGGGAAACGGGGCCGAGGCGCGCGACAGCGCAGCGTCGGTCACCGCTATCAATTGCACGCGTTCGAGGAGCTCCGCAGCCGCAGCCTTGGCCGGCCCGTCGGGCGGTCGAAGGTTCGTACGATTCCACACTTCGTAGGCGAGCAGCCGGCTGGAAACGAGGCGCTCGTCCCATAGCTCCTTAGGCGGACGAACATTCTCGGCGAACAGTTCGGCCAGCACCGTGGAGGCATCGAGATAAATCATCAATCCGCGCGCGCCTCATCGAGGTCGGCGAGAAGGTCGGCGAGTTTCATGACTGGCTTGCGGGGCGGCAACGGCGTTCCTGGCGGGATGGTCGCGGGCGTGATCCATCCTTCGCGAACGCCCCTGGCCAGGAAAGCGCTCTCTGTTTCGGATTGTCGCTCGCCTGAAGGCGCCTTGATCTCCGCGACCACCTTGTCGCGGTCAGTCACAAGGATGACCTCTCCCGCGCTCGCCGCGCGGATGTATTCGCTGAGCTTGTCCTTCAAAGCCTTGATGCCGACTACGCGCATCGGTGCAAAGTAGCCCCTTGTAGCCACTTTAGCAAGCGCTAAGTGGCCACAAGGGGCCACTTTGGATGCGCTACAACGGCTGGCCGCCGACCCTGCGTTTCAGATCCGCAATCAAAGCGTCGATGCCGGCGGCTCCGCCGCCATTGTTGGCGATGACGGATTTGAACTGGCTCTGCTGCTCGATCGCCAGCCACACGCCATCGGCGCCGGCGTCGATGACGGCCATCTTGCCGTCCGGCGCGCGGTAAACGCGCCAACTGAAGACCGTTTCGGCGAACTGGTCTCCGGGCTTGGCGTCCGCAAACCTTGAGCTGACCACGATATCGTTCTGCGCTCGATCGACGGAACCCGTCACCTTGAGACGCTGTCCGTCATAGTCGGCCAGCGCCTCTTGATAGATGGTCGTCGAGTAGCGGCGCACGAGTGGAAAATAGGCTGCCTTCTGCTCCGGCGTTATCTGCCGCGCATACTGCCCGAGCGCGAACAGCGACACGCGCTTCATATCGACATAAGAATCGACAAGGCGTTCGATGCCGGCGTCACGCGCAGCGCGGTCCGGCGATCTGAACACCTCGTTCACCTCAACGAGTATTTGCGCGACGAAAGTCTCGGCGGCCTCGTCGGCGAATGACGGCGTCGCGAACACAGCCGCTGCAGCGAATGCGGCGGCGGCGAGCGCAGCGCGGCGGTTCAATCTCGTTTTCCTCATGGCGTCGTCCTATTCGATCTCGTCAAGCTCTTCGAAAGCTCCGATATCGGGAAGCTCGTCATAGTTTTCAACGCCGTCCCTGATCTCGCGCTCGCGCGATTGCACGTAAAAGCTGCGGAACGAGGCATAAGGGTCGAGCGACTTCTCCTTGATGTCCGCAACCGGCTCGATGAACGGTTCGCGAGAGGCGAGAGCCGTCGCGCCGAACCTTGAATAGCGAGCAAGCTCGGCCGGATTGGTCTTGACCCAGAACAAGGGATCGGCGGCGATGTCGAGGATGCGTCCGACGCCGTCGCGGGCCGAGCTCGGTCCAAACAGCGGCATGTAGAGATAGGGCCCGGAGCCGATTCCCCAGACTGCGAGGGTCTGCCCGAAATCCTCAGAATGCGGAGGGGTGCCCCATTTCGCCGCGACATCGATGAGGCCGCCAACGCCGATCGTTGAGTTGGCGATGAAGCGCGCCAGCGTCTCAGCAGCGCGCCCGGGCTTTCCCTGCAGAATGTCGTTCAGGAAAACTCCTGGCGACTCGGCGTTGTCGAGAAAGTTGCGCAACGATTTGCGCATCCCGTCCGTCGTCACGGCGCGATAGCCCTTGGCGGCGGGAACCAGCAAGCCGTCATCGATGACGTTGTTCACGGAGTAGAGCACCCGGTTGAGGCCCTCAAGCGGATCTCTGATCTGTCCCGAGCCGCCCGCCGAGGCAGCATCCGTATCCGGACTATCCGGCTCCGTCGCAGTCGATTCCATCGATTCCGGAGCGGTTCCGGTTTCGGCGACCCCCTCCGAGGGAGCCGCCGCGCCAAAATCGTCCTGCGCCAACGCCGCGCCTCCCGCGGCGAGCGCCGCCATCGCCGCGGCCGCCAGGATTTTCAGTTCGCAACTCATCGGCGCACGTCCCCTCTTCCCCGCGCTAACCATGTAACCCGCTCTTCCGCATAACATAAACGCCTTTAGCGCAGACGAGGCGTTAAAGGCGCGTTACCCGTGCATCGCTTGCTTTGGATATAAGGATATGTTTATGTCTCCACCATGTTGGACGTCGCCCTCAACATCTTCCGCGCCGTCGGCGAAGAAACCCGCCTCCGGATCATGGCCCTGCTCTTGCGCGGGGAGCTGACCGTGAGCGAACTCACGCAGATTCTTGGGCAAAGCCAGCCTCGCGTCAGCCGGCACCTGAAGATTCTGGCGGATGCCGGGCTCGTGGAGCGCTACCGGGAGGGCTCATGGATGTTCTATCGGGCCGCCCGAAGCGCCGGTGAGAACGTTACGGCCATCAGCGGGGTGTTGGCCGGACTGGGCGCGTCGGAAGACCGCGTGATCGCCAGGGATCGCGACCGCTTCACCCAAAGCCGGGAGGCGCGCGACCGCCTCGCCGCCGCCTACTTCGAGAAAAACGCGGGCGACTGGAATGAGGTGAGGCGGCTGCATTTGCCTGAATCCGACATCGAGGCGCGCATGCGCGCGCTCGCGGGCGATCAGAAGGCGGGCGTGTTCGTCGATCTCGGGACCGGCGCCGGCCGCATGCTGGAGCTGTTCGCCGACAGATATGAACAGGGCGTCGGCTTCGATCTTTCCCGGGAGATGCTTGCGGTCGCGAGAGCCAATCTCGAGCGTTCCGGCGTGACGCACGCCCAGGTGCGTCATGGCGATATTTTCTCGCCGCCGCTGGAAAGCGGTTCGGCCGACTTCGTGTGCATGCATCAGGTTCTGCATTATTTGACCGAACCGGAAGCCGCGGTGCGCGAGGCGGCGCGGCTCCTGAAACCCGGCGGGCGCCTGCTCATCGCCGATTTTGCGCCGCATGAGCTGGAGTTCCTGCGCGAGGAGCACGCCCATCGCCGGCTCGGCTTTTCCGATGATGAAGTGAAGGCGTGGCGGCGCGACGCAGGCCTCGATCTTGTCGCCTCGGAGACCTTGTCGCCGCAGTCGGGCGAGAAACAGAAACTGACCGTCAAGCTCTGGCTGTGCGCCGCGCCGGAAGCCGTCCGCAAGCTGAAGACTAGGGCGGCCTAGGAGAGATCATGTCAGACCTTCACGTCTCCTTTGAATTCTTCCCGCCCAAGACCGAGGCGATGCAGCAGAAGCTGTGGGCGGCGGTGCAGAAGCTTGCGCCCCTCGGCCCGGACTTCGTCTCGGTCACCTACGGCGCGGGCGGCTCGACGCGCGAGCGCACGCACGAAACGGTGACGCGCATTCTGAAGGAGACCTCCCTCAACGTCGCCGCGCATCTGACCTGCGTTGCGGCGACGCGAGAGGAAATCGATGAGGTGCTGCGCAATTATTGGGCGAGCGGCGTCAAGCATATCGTCGCTTTGCGGGGCGACCCGACGGGCGGCGCCGGAGATCCATACCGCGTCCATCCCGGCGGCTACGCCAACGGCGCCGAGCTTGCGGCGGGCGCGCGGCGGATTGCTCCGTTCGAAATCTCTGTCGGGTGCTATCCCGAAAAGCATCCCGACAGCGCGTCGCTGTCGGCCGACATCGACATGCTGAAACGCAAGATTGACGCTGGCGCCACGCGCGCGATCACGCAATTCTTTTACGACAACGCCGTCTATTTCCGCTTTCTCGATCGGGTGCGCGCGGCGCAGATCGACATCCCCATCGCGCCCGGCGTTATGCCGGTGACGAGCTTCGCCGGCCTGCGCAAGATGGCCGACCTCTGCGGGGCGACCATTCCGGGACGCCTTGTGAAACTCTTCCAGAATCTCGACGAGGACCCGGCGACCCGCCAGCTCATCGCGGCGACGGTCGCCGCCGAACAGTGCCTCGGGCTCGCCGAGCAGGGCGTGAAGCACTTCCACTTCTATACGCTCAATCGCGACGACCTCGCTTACGCGCTCTGCCTCATGCTGGGCGTTCGCCCAAAACTCGGACCGAAGCCGTCGGAAGCGGCGGCATGACTGTCCCTACCTTCGTCAATATCGGCGAGCGGACGAACGTCACCGGCTCGGCGAAATTCCGCAAGCTGATCAAGGACGGCCAGTACGAGGAGGCGCTCGCCGTCGCCCGCCAACAGGTCGAGAGCGGCGCGCAGGTTCTTGACGTCAACATGGACGAAGGCATGCTCGACGGCGTCGCCGCGATGCGCACCTTTCTGCGCCTGATCGCCTCGGAGCCCGACATCAGCCGCGTGCCGGTCATGATCGACAGCTCCAAATGGGAGGTGATCGAGGAGGGCCTCAAGAATGTGCAAGGAAAGGCGATCGTCAACTCGATCTCGATGAAGGAAGGCGAGGCGAAGTTCCTCGAACAGGCCCGCAAGATCATGCGCTATGGCGCGGCGACCGTAGTCATGGCTTTCGACGAGAGAGGGCAGGCAGACACGGCGCAGCGCAAAATGGAAATCTGCGCTCGCTCCTACAAGCTGCTGGTCGCTGACGGGTTCCCACCCGACGACATCATCTTTGACCCGAACATTTTTGCGGTCGCGACCGGCATCGAGGAACACAACAATTACGCCGTCGATTTCATCGAGGCGACGCGCTGGATCAAGGAGAACCTGCCCGGCGCGAAAATCTCCGGCGGCGTATCGAACATCTCCTTCTCGTTTCGGGGAAACGGGCCGGTGCGCGAGGCGATGCACTCGGTGTTCCTTTACCACGCCATCAAGG
>JBEBFW010000260.1:0-4389 GCA_040081755.1 Parvularculaceae bacterium
ACGGAAAAAACGAAAGGGAGCCCGAGGGCTCCCATCGCCAGTGACTCCCGTTTCCGGGAAGCGGTCGCTGCAAAGCGCCGCGCGTGGTCGATATATAACCTACCCTCCGCAAATTGCAAGCCAATCATGCGTCGAAGCCAATTTTAGGTAACCAATTCAAAATCTTATCCAGGATTTCATCAAACTCCTCGGTGGGCAATCTCAGCGAGCCTTGAGCAAAGGGCGCCAATCTAGCGGTCGATACAGTATAGAGATGATTGCAAACAACCCAGGAAGCCCGATCCTGTCCGATATCGAACGCCAGTTTGTGGGCCCAGGCAGCGGACGATCCCTCCTGTGGATCGGTCGAAATCGGAACCACAAGACAGTGGCCCCGGAGGACATTTTTGTACGAGACGATGATGACAGGTCGCGTCTTTCCCATTTCTGGCAGCATCGGCGGCTCGTCAAAGTCGCACCAATAAATCTGTCGAATTTTCGGGGCGGCTTTGATCCGAAGAGTCATTGCTGGCTGGCTTTTCGCAGGATTTGAGGCAGGCGCTCGATCTGCTAGCATAAGTTGACGATTGCGCTATTCGGCAAATGACCTGAACGAATTGCGTCCCCGTGGCCTCGCAGATTGGCGAGGCAGCGGCGCCCATTCGCTGCGCCCCAATGCACTACGTCAAGATTCGGGCGGATACGGAGAGTATCGGCATTGAGCCAGCGATGCACTCGATGGCGCAAGGTTATGGCGGAACCAGGCGCCGTTTCGCTGCACTGCAAACGATGGCGGCGCGAGCCCTCGCTTGTCCGCCGCCATTGCCTCCCCTGCGCTCCCGCATTAGACCCACGACCATTCCGAAAGGCCGCCGACGACAAGCGTGGCGCGAAGGGAGAGACCCCATGAAGGACGCACCGGACCCGCCGCCGTCGGCCCTAAGGCTCCATGTTCCGGAGCCGCAATGCCGGCCCGGCGATGCGCCGGTCTTCAAGGACCTCGTTCTGCCGCGCGCAGGCGATGCGCGCCGCCCGCCGATCGACGCCGCGCCCGAGGACATGCACGACCTCGCCTACTCGCTGATTCGGGTGATCGACGACAAGGGTCAGGCGGTCGGTCCCTGGGCGGGCTCGGTCTCCGATGAGGCCGCGCTCATCGGCCTGCGCGACATGCTGAAGACCAGAGCCTATGACGCCCGCATGCTGCTCGCGCAGCGCCAGGGCAAGACGTCGTTCTACATGCTCTCGCTCGGCGAGGAGGCGATCGCCTGCGCGTTCCAGAAAGCGCTGAAGCCCGGCGACATGAATTTTCCGACCTATCGTCAGCAGGGACTGCTCATCGCCGGCGGCTATCCGATCCTCGACCTGATGAACCAGTGCTATTCGAACGAAAAGGATCCGGTGCGCGGGCGCCAATTGCCGGTGATGTATTCGTCGAAAAAATACGGCTACTTCACCATCTCCGGCAATCTCGCGACGCAGTTCGTGCAGGCGGTCGGCTGGGCCATGGCCTCGGCCATCAAGGGCGATACGAAAATCGCGGCGGGATGGATCGGCGAAGGCTCCACGGCCGAGAACGATTTTCACTCCGCACTTGTTTTCGCCTCGACCTACAAGGCGCCGGTGATCCTCAACGTCGTCAACAATCAGTGGGCGATCTCGACCTTCCAGGGAATTGCGCGCGGGAAGGCGCCGACTTTCGCAGCGCGCGGGATCGGCTTCGGCCTGCCCTCGCTCCGCGTCGACGGCAACGACTATTTCGCGGTGAACGCCGCCGCCAACTGGGCCGCCGAGCGCGCCCGCGCCGGCCATGGGCCGACCTTTATCGAGTTCGTCACCTATCGCGCCGGCCCGCACTCGACCTCGGACGATCCGTCCGCCTACAGACCGAAAGAAGAAGGGGGCGCCTGGCCCCTTGGCGACCCGATCGAGCGCCTGAAGGCCTATCTCATCAAGAAAAAACTCTGGTCCGAAGAACGGCATGCACAGGCGAAAGCCGAAATCGAGAGCGAAATGGTGCAGCTCCAGAAGGAAGCCGAGAAGAACGGCACGCTCCATCAGGGCCCGAACCCCAGTCCCAAAACCATGTTCGAGGACGTCTACAAGGAGATGCCGCTCCACCTCGTGCGGCAACGTCAGGAAGCGGGAGTTTGACGTTATGGCGCGCATGACCATGATCGAAGCGATCCGCAGCGCCATGGACGTCTCCATGGAGCGCGACGAGCGCGTCGTCGTCTATGGCGAGGACGCCGGCTATTTCGGCGGCGTCTTCCGCTGCACTCAAGGGTTGCAGAAGAAGTACGGCAGGCACCGCTGCTTCGACGCGCCGATTTCGGAATCGGGGATCGTCGGCACGGCGATCGGCATGGCGACCTACGGCCTTCGCCCCTGCATAGAAATTCAGTTTGCGGACTATATGTTCCCCGGCTATGACCAGATCACCCAGGAAGCCGCGCGCATCCGCTATCGCTCGGCCGGCGACTTCACCGTGCCGATGGTCGTCCGCATGCCGACGGGCGGCGGGATTTTCGGCGGCCAGACGCACAGCCAGAGCCCAGAGACCCTGTTCGCGCATTTTCCGGGCTTGAAGACTGTCATTCCGTCGAACCCCTACGACGCCAAAGGCCTCCTCATCGCGTCGATCGAGGACGACGATCCGGTGATTTTCCTCGAGCCCAAGCGCCTCTATAACGGCCCCTTCGACGGCCATCACGACCGGCCGGTGACGCCGTGGAAGAACCACGATCTCGGCGAAGTGCCGGAAGGCCATTTCACCACGCCGATCGGCAAAGCCGCCATCCGCCGCGAGGGAAGCGAGGTCACCGTGCTCGCCTATGGAACGATGGTGTTCGTCGCGCTCGCCGCCGCGGAAGAGGCCGGCGTCGACGCCGAAATCATTGACCTACGGAGCATCGTCCCCCTCGACCTTGAAACGATCGAGGCGTCCGTGAAAAAGACCGGCCGCTGCGTCGTCGCGCACGAGGCGACGAAGACCTGCGGCTTCGGCGCCGAGCTCATGGCCGTCGTGCAGGAGGCCTGCTTCTATCATCTTGAAGCGCCCGTGACTCGAGTCACTGGCTGGGACATGCCTTATCCGCACGCGCATGAATGGGCGTACTTTCCCGGACCCAAGCGCGTCGGCGCGGCGCTGCGACAAGTCATGGAGGCGGCGTGATGGCGCGCCGCCATTTAGGCAGGGACGGAAAGCCGTTTGATGCCTTTGGCGATGGGCGTCGTCGCCAGTTCGTAGGCCGTCTGCAAGTTCATCCAGAACGCCGCCGTCGTTCCGAACGCGGCGGCAAGGCGAGTCGCGGTATCGACGGTCATGCTTGTTTCTTCACGAACCAAACGCTCGATGCGCGTTCGCGGAACGCCAAGGTGACGCGCCAGCGCGATCGGCGAAAGGCCAAACGGCGTCATGAATTCCTCCCGAAGGATACGTCCGGGATGAACGGCGAATTTCAGAACGGACATGAACTCAACTCCCTAGTGGTAATCGACAATTTCGACGTCATGAGCGCCGTCGCTCCAGGTGAAACAGATCCGCCACTGATCGTTGACCCGTATCGAATGCTGTCCTTTTCTGTCTCCCTTCAGCGACTCAAGCCGATTGGCGGGCGGGGCGCGCAAATCGTCAAGCCGCGTCGCCGCCTCGATCATCGCGAGCTTGTTCTCGGCCCGCGCGACAAGGTCCGGCGGAAAGCGCTTCGACCGCTCTCTGGCGGCGATCGCTTCGGCGATGCGCCCCTTGAGCGACCTGATCATCCTCACCGTGTATCATCTTATGATACATCTGTCAAGCCTTCCGTATCGCACCACGATACAAATGTGGAGACCGTCTGATGGGCGAATATGTGATCAAGCTGCCCGATGTCGGCGAGGGCGTCGCCGAGGCCGAGCTCGTCGAGTGGATGGTGAAGGAAGGCGCCAATGTCCGCGAGGACGAGGTTCTCGCCGCCGTCATGACCGACAAGGCGACCGTCGAGATTCCCTCTCCTGTCGAGGGCAAGATCAAATGGCTCGGGGGCAAGGCCGGCGACGTGCTCGCCGTCGGCTCGCCGATTATTCGCCTTGAAGTCGAGGGCGCCGGCAACGCCAAGGCCGGCGACGCGCCTGCAAAGAAGGCGGAGGCGGCGAAAGCTCCGCTTGCGGATAAAGCGAAAGCGAACGGGCATGCGGCCGCGCCAATGCCCGCGGCCAAGCCGGCGGCGAAAGTTGCGCCCGCGCCCGCTGCGCCGTCAGTCGGCGCGCCGCGCAAGGAAGGCGAGAAGCCGCTCGCGGCGCCGGCCGTCCGCAAGCGCGCCGCTGACGCCGGGGTGGATCTTCGCCGCGTCGGCGGTACGGGTCCGGCAGGGCGCATCGGCCATGAGGACCTCGACGTCTTCATGCGTGGCGGCGGGAGCGTCACCG
>JBEBFW010000053.1:0-15880 GCA_040081755.1 Parvularculaceae bacterium
CCATCGGCCAGACCATGGGCGCGACATCGAGCGCGAGGCGCGAGGCGACTTCGTCAAGGAGCTCGAAGGGATCTCTGCCTTCCCGATCGACCTTGTTGACGAAGGTCAGGATCGGGATGTCGCGCAGCCGGCAGACCTCGAACAGCTTCAACGTCTGGCTTTCGATGCCCTTGGCGGCGTCGATCACCATGACGGCGGCGTCGACGGCCGTCAGCGTTCGGTAGGTGTCCTCGGAAAAATCCTCGTGGCCGGGCGTGTCGAGCAGATTGTAGGTGACGCCGTTCATCTCGAACGTCATGGCGGAGGTCGTCACCGAGATGCCGCGTTGCTGTTCGATCGCGAGCCAGTCGGAGCGCGCGCGCCGCCTTTCGCCCTTGGCCTTCACCTCGCCGGCGATGCGGATGGCGCCCGAGGCGAGCAGGAGCTTTTCGGTCAGCGTCGTCTTGCCGGCGTCCGGGTGCGCGATGATGGCGAACGTGCGGCGCGAGAGGTGAGGGGGGTCTTTCATGCCCGGCGGCCGGTAGCACGCGTCGGCGGAGGGCGGTAGCCGGCGCCCAGCCGTGAAAGCGCACGGATTGCCGCCCGGAAACGTTAACCGAATTCTCCAAACAGGCGAATGAAGGCAGACTTATCCCACACCTCGCCGCCCGGTTTATAATGGCGGCCATGAAAAAACTTGTTGCATCTCTCATCCACGTGACCCCCGCGCCGGGGCCTCGCCCGCTACGCGAAGCAGGGCTCAGCGCCAGGATCGCCGCGGGCGTTCCCTGTTGCCCCCAAATCGCCCTCAACGCCGCGGAAACGGCTGTACCTTCGCGTGGCGCCCTTGCGGATGTTGCCCCCAACCCGGGCAACGGGGAGTTGCGCCTCGCGCTGTCGCCCGGTGCGCCGACCCGTTATAGCGGGGCGTCTCGAAAGCACCTCCGGCCATGACCCGCATCCTCATCACTTCCGCATTGCCCTACATCAACGGCATCAAGCATCTCGGCAATCTGATCGGGTCGATGCTGCCGGCGGACGTCTACGCGCGGTTCGCGCGGGCGCGGGGCAATGACGTCCTGTTCCTGTGCGCCACCGACGAGCATGGCACGCCAGCCGAACTCGCCGCCCGGGCTGCCGGGCAGTCCGTCGAGGACTATTGCGCCGAGCAGCACGAGATTCAGAAGAAGGCTTGCGCCGAATTCGGACTCTCGTTCGACCATTTCGGGCGCACGTCGCGTCCGCCCAATCATCGCCTCACCCAGCACTTCGCCGCTGTACTGGAGAAGAATGGCCTCGTCGAAGAGCGCACCGACAAGCAGGTCTATTCAGTCGATGACGCGCGCTTCCTTCCCGACCGTTATGTCGAAGGAACGTGCCCCCACTGCGCTTATGAGAAGGCGCGCGGCGACCAGTGCGACAATTGCGGGCGGCTTCTCGATCCGACCGAGCTCAAAAATCCGTACTCGGCTGTTTCCGGCTCGCGCCGCATCGAGATGCGCGACACGCGCCACTTGTATCTTCTGCAGTCGAAGCTGCAGGCGCGCATCGCCGACTGGGTCGCCGCCCGCCCCGACTGGCCGCTGCTGACGAAATCGATCGCGCAGAAATGGTTGAAGGAGGGGCTTCAGGATCGCTCGATCACTCGCGATCTCTATTGGGGCGTCAAGGTCGAGAACGACGGCGCGGCGCGCCCGGGTTTCGAAAACAAGGTGTTCTATGTCTGGTTCGACGCGCCGATCGGCTACATCGCGGCGACCGTCGAATGGGCTGAAAAGAACAGCGCCGACTGGGAGCGCTGGTGGCGCATCGACAAGGGCGCCGGCGACGTGCGTTACGTCCAGTTCATGGGCAAGGACAATGTCGCCTTCCACACCGTCTCCTTTCCGGCGACGCTTTTGGGCTCGGAAGAACCCTGGAAGTCCGTCGATACGCTGAAGTCGCTGAATTGGCTCACCTGGTATGGCGGCAAGTTTTCGACCAGCGAAAAGCGCGGCATTTTCATGGATCAGGCGCTCGATATTCTGCCCGCGGATTACTGGCGCTGGCCGCTGCTCGCCAACGCGCCCGAGTCCGATGATGCCTCCTTCACACTTGAGCAGTTCGCCGGCGTCGTGAACAAGGACCTGAACGACGTGCTCGGCAACTTCGTCAACCGCGTGACGAAATTTTGCGCCTCGAAATGGGGCGAGGCGGTTCCCGAGGGCGGCGCTTACGGAGCGGCCGAGGAGAAACTCATCGCGGATCTCGATGCGAAAATCGGCGCCTATACTGCGGCGATGGAGGCGATGGAGTTCCGCAAGGCCTGCGCCGAATTGCGCGGGATCTGGGTCGCCGGGAACGAGTATCTTCAAATCACAGCGCCCTGGACCGCCTTCAAGACGGACCCCGCGCGAGCGGCGGCCTCGGTGCGCGCGGGCTTGAACCTGATACCCCTCTTCGCCGCGCTGTCGGCGCCGATGATTCCGCATACGGCGGAAAAGATGCTGGCGATATTTCGGCTCAACCCGATCGAGGACGGCCGCTGGCCGTCATCGGCGAAGGCGGCGCTAGAAAGGATGAAGGCAGGAACGAAGTTTGCGCCGCCCGACCAGCTGTTCAAGAAGATCGAGGAGGATGAGCTTGGCGATTGGCGCGTTCGGTTTGGAGCGGAGGCATAGCATGGCAAGAACCGACATCAGAGCTGAGGGCGGGGAGGAGATAGCGAAGCGACGTTCGCCGCCGCTTTCGCGAGCTACAGGCGGCGGGTTTCGCTACGCTCTACCCGCCTTACTTATCTGCGCGTTCGCCGGCGCAACCAGCGCCTCGGCTTCGAGCTATCAGTCCCTCGACAAGGTCGCGCGCGACTGGCGCGCGTTCCAGCCGCCAAAAGTCGAGAACTGCGCGCCGGACTACTCGGTTGCGGCCATGACGGAGAAAGCGAACGGGCTCGCGACGTTTCAGAAAAGGTTCGAAGCGATCGCCACCAAGGGCTGGCCGGTTGCGCGAGCCAACGACAAGAGGCTCATCGCGGCGGAAATGAACGGCATGGATTTCGATCTGCGCGTACTCAAACCCTGGGCGCGCGATCCCGCGTTTTACGCAAGCGTCTGGGGTGAAGACAGCGACGTGCCCGAGCATGAGGGACCGTCGATCTTTCCGCCGATCGATCTCCAATCCTACAAATATCCCTTGCCGAAGGCAGATCAGGCGGCGCTCACATGCCTCATCGGCGCTATCCCGAAAACCCTCGCCGATGCGCGGATCAATCTCAAGGATGCGAACGCGCGCGACCTTTGGGTCTACGGCGCGGCCGCCTTCGCCGGGCAAAGCGCGACGCTCGCCGCGCTCTCCGCCGGAACCCTCGATATGCGGACGCTGGAAGGGACGAAGCGCGCCGATATGACGGGCGCCGATCAAACGCTGCTCGATGCGATCGCGAAGGCGCGCGCGGCGGCGGCCGAGTTCCGCGTTTGGCTCGAAACGGAAGCGCCGTCGAAGATGGGACCGTCGGGCGTCGGGAGGGAGAACTACGATTGGTACATGAAAAACGTCCATCTCGTCCCCTACGGGTGGAACGAGCAGGTTGTGATCCTCCGCCGTGAACTCGAGCGCTCGCGCGCCTCGCTTGCGCTCGAAGAGTTTCGCAATCGGAACGCGCCGCCGTTGCAACCGGTCAACGACGCCGAGGCGTGGCGGGCGATGGCGAAAGAGAAGATGCAGGCGCTGACCGATTTCCTGATCGACAACGATCTCGTCGCCGACAAGAGCTACTTTCGCGACGCCATGACTGCGCAGATCGGCGATTACACTCCGCCGGAGAAACGCAATTTCTTCAGCCACGGCATGGCGCTCGATCCGAGCGGGCTCTACTCGCACAGCTACCACTGGATCGAGCTTGCGCGCCTGAAGCATGAGCCGCATCGCATGGCCGTGCGCGCGGCGGAGCCGCTTTACGACATCTACGACGCGCGGTCGGAAGGGCTCGCGACCGCGATGGAGGAGCTTCTGATGCATGCGGGGCTCTACGACAAATCCCCGCACAGCCGCGAGATCGTCTGGGCCATGCTCGCCAATCGCGCCGCGCGCGGACTCGCTTCGCTTTATGTTCAGGCGAACGAAATGACGCTGGAAGAGGCGGGGCGCTTTCACGGGAAATGGACGCCTCGCGCGTGGTCCGATCCGAAAAGCGATCTCGTCGCCTTCGAGCAGCTGCTCTATCTCCGCCAGCCCGGCTACGGCACCAGCTACATCACCGGCAAGCTGGCGCTCGACCGGCTGATCAGCGATTATGCGTTCGACCAGGAGCAGAGGGGCAAGGCATTCACCCTGCCGGAGTTCTTCCGTACGATGAATACATCCGGCGTCGTTCCCTTCGCGCTCATCGAGACCGACATGACGTCAGATCCGTTGCAACTTCCGGAGACCGATCGATGAAATCACTCTTCTCCCTCAAGGGCCGCACGGCTCTCATCACTGGCGGCTCGCGCGGCATCGGCAAGATGATCGCGGAAGGCTTCCTAGATTACGGCGCCACCGTCTACATCACCTCGCGCAAAGCGGCCGACTGCAACGAGACGGCCGAGAAGCTGTCGAAGCACGGGACCTGCGTTTCCATTCCACAGGACGTTTCGACCGTCGCCGGCTGCAAGGAGCTGACAGAGAAATATCTCGGACACGAGAAGGCTCTCGACATCCTCGTCAACAACGCCGGCGCCGCCTGGGGCGCGGACTTCGACGAGTTCCCGGAGAGCGGCTGGGACAAGACGATGAACCTGAACGTCAAGTCGCTGTTCTTCCTGACGCAGTCGCTGCACGGCGCCCTAAAGAAGGCGGCGAGCGCGGACAAGCCCGCCAAGGTCATCAACATCGCCTCGATCGATGGCATACGGATCAATCCGTGGGAGACCTACGCCTATCAGGCGTCGAAAGCGGCGGTCATTCACCTGACGCGCAAGCTCGCGAGCCGGCTTATCCAGGACAACATCTGCGTCTCCGGCATCGCGCCCGGCGCCTTCGCCTCGGAGATGAACAAGTCGGCGCGCGACCACGGCGACGACGTCGCCAAAATGGTGCCCGCCAAGCGTATCGGCCGCGCCGAGGACATGGCGGGCGCAGCGATCTTCCTTGCTTCAAAAGCGGGCGACTATGTGGTCGGCGACACCATCGCGGTCGACGGCGGCGTCGCCTATTCAAGCTTCGGGCATATCGCGGAGTAGTTTCTCAATTACCCCGTCGCGACCCCGAAAAGCCGGCCAATTCCGAAGGTCGCCGCGCCCGCCAGCGCGCCGATCAGCAGCATTCGCAAGCCCCCTACAATGGCGCTCCGCCCGGAAAAAAGACTCATCGTTGAGCCGACGCCGAACAGTGCGAGCCCCGAGAATGCGCCCGCGAGCACGAGCGCGTTTTGGCCTGCGCCAAGCAAGAACGGCAGCAGCGGAACGACCGCTCCCAATGAGAAGGCGACGAATGAATAGAGCGCGGCGCCTGCGGCGCTGCCGAGATCTGCGGGGTTGAGGCCAAGTTCCTCACGCGCCAGCGCGTCGAGCGCGACCTTGGGGTCGGCGACCAGACGCAACGCGAACGCCCGCGCTTCCTCCATCGGCACCCCGCGCGCCGCATAGATGAGCGCCAGCTCTTCGGCTTCTTCCTCCGGGTAGAGATCGAGTTCCTGTTTTTCCTGCGCGATCTGGTGCTCGAACATTTCGCGTTGCGTGCGCATCGAGACGTACTCGCCAGCGGCCATTGAGAATGCGCCCGCAAGCAGGCCGGCGATCCCGGCCACGAGAGCGACTTCGTCGGCCGATGTCGCGCCGGCGACGCCCATGACGAGGCTCAGGTTGGAGACCAGCCCATCATTGACGCCGAAGACAGCAGCACGCAGCGACCCGCCGCCCGCGCCGCGATGGCGCCGGCCAATGGTCTCGGCGCTAGTCGGCATGGCGTGGCCTGCAGCAAGCGGTGCGGCGATCGGGCCGGCGTATACGGAAAGACCGCGCACCTTGGCGGCCGCCAGCAACGGGCGGGTTGCGCGCGGACCGAGAGCGCCGACAAGCGCCGCGATCAGCCGTGTTCGCATCGACGGTGCAAAATCGGGCGGGGTCGGTCGATCCTTCACGATGATGGCGGCCTGCGCTTCGCCTTCTTCCGCCATGCGCCCGAACAGCGCTTTGCGCTGAGGGTCGCTCTCCCGGCGCGCGACAGCGCGCGAGAGGTGCGCCGCCGTCATTTCGGAGCGCCAGCGCTGATCTGCGTTCATCTTGTCCATGGGCGTTCCATCGAAGTCAGGTTTGCGGCTGTTCGGCCGGATTGCGGCGACCGTCAATGCGGCGCTATCTTCCGAGAAACAGATTCGGGGCAGGGCATGCCGGTCCGCTTGTTGGCGACTGCGGTCTTTATCGTGCTGTTTGCGGCGAGCGTCGCTCGCGCGGCGCAAGGCGAGGGGCCGTATCCCCAACTCATCATTCGCGGCGCGACCATGATCAACGGCGCCGGCGCGCCGCCGCAGGGCCCGATGGATATTGTCGTCGAGGGCGGACGCATCACGAAGATTGTCGCGGTTGGCGCGCCCGGTCTGCCGATCAAGTCTGAGGGCCGACCCGCAGCGCGGGCCGGAGCCCGTGAAATCGATGCCGCCGGCAAGTTTGTGCTTCCCGGCCTCGTCAATCTTCATGGCCATATTCACAGTGAAGACACCGGGCAGGGCGTTGCGCCCGAGTATGTGTTCAAGCTGTGGCTCATGCACGGCATAACGACCGTGCGCGAACTCGGCAATGAGAAGGGCGCGAAGTGGACGGCTGAGACCGCGGCGAAATCTGCGCGCAACGAAATCGCCGCGCCGCGCATTTATCCGTATCCGGTCTTCAGGGGCTGGTCGGCCGGAGAGGTCGATACGCCGGAGGCGGCGCGAGAGAAAATCCGCCGGCTGAAAGCGGATGGCGCCAAGGGAGTGAAATTCTTCGGCGCGCCGGAAGAAGTTCTCTGGGCCGGACTCGAAGAGGCGAAGAAGCAAGGCCTCAAGACCACCATGCATCACGCCCAGCTCGATGTTGCGCATGCCGATGTCCTCGACACATCCGCGCACGGGCTTGGCTCGATGGAGCACTGGTACGGCCTGCCCGAAGCTCTGTTCGAAGGGCAAACGCTGCAGCGCTATCCCGCCGACTACAATTACAATGACGAGCAGGATCGCTTTGGCGAGGCCGGGAAACTCTGGACCCAGGCGGCGGCGCCAGGGTCCGATCGCTGGAACTATGTTCGCGACACGCTTCTTGAGCGAAAGTTCGCGATCGTTCCGACCTTCTCGATCTACGTCGCGAGCAGAGACTGGATGCGCTCGCGCCGCGCCGAATGGCACGACGACTACACCATGCCGTCGCTGTGGAAGTTCTTCGCGCCGGATCGCAACGCCCATGGCTCCTACTGGTTCGACTGGGGCACAGAGCAGGAAGCCGCATGGCGCGACAATTATCGCCGCTGGATGACGTTCGTGAACGACTACAAGAATCACGGCGGCCTCGTCGGCGCGGGCGAAGACGCCGGGTACATCTACTCAACTTACGGCTTCGGCTATGTGACTGAGCTCGAAATGCTCCGCGAGGCGGGGTTTTCGCCGCTCGAAGTCATCAAGGCGGCGACGCTCGACGGCGCGAAAATCCTCGGTGCCGAGAATGAAATCGGCTCCATCCAGGTCGGCAAGCGCGCCGATCTCATCATTGTCGGCGAGAATCCCCTCGGCAATCTGAAAGTGCTTTACGCGACCGGCCACATCCGCCTCAATCCGGAGACGAACAAGCCGGAGCGCATCGGCGGCGTGGAGATTGTCGTCAAAGACGGCGTCGTGTTCGACGCCAAGGCTCTCGCGGCGGAAGTGCGCGCCGACGTCGCTCGCGAAAAGGAGCGCGCCGGAATTGCGCCGGGACCCATGCCGATCGTCGATTTCAACTATGCTCCAGAAAAGGATCAAAACCCGTGAAGAGATTTCTCGCCGCCGCTTCCGCTCTCGCCATGATCGCCGCCGCGCCGGCTCACGCCGAGCTGAAAGCCGACATCGCCGCCGACCTCCCGGGCATCGTGGCGCTCTACAAGGACCTTCACACAAACCCGGAGCTCTCCTTCAAGGAAGCCAGGACCTCGGCGAGGCTCGCGGACGAATTGAGAAAGATCGGATTCGAAGTGACGACAGGCGTGGGGTCCGCCTGGGTGAAGAAAAAGGCCGTGGAGAACGCCGGCAAGCTGCTCGACGGCGTCGATGGCTACGGCGTCGTCGGCGTCTTGAGAAACGGCGAGGGACCGACCGTTCTGATCCGCACCGACATGGACGCGCTTCCGCTCGAAGAGCATACCAATCTTCCGTATGCGAGCAAGGCGAAGGGCGTCGATTATCGCGGCGTCGAGGCGGGCGTCATGCACGCCTGCGGCCACGACGTTCACATGGCCTCGTGGGTTGGCGCCGCGCGCCGCCTCGCCGCGATGAAAGATCGATGGAAGGGCACTCTCGTCATGGTCGCCCAGCCCGGCGAAGAGCTCGGCCTTGGCGCGCTCGCCATGATCGACGACGGCCTCTTCACGCGGTTCCCGAAGCCCGACTACAATATCGCGCTGCACGTGAACGGCGTGAACGCTGCGGGCACAGTCGCCTACACGCCGGAATATGCGCTCGCCAGCGTCGATACGGTCGATATCATCGTCAAGGGCGTCGGCGGCCACGGGGCGATGCCGCACCTCGCCAAGGATCCGATCGTCATCGGCGCCGGGATCGTCAACGCGCTGCAGACGCTTGTCTCGCGCGAACTCGACCCGCTGGATTCCGGCGTCGTAACGGTCGGCGCCTTCAACGCCGGCACGAAACACAATATCATTCCGGACCAGGCGCATCTGCAGATCACCGTCCGTTCCTACAAGGACGATGTGCGGAACAAGCTCCTCGACGGGATCAAGCGCATTGCGCGGGCGCAGGCGGAATCGGCCGGTCTTCCGGAAAAGCTGATGCCAGAAGTGAGGTTCGAGAACTCGGCCATGATCGCGACTTACAACGATCCAGGGCTTTCAGAACGCGTCGCCGGCGCCTTCAAGACCGGATTCGGCGAGGCGGGCGTCATCCAGATCCGGCCGACCATGGGCGGCGAGGACTTCGCCTATTTCAGCAAGACGGACGAGAAGATCCCGTCCTTCATTTTCTGGATTGGCGGCAGCGACCCGAAGGCTGTCGCGGCTGCGGCCGCCGGCAAAGGTCCGACGCCGTCGTCCAATCACTCGCCCTTCTTCGCGCCGGTGCCGGAACCCACGTTGAAAACGGGCGTCGAGGCGTTGACCGCTGGCGCGCTGGAGTTGTTCATTCCGAAGTGACGCGGCTGCGTCGCAGGTCATGTAGAATTCCGCCCCGTTGGCCGAACCGCGCGCCGCAGAGCCTGGTTTTGCAGGATTACGTCAATCGACGCGGGCCTCGATTTACTTCGGATAGGAGCGCCCCTAGCGTCCGGGCCGTTGCGTTTCAACGGATAGCGGCGCGATCGCCGCTGATGGCTTCAATTCAACATCGGAGGACTTGCATGCATATGAAGAAGCATGGTTTGGGAATGCTTGTTGGGGGCTTCATGGTCGCGGCTTCGACGCCAGCGTTTGCGACGTCGCTCGTGGAAATGACATTCGAAGATATCGTGGCTGAGTCGTCGGTCGTTCTGGTCGGTGAAGCGGCGGCGTCGCGCGTTGAACAGACGGCTGATGGCGTCGTCACCGTGACGACCTTCAATGTGGAAGATGCGATTGTCGGCGATGCCGGCGGCGCCATTGACGTCGTGACGCCGGGCGGCGTTTACGAGTCTCGCGGCTTGCTGCTGCGCGAGTCAACCGCTGATGCGCCAGTGTTCCTGCTTGGCGGCGAGGCAATGCTGTTTCTCGCCCCAGCGACAGGAAGCGCCTATGGCGTTGTCGGATTCAACCAGGGGGCTGTGAAGGTGGTTGGCGCCAAGGGCCGCAAATCCGTGCGTCTCCCGGGCTCGGCCGTCGAGGAGTCTGTCAGCACGGCCGCGGAGCGAATCCGCGCCGAAAAGGCGTCGCCGAAAGGGCGCGGTCAAAACAAGACCGATTGAGCCGTTCGCCGGAAACCGAGACAGTCATTCACAGGAGCATCAAATGAAACGCATCCTCTTCTGCGCCGCTGCGATCGGCCTCGCAACCGAGGTCCATGCTGGCGGACAACTCGACACATTCAGGTTCACGGGTCAGTCAAACTTCATCCCGGGATTTGAAGATGTCGAGGTCGTGCCGATTTTCTGGGACGACCGCTGCACGAACGTCAATTACACGATCAACAATCTCGTCAATCCGGTGGGCGTCGGACTGGTTCCGATTCCGCTAGCCTCATGGTCGCCGCAAATGCAGGCGTCGTTCGACCCGTGGAACGCGATCAAGACCGCCTACATCAAAATGACAGTCACCGCGACGCGTTCGATCACCGGACCCAATCCGGGGGTTCCGGGACTGCGCAGCTTCAACATGGTCAATGAATTGACCTTCCAGACGGCGGCCGGTTCGGCTTTTCTGGCGAGTTCGCCTTCGACTTCGCTGATCCGCGACGTGACCTTGACGCCCGGCCAGCTGATCGACGGGGACGCCGATCCGGACGTCTATAATCCGGCGCTCGCGACGCCCGTCGGGCGCACAGATTGCCACGATTTCGACGGCGACGGCGATATCGAGTTTTCGGCGGGCTTCTACAAGGCCGGCACGATTCTCGAGAACGACGTGCAGTTCAACAATCGCCTTGCGACTGGCGCCGTTCCTATCGTCTGGGAACTCACACCGACATCGACGCCGTTGACGCCGGCCCCGGCGTTCGCATTCGCCAATCCGCGCGCGACCGACATCCAGGCTGTCGCGGTTCACGAGTTCGGTCACAGCCACGGCCTCGCGCACAGCTTTATCAATCAGATATCGGCGAGCGACGGCACAGGCTCGACCATGTTTCCTTTTATCGATCTCGATGACCGCTTCTCTGAGTTCGGTTCGCGCACCCTGCACGAGGATGACATCGCCTGGTCATCCTTCGTCTATCCGGAGGGCAAGAACGCCACCGGGCCGGGAGCGCTTCAATCCGGAGACGTTGCGTTCAGTTCGGTCTACCGCACGATTACCGGCGCCTACACGCAGGGCGGCTTCGGGGTTCTTGGCGGGAACATTTCGGCGACTGCGACAAACAACAAGAAGACGCAGGTCAGCGCGTATTCCGGCAAGGCCCGCGGTTTCAGCCCCAATGGCAGCTCGGTGTTCGTTGGCGATCTGACGAACTCGATCATCTCGGACCAGTATGTGATGCCGGTTCCGAGGGGCACCTATCACCTGGCCATGCAACCGCTCGATGGCGATCCGGCGGCGACAGGCAACATCTCTACGACAGCGCAGATCGGTGGAATCCTCGGTCAGCACGGGTATGCGGAAGAGTTCCGCAGCTCACCGGGCCTTGAAGGCGCGTTCGAACACAATCCCGGACAATCGACTCCGGTGCAGGTGAATTCCGGCTCGCAGTCGAACGTGAACGTTGTCACGAACAACACGACCCGCCTGCGCAACGCCGGGGCCCTGACCAATATCGGCACGGCGGCGGCGATCGGCGTCAGCGATGTCGTCTATGCCGAGCGGTTCAGCAACGCGGCAGTGCTCGCACAGCTCAATGGCGGCGCGCTGATGACAACCGGCACCTACCGCACCGGGGTCTTCGACGCTTCGGTCGTCGGCGTATGGAAGCGGGCGGGGCTGTTCCTTGGCCGCGTCAATCCCGACACGACGGCGTCGATCGATTTGAGTGCGCCGCTTGCGGCGGAAACCGACTTCGTTGGGCAGGACGGCGATTCGACGCCGTTCTTTTTCGACAATGCGGGATGGGTGTCCGCCAGCGTGAAAAGCCAGCTGGCGGCTGACCCGACGCTCGATGTGTTCCTGGTTCTCGAGGCCAAGAACAATTTCAACGTCGCAGATGATCCGCGACCGCCGCTTCTGGGCTTGCAGGCGGCCGCCGGCACCGGCAATTCGTTCCTATCGACCAATGGTGGAGCGCTGACGCGCCAGACGACCCGCAACTGGATCGTCGAGCTGCATTTCACGCCGGCGAACTGATCGGTCTGGTAAAAACAAGAACGGCGCGGGGGCAACCCTGCGCCGTTCTGCTTTTTTATTCGCCAATCGCGGATGCCTGACCGCGCTTACGAGTCTTAGCGCTTGTCGGACACCGGAATGCCGCCGGTCGCCGACGGCATGCCATCGGTCGAGGCGGAAGGCGGGAAAAGCACGTGCTGATCGCCGCGGCGCCAGCAGTCTCTCGCCGGGAAGGATTTTTTCTTGCACGGCGCAAGGCCGACCGGCCCGCCGTTTGCGTAGCGCGGCGCGCCGAGCGATGCCGGTTCGAGTTCACCGTCGCTGTAGATCTGCCCGCGCTCCGGCGCATTGTAGTTCGCTTCGCGCGCGGACGGTTGAAAAATGGCGCAGCCCGACAGCAGCGTCAGCGTCAGAATGGCGATTGATGTTCGCATATTCGTCCCCTCGCATAACCAGACGGCGCGGCGCGCGCGCGATCCAAAAGTCGGTCGATTGCTGAAATTAGGTTACGCGACTGAACCAGATCCGGAACCGGCCAGAGGTAGTCCCCGATCGGCGCAGATTGAGCCCGCTTTCCGGTTCCCGTCAACGGGCGCCTACTTCTTTTCAAGCAGCAGTTTGCCCTCTCGCTCGAGCTTGCCGGTGATGGTTTCGGCGATCATCGCGAGGAAGGTCGGCAGCGTCGCCTCAATGCGAACGTGCTGGGGAAAAATGTCGATATCGCCGCTGATGGTTTGGCCGAGACCCTTGGCGGAAAAGGACAATCTCTCCGAGCCGGTCCAGTTCTGAGAGAACTGGAACATGGCGCCGCCGGAAAGTCCGTCCCGCAATTTATCGAAGCCCTCCGCGATGCGGCGTCGCGCCTCCTCCTTGCCGAGGTCATGCGACAGCGTGACGGTGATCCTGCGCGACATCCCGAATTTGCCCTTTATCTCTCCCGCCTAAATGGTTGTTTCACAAGCCTTGTGCAAGCGCGGGTGCATCCGATGCGGCGATGGAGTAGGATGGCAGCCAGCTGGAGGGGCCGCTATGCGCATCGTGATCGTCATTATTTCCATGGCTGCTCTGGCGCTTGCGGCCGCGTTGGGCGGCCTTGGCCCGGCCTATCGATTTGAACTGATCGACCTCGGGCAAGCGTTCTCGATCATGAAAATGATTGCCTTGCCGACGTTGGTCGCGGCCGGGCTGGCGGCGGTCGCCTTCGTCGTCTCGCTGTTCGGGGCGCGCGGGCTGTCTGTGCTCGCGCTGGTCGCCGCGCTGGCGGCGGGTGCTGCGGGCTATGCGCCGCTCAAGATGAGGACCCTCGCGGCGGCGAACCCGTTCATTCACGACATCACCACCGATTTCGAGAATCCGCCGGAGATCGTCGCCGCCGCAAATCTGCCGCGCAAGAATCCGCCTCAATATGTCGGCGCCGAACTTGTCAAGGGAACGGAGAATACGGTCGCCGATGCGCAGCGCGCCGCGTTCCCGGATATCGGACCGTTGACCGTCGCCGCCGATGTAGAGGCGAGCGCCGCTTCGGCGCGCAAGGTTCTCGCCGCCATGAAGATGGAAGTTCTGGCGGACGCGGCACTGAGCGACGGCGCCGGGCGGTGCATCGAGGCTGTGTATGAGTCGCTCTGGTATGGATTCAAAGACGACTTCGTCGTGCGGCTGACGCCGTCCGAACGCGGAACGCGCATCGACGTGCGCTCGAAGTCGCGCGTCGGCGGCTCCGATCTCGGCGCCAACGCCGCGCGTGTGCGCAAGTTCATGGCAGCCATGGATGCGGCGCTCTGAGGGCCGCGGGGCGATACGAATTGCGGAACGGTTTCGTTGGTTTGGTGTGTTCTGAGGACGAGACAGTAGCGTTGAACGTCTGGAATTGGCCGGGCGTAATCACTTATGGGGAGAGTCATGCGCAAGACGACTTTGATCGGCGCCTTGGCGGCGTTCCTGTTGTGCCCTGTGGCGGCGAGCGCGGCGACGCTGGTGTTCCAGGGGCAATTGCTCGCGTCAGCGGAAAATCCACCCGTAGCCTCGTCCGGCTCGGGCGCCGCTACGGTAAGCTTTGATGATGTCACGAACGAACTCACCGTTGCGGCGACCTTCACCGGCCTGACGGGAACGACCACCGTCGCGCATATTCACTGTTGTGCGGCCACGCTGGCGAATAACGCCGGCGTCGCGACCCAGACGCCGACCTTCAGCCTGTTTCCGGCAGGCGTCACATCGGGCGTTTTCTCGCAGACCCTTGATCTTGACGATCCCACATCGTTCAACGCCGCATTCATCACCAACAATGGCGGCACGGTGTCTTCGGCGATTGCGGCGCTCCTCGCAGGCCTGGTCGCCGGGCAGGCCTATTTCAACGTGCACACGACATTTGCGCCGGGCGGCGAACTGCGCGCCAATCTGGCGCAAGTCCCGATTCCGGGCGCCGTGTTTCTGTTTGCGGCCGGGCTCGCCGGCATGATCGGCGCAAGGCGAGGCAAGGCGCCCGTCTGACCCTCAAGCCGGGTTGCTCGGCTTTTCTTCAGCGTTCTTGTGCAGAAGGACGCGCCCGTCGATCAGTTGCGCCTGTCCCTCGCACAACAGGCGCACGCAGGCCGGATAAAGCTTGTGCTCTTCGGCGAGAATGCGCGCCGCGAGGGACTGCGCCGTATCGTCCGAATGGACCGGGACTGCGGCCTGGTCGACGATCGGCCCCGCGTCCGTATCGGCGGTGACGAAATGCACCGTGCAGCCGGCGATCCTGACCCCGGCGGCGATCATCGCTTCGTGCGTGTTCAGCCCCTTGAAGGCCGGCAAAAGCGAGGGATGGATGTTCAGAAGGCGACCGTCGTACCGCGCGACGAAATCCGGCGATAGCATGCGCATGAAGCCGGCCAGACAAACAAAGTCAGGTTCTGATTGCGCAAGCGTGTCTGACAGCTCCGCTTCGAATTTCGACTTGCCCGCGGCGCCCTTGCCGAAAGTCTCGTGATCGATCGTCACTGTCGAAATTCCAGCGCGTCGTGCGTGTTCGAGACCCGGCGCGCCCGGCCGGTTCGAGATGACGAGAGCGATTTGCGCCGGGTAGTCAGGCGAGCGCGCCGCGTCGATCAGGGATTGGAGATTGGATCCGCGTCCTGAAATCAGCACCGCGAGTTTCTTGCGGGCCATGGGGGTTCAGGCCTTCACCCGACGGCCGATGACGCGCGGCGCTTCACCTTGCGCGACCAGCGCAGCGAGGAGCCGGTCTACCGCCTCTTCGGCAGCGACGACTACGCCGCCAATTCCACAGTTGAATGTGCGGCGCATGTCGCCAAGCGACACCTTGCCCGCGCGCTGCAGCCACTCAAAGAGCGGCGGCAGGCGGATGGCGCCATCATCGAACTCAGCCTTCAGGGTTTCGTCGAACACGCGCGGCACGTTCTCGGTCAGTCCGCCGCCAGTGATGTGGGCGAAGCCGCGCAGTCCGGCGTCCTTCGTTATGGCGAGCAGGGGCTTCACATAGATGCGCGTCGGCGCCAGCAGCGCTTCGCCGAGGGACCTGTCGCGATCGAACGGCGCCGGTGCATCGAGCCCCGCGCCGGCGTCCGCGATGATCTTGCGAACCAGCGAATAGCCGTTCGAATGCGCGCCGGAGGAGGGGAGCCCGATGAGCACGTCGCCGGCGATGCAGGCGCGCGGCAGCAGATCGCCACGCTCAACCGCGCCGACGCAGAAGCCGGCGAGATCATATTCGCCCTCGCCGTACATCCCCGGCATTTCCGCCGTCTCGCCGCCGATCAGCGCGCAACCCGCTTCGCGGCAGCCGTCCGCGATTCCTGCAATGACCCGTGCGGCAACGGCTTTCTCAAGC
>JBEBFW010000054.1:0-15820 GCA_040081755.1 Parvularculaceae bacterium
AAAGCGCCTCGACGTCTCCGAAGCCATGATCCACGTCGCCATGGGCGGCCTCTTGCTCAGACGGATCGCGCATGAGTAGTTCTCAAACGGACTCTTAGACGCCCATCGCTGCACGCGATCAACGCATTGATGCGCGAGCCTTCTGACAATTCCCGCCGATTGAACCGCCATGTCATTTCTCCAAGATACCGCGAAAGGTGCTTTTCGGAAACCCAGTGGTGAATGCCGATAATCTGGCGTTTCAGGAGCGCCCAAACGCTCTCAATCCCATTGGTGTGCAGCACGAAATGCCGGACGTATTCGTCCGCCGAATGGTTAACCGAATGGTGCATGTAGTCGCCTTGGAGGCCCTGATAGGACACATGTTCATCGGTTATCACGTTTGATCCGTGTGCGACGTGCGCGCGAATAGCAGATTGCACTGTTCGCGCCTTAAGGTCTTCCACCTGCATCGTGCGCAGTTCTCCGTTTCGTTCTTTCAGTCCAAAGACGATTGCCTTGCCGACGCCGCCGCGTCCGGCGTGCTTGCGTGCCGACGCATGCTTATTGCGCTCTTTGCCTCCGACGAACGTTTCGTCCGCCTCGACTGTTCCCGACAACGGACGGTTGAACGATTTCGTTGTCGCGGCAAAGCGTAGCCGATGCAGCATGAACCACGCCGTCTTTTGCGTGACCTTGATATCCCTCGCCAGTTGCGTGCTGGCGATGCCCTTCTTGTGCGACGTGATTAGCCAAATTGCGATGAACCACTTGCGGAGGGGGATTTTCGTGTCCGCAAAGATCGTGCCGACCTTGATCGAAAACCGCTGGCGGCAATCGCCGCACTTGTGCGTGCGCTTGTCGGTGAAATGGTAGACCTTCGTCGATCCGCAGTGCGGGCAGAACGCGCCACCTTTCCATCGGATCGCGCGGAAATGATCGATTGCCGCCTGTTCGTTCGGGACCGCTTCAGTCAGCTCAAGAAGGCTGTCGAATTGCTGAAACATGGCGTCTCTCCCGTGACGCCATGAATATGGGGAGCCGGGCGGCTTGGGTCAAGGATGTATATAGGTCCCATTCCAAGCATCCGCGATAGCTTCCACATAGTCGCGAAAGATCATCACCTCATCGCGAACCAAACGGTATTCAGCGAGGAGGTTTTTGTTCTGAAGCCGCACGGCCTGTCGGTTTCCGCGCAAGTCAGCCGGGCGAACTCCCTCCGGTTTGGGCGGGAGTCCCATTAGGCGCGCCATGCGATTGTATTGAGGCCAATCCAGCGAGGAGAGCGGCGCATGAATGACGTTGTTGCGCGCCTCTTCAAGACGATCCACCTGACCAAACAACCACGCCATTTCGCTCTTGGCCTTTGGATTAAAGCGGTGCTCTTCAGCGCTCATCTCATTGACGGTGGCCTTGAGCATCGCGCGCTTACCCCTGTCGGAAATGTGCGACTGCCAAACCGCCTCCATCTTGTCGTCTGGGGCGCCGCCTACAAACTCGTAGAAGAACTCGCCAAGGGTTTCATGTAAATCGTTCCACGCGAGCGCGACTTGGCCTATAGCCATGACGTAGGGTCGATACTCAGCCGACGTGTATCGTTCGGTATCGACCGGTCGTTTCGCGCTCTTCTTCGAAGGACGTTTCGCCATGGCTAGTCGCTCAAAAGAATTAGACCAGGATGACCCCGACAAAATCGAGAAGCGGCTAGATCGCGCGCTCCGCCGCTCATTCGACAAGCCGCCAGCGCAGAAGAAGGCGCCGGCGAAGAAAAAGGCTATCGCGAAGAGGCGAGCGCGACCGATGACCGCGAAATGATCTTCAATTTAGTCGAGTTGCGCTGGAAGCAAGTGCCCGCAATTTTTCGGCTTGAGTTGTCAGCATTTCCGCAAGGGCACCCGCCTGTTCTAGAGTCAAAACAAATTGTTCCGCTTCCGGTGTTTCGTCTGCAAGTTGCTGAGCATTCCGTACAAACTCTAACCGCAGAAACACACCGCGCTCAGAGCCGAAAGATTGAAAAGCCCCAATAGGGCAGACAACAAAGCCGCCGCCGTCTCTCTTCCATGTTGAAGTGTCGATCATCGCGAGCCTCCTTAGAGGACGGGCTTGACGCGATGTCAGAACGCAATGAAATTGCGTCGGTGATCACACAAGCCGCCTACAGCGGTTAAGTTCCAGACCCCACGGCTCCGCCAAAGAGCGCGTGGGGTTCCCTTTTTCAACCGAGTCGATTTTTTCGGATAGCCGCTCGCCAGCGCAGAAAAGCCTTGGCTTTTTGCCTAGGCGTTCGCGCCTTTGTCAGGCTGTCGATACATGAGGCGTTTGCCTTCCGCGCCCTTGATGGCGAGCGTTGTGCGCTCAGCATCCTCAATCCCAAGGCGGATGCGGGTGTTGTAGCGGAAATCGAACTCCGCAAGGTAGCGCTTCAAGTGCGCTTCCGAGACGTGATGATAGGTGCCGATCACGCCGCGCTTCAGGATCGAAAAGTAACCTTCAACCGTGTTGGTGTGCGCGTCGCCGCGAACGTATTCCTCGATCCCGTGATTGACCTTGCCGTGACGCGCGAACTCTTTGCCGACAGGGCGATACTGGCTCGCTTCATCGGTCATCAGAGTTGAAGCGCGGTCGATTTGCGTCACGATGATCGGGCGCAGCGTTTCGCCAGTGACGTTGGCGACATGGTAGGAGCGGACTGAGCCGCCGCGCTCGACAAGCGCGAAGGCGATTTGCTTGCCGTGCATCCCGATATTCTTGGGATTGCGCTTAATGCGATGCTTATTGCGCTCTTTGCCGCCGATCACCGTTTCGTCGGCTTCAACGGCCTTGCCTTTGCCGCCCATGGGCTCGCGCGCGCCTTTCGCGGGCGCCATCGACTCGCGAATGCGGTGCGCCATGAACCAAGCCGTTTTGTAGGTCACGTCGAGCGTGCGATGCAGTTGATGAGCGGAGATGCCTTTCTTGCTCGACGCCATGAGCCGGAAGGCCAAAAGCCACTTGTGCAGCGGAACGTGGCTGCGCTCGAAAACCGAGCCGGTGCGCACGGTGAACTTGTCCTTGCAGTCCTCGCAATAGAACCAGCCCGGCCCCATGGAATCGCCGCCGACCTCGCGCGCGCCATCCGTCGATCCGCAATGCGGGCACACAACGCCATCCGGCCAGCGCACCGCTTCAAGGTGCTTACGGGCCTTCTCCTCATTGGAGTAAACTGGATGCGAAAGTTCAACGGGCGTCATAGGTTTCTCTCCTAGACGCTTAAATGGGGAGACGATGCCTGTCAGTCAAGTATATAATTCCCCCCTTGGGAGAGGCGAGGATTTGCGCAGCAAATCCGCGTGAGGGCGCGGCGCATCTGAAATGGCTGCAACGACCGCGGCCGCATCTCGTGCTAAGGGAAGGGGAATTGGGGCGCCGAGGGGCCATGACCATCGCTGAAGCCGAGCTGATCTGGCGTGCGGTTGCGATCTATCTCGCGATCGGCGTGCCGGTCGGGCTATTCTTCGCCTGGCGCGGCGCCGCGATGACCGATCATGCGGCTGAAGGGGCAGGCGTCTGGTTTCGTCTGGCGATCCTGCCAGGCGCTGTCGCGCTGTGGCCCTACATGGCCGCGCGACTTCTGTCGGGCCGTAAGGTGAATGCGCCGATCGAAGGGCGGGCCCCGTGAGGCGCGCGCATCGGCGGACGCATGTGATTTTCTGGTCGATCATCCTGCCGGCGACCTTGTGGGCGCTGGCGCTCGCCCTCGGCGCAAGGCCGATCGATCCGCGCTCGGAGCTTCCGGCCGCGATCGCCGGGGAGGCGCCGTAATGGGCCATCGCTACAAGGCGGTCGGCTGGAACGGCGCGAAAGCCGTCTACGACTTCTACGCAGCGGCTTGCGTCGCCGGATTTCTCGCCGTGTTCATGTATGTCGGCCTTGAAGGGCCGGAGAGCGGACACGCGGGCGATCCGGTCATTCTGCTCATCCGCGGCCTCGGCCTTTGCGCCTTCCTCATGCTGACGGCGATCCTCCTCATCGGACCGCTGGCGCGCGTCTCGACGCGCTTCAGCCCGTTCCTCTACAACCGGCGCCATCTCGGCGTGATGACCTTCACGGTCGCCGCCGCGCATGTCGCGCTGACGCTCCTCTGGTATCACGGCGCGGGGCCGCTCAATCCCTTCGTGTCGCTCCTCGTCTCCAATGCGTTCTACGACAGCCCGGCGGGCATCCCGTTCGAGATCTTCGGGCTCGGCGCGTTCGTGATCCTCTTCCTGATGGCGGCGACCAGTCACGACTACTGGCTCAACAATCTCTCGGCGCCCGTCTGGAAGGCGCTGCACATGCTGGTCTATGTCGCCTACGGACTTTTGATCGCGCACATCGCCTACGGCCTCCTCATGACCGAGCGCAGCGCGGTCCTTGCCGCGACAGCGATCAGCTCCTTCGGCCTCGTCGCCGGGGCGCATCTGCTCGCAGGTCTTCGCGAATGGCGGCGCGACGGGGGCATGGCCGGCGTCAACGCGCCCGAAGGCTGGCTCGACGTCTGCGCGCCGGACGATATTCCGGACAAGCGCGCCGTCATCGCGCCGCTCCCGGGCGGCGAGCGCGTCGCCGTCTTTCGCGACGGGCCGAAGGTCATGGCCGTCACCAATGTCTGCCGGCATCAAAACGGGCCGCTGGGGGAGGGACGCATCGTCGACGGGTGCGTCACCTGTCCCTGGCATGGCTGGCAATACGATCCCGAGACCGGAATCTCGCCGCCGCCCTTCACGGAGAAGATCGCCACTCATGATGTGCGCCTCTCGCGGCTTGGCCGCGTATTCGTCCGTGTAAAGCCGAACCGGCCGGGCGCGCGGGCGAAGTCAGCGCTCGTGAGCGCGCCATGAGTCTCAACAAGGGCGTCGTCCCCCCAGATCGCGCCAAGGAGATGTTCGTCGGCTGGGCGAAGGCGCCGGCGGCGGACCGCCGTTTCGTCATCGCCAGTTTTCCGTTCGCGCTCGCGGGCGCAGCCGGGCTCGGGGCGCTCGCAGCGGGGAGTTTCGAGGACGCAGGCGCCGGCGCCTGGCGCACCGGCAAGACGCATCGCGTCACCGGCGTCCTGTCGACGAAGCCTTACCCGATGATGTTCGTCGCCGATCCGGCCTCGCCCTACGATGTGCGCACGGTCTTGATCGTCGCGCAGGGCAAATGCACGAGTTCTCTCGATCTCGCTGCGAATGAGGGGCGCGCCTTCACCGCGTCCGGCGTTTTGATCGAGCGCGGGCGTCGCCAGATGCTCGAGGTGCCGCTGGCGCTCGACGACTGGATCGCACCATCTGCTCAAGGCGTGAAGCTGCCGCCCCTGCAGCCCGAGCCGCTCGGGCGTGCGCGGCTCCGCGGGCAGATCATGGACTCCAAGTGTTTCTTCGGGGTCATGCGCCCCGGCCGCGGCAGGACGCACAAGGCTTGCGCCGCGCTCTGCATTCGCGGCGGCATACCGCCCTCGTTCTGGGCGCGCGGAGACGACGGTCGCGAGGCGGTTCTCCTGATGACGAACGCCGCCGGCGGGGCGCTCGGCGAGGACATCCTTCCTTTCGTCGCCGACCCGGTCGAGGCGGAGGGCGAGCTGGTGCGCATCGGCGATCTCGTTCATTTCCGCGCCGACGCCGGCGCCTTTCGTCGGCTTTGAGCGGGGCTTTGAGCGGGATGGGGATCGGTCCGGGTTTCTCGCTTCAATCATCACGGCCTCCTTTCCGCCGTTCGAATTTCAACTTCGAGCGGATGATAAGGCCGTCTCAATCGACGGGGATAACGCGGGGATAGCTATCCCCGTTTTATGGTTAAGATTGAGGTTTGGCGCGGATCGTTTCGGACCTGGTGTTCATGTTCGTTTGCACGCAGAAGTTGCCGTAGACGGAGTAATACATCCGCAAGCGGAATATCCGCAAAAGCGCTGCGTTTTCCGCCGGATAGATGGTTAATTCCGGTTCTTTGCCGACAGGCGCGCGAGTCCGTTGCGCGCCGGGCGAAAAAGCGGAACCCGGTTTTTCGCGAAAGGGCGCGCCAGCCAAAATCCACAGCATCGAGCCCGATGCGGATTTATCGCTCGATGCTGCAGGCTATTCCTCGAACTCAAAGGTGAAGGTTTCGGTGACGCCGACGCGGCGTTCGGCTGGATATTTCCAGCCTGAAATCGCCTTGATGACGGCGCGGTCGAAACAGCGGTGGTCGGAGGAAATGATCCGTACATTGACGACTTCGCCGGCCTCGGTCACGTCGAACTGCGCGATGACCGACCCCTCGACGCCCGCCGAGCGGCATTGCTCGGGATAGGCCGGCGGAACCTTGATGATGGGGCGGGCGCTGCCGATCGGGGGAAGGTCGATCTTCCTTTCGCCCGGTCCGGACGGAATAACGTCGCCGCCGCCCGGCGGCCTCATTTTCGTCGGCGGCTCGCGCCGGATCGGCGGCAATTCGGGATTGTTCGGGCGTTGCAGCTTCGTTTTCGCGGGCACCGTCGGCTTCATCTTCGCGGTGATGTCGAAGTCATTGACGCTCGAAGCGCCGGCCGGCGGCGCCTCCTGCCGGATCATCGCCGACATCAGGACGAACAGGGCCGCCGTGACGGCGGCCGCCAAAGGCAGTCCAACGATCAGTCGAAACATGTCGCGCTCCTCTTGCCTGGCCGCTTTTCGGCCGTGAGGCTTCGGGTCCGCCCGAGGCCCTCAGTTGAGCGCGAAGCGAGGAAAACGACACAACAGCCGCGCGCCCCGTCCTCAACGAGGTTAACGCGTAATCATCCGCGCGGCAATTATTTTACGCGCATTGACGGGACATTCATTCGGCTGCGAGCCCTTATGCTTGATGGGTTATTGCGGCGCACCAGACAAGTCGCAGCCCCGCTCCATCTTTCCGCAAACGGCTTTGCGCTAGACGGGTTTCAACGCCGGCAAGATGAGCAGTCGCCCGATGACAACCGCAAGACCCCACCTCGACGCGCTTCGCCATGCGGTCCGCACGACCGCGCGCATGACCGCCGCGCGCACGAGGATCGCGGGCGCTGCGGGCGCCGGCATGGTCGCGGCGCTTGCGGCGGCGGAGGCTTCGGCGCAAGGGCGCGGCGGCGACGATCTCGATGCGGCGATCGCGGCGGCGCCGACGGCGTCGAGCATCGCGGACATTCTCGACTTCGCTGAGATCTGCGCGACGCGGCCCGCTTTCGGCGCTTTCTTCGAGCGGCACAACCATGATTTCTTCACGCCGCGCTTCGCGCATGAGCGGCATTTGTCAGGCGGTTTTGGCGGCCGCGACCGCCCCGCCCGTCATGACGAGCATGACGCCGGTGATCCTTCGCGCGGCCATGACGCCCATGAGGCGAGATCGTCCGACAACGGAACGCCTGCGTCCGAAGGCGAGCCGTCGCATGACGAAGCGCCAGGTCATGCGGACGAGGCGTCCGCTTCAGAGCTCGCGCCGGCGCACGCGCAGCATGAACTCGCCGAGGCTCATGTCCATGATCTCTCTGCCGGTCTCGATCTCGACGCCGGCCTCGCAACGCTGATTGAGGCGGCGCATGCGGATCATGCGGCGGTCGCTGGCGCCGACGATGCGCCCGCTGAGGCATCGGCCGCCGCCGCTCCGGAAACTTCCCCGCCGGGGCCGGCCGCAGCCGAGGCGCACGGCCATTCCGCGCTTGGCGACCTGATCGCTATGGACGGACCGCCCGAGCCGGTGATCGTGACCGCGGAAATTTGAGTCCGTGGGAGTTCGTAGTTCGTAGTTCGTAGAATAATCTTCCTACGCCCTACGCCCTACGCCCTACGCCCTACGCCCCGCTCCGGCCTCAATACCGGTAGTGGTCCGACTTGAACGGTCCGGCGACGCCGACGCCGATATAGTCGGCCTGCTCCTTCGACAGCTTCGTCAGCTTCGCGCCGACCTTGCCGAGGTGCATGGCGGCGACCTTCTCATCGAGGTGCTTGGGCAGCACATAGACTTCGTTCTTGTACTGAGCGCCTTTGGTGAAGAGTTCGATCTGGGCGAGCGTCTGGTTGGTGAACGAGGCGCTCATCACGAAGCTCGGATGGCCGGTGGCGTTGCCGAGATTGAGGAGGCGCCCTTCCGAGAGAAGAATGATGCGCTTGCCGTCCGGGAACTGAATGACGTCGACCTGGTCCTTGACGTTCACCCATTTGTAGTTGCGCAGGGCCTCGACCTGAATCTCGTTGTCGAAATGGCCGATATTGCCGATGATCGCCATGTCCTTCAGCTTGCGCATATGGTCGAGCGTCAGGACGTCCTTGTTGCCCGTCGCCGTAATGACGATGTCGGCGCGCTGAATGTCCTCGTCGAGCGTGACGACCTCAAAGCCGTCCATCGCCGCCTGCAGCGCGCAAATCGGATCGATCTCGGTGACCATGACGCGCGCGCCGGCGCCCCTCAGCGAGGCCGCCGAGCCCTTGCCGACATCGCCGTAGCCGGCGACCAGCGCGACCTTGCCGGCGATCATGGTGTCGGTGCCGCGCCGGATGCCATCGACCAGCGATTCCTTGCAGCCGTATTTGTTGTCGAACTTCGACTTCGTCACCGAGTCGTTGACGTTGATGGCGGGGAAGGGGAGCTGGCCCTTTTTCTGGCGCTGATAGAGCCTGAGGACGCCGGTCGTCGTCTCTTCGGTGACGCCTTTGATGTTGGCCTTGAGGCGCGAGTAATAGGTCGGGTCCTTGGCGAGGCGCTTCTTGATCGTCGCGTAGAGGTATTTCTCTTCGTCATTGTTCGGATGCTCGATGAGCGCGGGATTTTTCTCCGCGTCCGCGCCGAGGAGAACGAGCAGCGTTGCGTCGCCGCCGTCATCGAGAATCATGTTCGCCGTCTCGCCGTTCGGGAAATCGAAAATGCGATCGGCGAGCGTCCAGTATTCTTCAAGGCTCTCGCCCTTGAAGGCGAAAACGGGCGTCCCGGCCGCAGCGATCGCCGCCGCCGCGTGGTCTTGCGTCGAGAAGATGTTGCACGAGCACCAGCGCACTTCGGCGCCGAGGGCCTTCAGCGTCTCGATGAGGACCGCCGTCTGGATGGTCATGTGCAGCGAGCCCGCGACGCGCGCGCCTTTGAGGGGCTTTTTGGTCCCGAACTCGGCCCTCGTCGCCATCAGGCCCGGCATCTCGGTCTCGGCGATTTCGATCTCGCGGCGGCCGAAGTCGGCGAGGCCGATGTCTTTCACAACGTAATCGTGCGCGCTCATGCCGAAGCCTCTTTTGCTGATGGAATGCGCCCGCTTATAGCAGCGCGCGCGGGCCGTTCAAGGGACATATAAGGATTTCTTTATGCGTTTTGCGGGGCGGCTCGCGGGGCCGTGAAGCGGCCTTGCCACGAGTTTTCCGCAATTGGCGCGCAACGAGGAGCATCTCCAACCTGACCTACGGGAGCGCCGCCATGAAAAACGCCATTCTCTGTTGCGTCGCGTTCATCGCCTCAGCCGGAGCCGCCCTCGCCGGGGACGAGCCGGCCGCCGCCCCGGACCCGCGTCTCGGGCCGGAGGTCAATCGCATCTGTTTTGCGCGCAACATCGATGGCTGGAAGGAGATCAAGGGCGATGAGCGCGCCGTGCTCCTCGGGACCGGCGTCAACAACTGGTACCGGGTCGAACTTGCGGGCGCGTGCCGCTATCGCGACTTCCGCTTCGCCAGCACGATCGGCATCGAAAGCCGGCCGGGCGGGGGCTGTGTGACGCGCGGCGACGTCATCCTCGTCGAAGGCGGCGGACGCTACGCCCACCGCTGCTTCATCACCAAAATCAACGAATGGGACGACAAGGCCCCGGCGCCGGAAGAGGCCGCAGCGGCCAAGCCGGACTAAACAGCGGTGCGGGTCCCGGCGCCGCCGCTTATGGACAGCAAAAGCGGTTATCCTCAAATTGACCGGCGATGCTCCGCCTGTTCACCGCTCTTTCGCTGCCCGAGATCGCCGTCGATGCGCTCGCCCAATTGCAATCGGGCGTCGATGGCGCGCGCTGGATCGCGCCCGACAACTTCCATCTGACGCTGCAATTCATTGGCGAGACGGACAGGCATGGCCTCGCCGACATCCATTCGGCGCTGCAGGGCGCGTCCGCGCCGTCGCTCAACCTGACGCTTTCGGGCTGCGGGTTCTTCGGCGAGTCGAAGCCGCGCGCGCTGTGGGTCGGCGCGGCCGCCAATCCGGCCCTCAATCATCTGCAGGCCAAGGTCGTAACGGCCTTGGGGCGCGCGGGCTTTTCGGGCGAGAAGCGCAAGTTCGTTCCCCATGTGACGCTCGCCTATCTCAGCGGCGCGGCGCCGGCCGCCGTCGCCTCCTTCGCCGCTGGGCACGGCCTCTTCTCCTTCGGGCCGTTCCCGATCGCCGGGTTCCACCTCTACCAGTCGCATCTCGGCGGGGAGGGGAGCCATTACGAAATTCTGGAGACCTACTACCTGACGAGGGGGGTTTAGGTTTTCGGTTTTCGGTCTTAGGTGTTCGGGAAACGCTCGATCTCGAACCCCGAAATGACACCTGAAACCGCTGGAGCCGCCCATGACCTATACGACCTCTTCGATCGCCCACGCCGCCCTCACCCAGACCTTCACCGCGCTCGGCGGCATTCTCGACAAGGGCGCCGCCTACGCCAAGTCGAAGAATATCGACGAACAGGTGTTCCTGGGCTGGCGCCTTGCGCCGGACATGTTCCCGATGAGCCGGCAGATCCAGATCGCCTGCGATATCACGTCGAGGGGGCTTGCGCGCCTCGCCGGCGCCGAATTGCCGAGCTTCCCCGACACCGAGACGACTTTCGAGCAGCTGCGCCAGCGCGTCGCCAAGGCGCACGCCTTCATCAAGGATCTCGACAAGGCGAAGATCGACGCCAATCCGGACACGGAGATTTCCTTCCCCGTCGGGCAGGAGACGATGACCATGAAGCGCCGCGACTACCTGATGAACTTCCTCCTGCCGAACCTCTATTTCCACGCGACGACGGCCTACGCCAATTTGCGGGCCTGCGGCGCGCCGCTCGGCAAG
Source organism: Parvularculaceae bacterium (assembly GCA_040081755.1). GTDB lineage: Bacteria > Pseudomonadota > Alphaproteobacteria > Caulobacterales > Parvularculaceae > Amphiplicatus. Next base: position 10,963 of record JBEBFW010000054.1, read on the forward strand.
GGCGACTTCCTCGCTCGCCCGCGGTGAGCCCCGCGGTGAACTTTTGAGCGCATCGGTCAGGAAGGCGCGGGGCGACGACGCGGCGGGGATCAACGCCGTCTACAACCCCTTCATTCGCGAGAGCGCTGCGACCTTCGAGACCGAAGAGCACGACGATGCCTGGCGGCGCGCCTGGATCGAAGAGCGGGGCCGTCGCCACCCCGCCTTCGTCGCCGCGGACGGCGAGCGCATTGTCGGTTTCGCCAACGCCGCGCCCTTCGATCCGCGCGGCGCCTATGAGACATCGGTGAAGGTCTCGGTTTTCCTCGCGCCGGTGAGCCAGGGCAAGGGTGTGGGGAGGGCGCTCTATGCAGCGCTTTTCGAGGCGCTCGCCGGCGCGGACGTCCATAGGGCCTATGGCCTCATCGTCGCGCCCAATCCCGCATCGGTCGCGCTCCACGAGGCGTTCGGCTTCACCCGCATTTCGACCCTTTCGGAAGTCGGCCGCAAATTCGGCCGCTTTTGGGACGTCATGTGGTTCGAGAAGCGGTTTTGATCCGCATCGCTTTACGCCCCGATTTCCTCTGCTATAGAAGCGCCCTCCCGACAGGGCCCCGCGAGAAAAACGGGCGCCTTGCGCCTCGCGGATGTGGCGGAACTGGTAGACGCACTGGATTTAGGTTCCAGCGGGGTAACCCGTGTGGGTTCAAGTCCCTCCATCCGCACCAGGCTTCGCGCTTCGCGCCGGCCCGGCGCAGCCGGGAGGAGCGCCAGGCGCGGAGCCTGTCCGGCGATGCGGAGACCGATGAGGCCGGCGGCGCGCGGCGGCCTGGAATTATTGAGAGGCGAGGACCATGGAAGTCATCAACGAAAGCGCGGAGGGTCTCGATCGCCGCTTCACGGTGCGGATCAGCGCCGCCGAACTCGATCAGCGCCTTCTGAAACGCCTCGAGCGCATGAAGGGGCGGTTGCACCTCAAGGGCTTCCGCAAGGGCAAGGCGCCGCTCGCGCATCTCAAGAAAGTCTATGGGCGCGGCATCATGGGCGAGATCGTCCAGGAGGTCGTCTCCGAGACCGCCATGAAGACCTTCTCCGACCGCAATCTCCAGCCCGCCGCCGCGCCCCATCCCCACTTCAAGGGCGACATGGAGGCCGTGATCAACGGCAAGGCGGACCTTGAATATGACGTGCACGGAGAAATCCTGCCGGCCTTCGAGCCCATCGACGTGACGACGCTGGCGCTGACGCGCCTTGTCGCCGACGTCTCAGTCGAAGACCTCGACACGGCCCTGAAAGCCGTCGCCGACAATCAGAAGACCTGGGAGCCGCGCGCCGAAGGCGCCAGGGCGGCGAAGGGCGATCTCCTCGTCATCGATTATGTCGGGCGCATGAACGGCGAGGCGTTCGGCGGCGGCAAGGGCGACGATCAGCAAATCGTTCTCGGCTCCGGCCGCTTCATTCCGGGATTTGAAGACCAGCTCGAAGGCGCCGAAGCGGGCGCCGAGGTGACGGTCAAGACGGCCTTCCCGGCCGATTTCGGCTCGGCGGACCTCGCCGGCAAGGACGCCGAATTCGCGGTCAAGGTGAAGGAGGTGAAGGCTCCTCAGCCGGTTGCGATCGACGACGAACTGGCCAAGAAACTCGGCCTCACCGATCTCGAGGCCCTGAAAAAGGCGCTGAATGAGCGCCTTGAGAACGATTACAAGACGCTCTCGCGCGGCCATCTGAAGCGCGCTTTGCTCGACAAGCTCGACGCGGCCCACGCCTTCGAGTTGCCCAAGGGCATGGTCGAAGCCGAGTTCAAAGCCATCTGGCAGCAGGTTGAGGGCGCCGAGCGCGACGAGGAAGACAAAGACAAAACGGACGACCAGCTGAAAACGGAATATCGCAACATCGCGGAGCGCCGCGTGCGGCTCGGGCTCGTGCTCGCCGAGATCGGCAAGCGCGCGCAAGTGCAGGTGCCGCAGGAGCTGTTGCAGCGCGCCGTTCAGGAGCAGGCGCTGCGCGAGGCGCAGATCATGAACATGCAGGGCCAGAAAGTGACGCCCCAGCAGATCCTGAAATTCTACCAGCAGAACCCGCAGGCCGTCGCCCAGATCCGCGCGCCCCTGTTCGAGGAAAAGGTCGTCGACCACATCGTCGAGAAGGCCTCCGTCACCGACAGGAGGGTGAGCAAGGAAGACCTGATGAAGGAGCCGGACGGCGAGGCTTAGGCCTCCTCGGGCTCAGCAGCCGTTCTCGAGCTTCGCGCGTTCGATTTCGGCGAGCGCGCTGTCGGTCTGGCCTTTGGCCTTCTCGATATTGACGTAGCCGGGGCGCGCCGACGCCGCGCTCAACAAGCGCGAACCTTGACCAGGAAATCGACCGACTGGTCCAGCCTGGCGATCGCCTCGGCTGGGTCGGCTGCGCCTTCCGGCGAAGTATGAGATGGCCATGACCGGTCCGGAAACCCCGCCTTAAGCGAGGGCGCATAAGGTCGTCGCCAGAGGGTATGGTCTATCGCTGCGGTAACACCATATTAACCCACGGCCGCCGAAAGCCGGGTAAGGTGCGGCAAGGGCTTGAGATCGGGAAAAGACAATGAGAGACCCCCACGACATTTACATGAATACGCTGGTGCCGATGGTCGTCGAGCAATCGAGCCGGGGCGAGCGCGCCTATGACATTTACTCGCGGCTCCTCAAGGAGCGGATCATCTTTCTGGCGGGGCCGGTCCATGACGGCATTTCAACGCTCGTGGTCGCCCAGCTCCTCTTCCTCGAGGCCGAGAACCCCAAGAAGGAGATCGCCGTCTACATCAACTCGCCCGGCGGATCGGTCTCGGCCGGCCTCGCGATGTACGACACCATGAGGTATATACGGCCGGCCGTCTCGACCATGTGCATCGGCATGGCGGCCTCCATGGGCTCGCTCTTGCTCACCGCCGGTAAAAAGGGCTTGAGGTTCTCCCTCCCCAATTCCCGGATCATGGTCCACCAGCCCTCGGGCGGCTTCCAAGGCCAGGCCTCGGACATTGAGCGCCATGCCCAGGACATCATCAAGATGAAGCGGCGCCTCAACGAGATCTATGTCGAGCATACCGGTCAACCCTATGAAGTCATTGAGAGAACCCTCGATCGCGACCATTTCCTCGCGCCCGAGGAGGCGGTCGATTTCGGGCTGATCGATCAGGTTCTGTCCGAGCGCGCAGCGCCTACGGAGGGGTAAATCCGGAGCCTTGAGGCGGCCGGGTCGAGCGCTTGATCCGGCGGGCGGTACTATGGTCGAATGACCTTCGATACCGCCGCCAGAATATCCGATGGCGCCCTTCCTGCACCTTTGGAGGGGTCAAGTCGGCGGTGAGTTGAGCGGACCGGCCGAGGTCCGCACGGCCCTTATGGGGACTTTGAGCCCCGGCGGGCCGGATTTCAGGGCGTCATGGCCGGCGCCGAAGAGGAGTGGTCAGAGTGAGCAAAGTAGGCGGCAAAACCGGCGGCGACGGCAAGAACACCCTTTACTGCTCATTCTGCGGCAAGAGCCAGCATGAGGTCAGGAAGCTGATCGCCGGCCCCACGGTCTTCATTTGCGACGAATGCGTCGAACTCTGCATGGACATCATCCGCGAGGAATCGAAATCCTCGCTGGTGAAGGCCGGCGACGGCGTGCCGAGCCCGCAGACCATCCACAAGGTTCTCGACGATTATGTGATCGGGCAGTCCTACGCCAAGCGCGTGCTCTCGGTCGCCGTCCACAATCACTATAAACGTCTCAATCACGCGGCGAAGAACAACGACGTCGAACTCGCCAAGTCGAACATTCTGCTCGTCGGCCCGACGGGCTCGGGCAAGACGCTCCTTGCACAGACTTTGGCGCGCATTCTCGACGTGCCGTTCACCATGGCCGATGCGACGACGCTCACCGAAGCCGGCTATGTCGGCGAGGACGTCGAGAACATCATTCTGAAGCTGTTGCAGGCGGCCGACTACAATGTCGAGCGCGCCCAGCGCGGCATCGTCTATATCGACGAGGTCGACAAGATTTCGCGGAAATCCGACAACCCGTCGATCACGCGCGACGTCTCCGGCGAGGGCGTGCAGCAGGCGCTCCTCAAAATCATGGAAGGCACCGTCGCTTCGGTGCCGCCGCAAGGGGGCCGCAAGCATCCGCAACAGGAGTTCCTGCAGGTCGATACGACCAATATTCTGTTCATTTGCGGCGGCGCGTTCGCCGGCCTCGAAAAGCTCATCGCCTCGCGCCAGATCGGCACCTCGATCGGCTTCAACGCCACGGTGAAATCGCCGGACGACCGCCGCGTCGGCGCCGTCCTGCGCACGGTCGAGCCGGAAGACCTGCTGAAGTTCGGGTTGATCCCGGAATTCATCGGGCGCCTCCCCGTCATCGCGACGCTCGAAGACCTCGACGAGCCCGCGCTCATCCAGATTCTGACCGCGCCGAAGAACGCGCTTCTGAAACAATACCAGCGCCTCTTCGAGATGGAGGACGTGAAACTGACCTTCACCGAGGACGCGCGCAACGCGGTCGCGAGGAAAGCGATCGCGCGCAAGACCGGCGCCCGGGGGCTCCGTTCCATCATGGAGAGCATCCTGCTCGATTCGATGTTCGAACTGCCGACCTTGAACGGCGTCGCCGAGGTCGTGGTCAACGCCGAAGTGGTCGAGGGCAACGCCAAGCCGCTGCACATCTACGAAGAGCGGCGCAACAAGGAAGTCGAAGCCGAAGCGTCGAGCGCCTAAACCCGCGGCCTCGCCGCGCCGGCGAACGCCTTGCCCAAAACTAATGGGGGGCGGATTTGCGCAACTTTGTGTTACTGGCCGCGGTCGCAATCGTCGTCGGCGCCGCTGGACTGAATTTCATGAGCAGGCGCGCAACGCTGCCGGAT
>JBEBFW010000055.1:0-15762 GCA_040081755.1 Parvularculaceae bacterium
CTCCTGATACGGATGCAATTTGGAGCGGCGAAGCTGAGTTGCCCAGAGATGTAGAAATCGTCGCATGATCATAAACGAGCTTGGCTATATTTTTCGTTGGCCTAAGCGCAGTGACTAGCAGCCTTAAAGGTACGCGTGGTCCATTTGAACAGGCGACCAGCAGTTCTGCCTCGGTGTGGATATCTATGCCGACCTCTTGTTCCATTCGACCATTGCCAAGAGCCACGTCGGTTGCGTTCGAAATATAAAGGAGTGCGTCCAGATAGTGCGATCCCATTTGGTACATGGCACCTCCTCCCGATAAGTGCGCATCACCGAGATAGCCGCCCCCCGTTAGAATTCTGCCTAGGCCGCCAAATTCAAAGCTCATTTCTCGAAGGTTCCCAAACAGTTTCTGTTGGGAGATGTGCTTCAACAACCTGACCGTTGCGGAGCTTCGATAGGTATGGCCTACGGCAATGCGCCACGGTTCTAGCCCACTCGAAAGGCCGATGTGTTCGGCAAGACGGATGATCGGTTTGAGACGCGGCGATTCTTCCGCGGTGATCGACGGGCTGTTCAAAGAATTGAGAACGGCGCCGCGCATCAGATAATCGGACATCTGCTCGGCGATCTGGATGGCGACATTTTCCTGCGCTTCGCGCGTCGAGGCGCCGAGATGCGGCGTCGCCACCACGCGCTCATGGCCGAACAGGGGATGGCTCGTCGCCGGCTCTTCGGCGAAGACATCGAGGCCCGCGCCCGCGACATGGCCGTCGTCGAGAAGCTCCTTCAGCGCCGCTTCATCGACGAGCCCGCCGCGCGCGCAGTTGACGATGAAAACGCCCTTCTTTGTCTTCCGCAGGTTCTCCGCGCTCAAGATGTTGCGCGTCTGGTCGGTCAGCGGCGTGTGCAGCGTGATGAGGTCGGCGCGCTCGAGCAGCGCGGGCAGGTCCACCCGCTGAACGCCGAGTTCCACCGCGCGCGCATCGGTGAGATATGGATCGTAGGCGATGACGCGGAGCTTCAGCCCGATCGCGCGCTCCGCGACGAACGACCCGATATTGCCGCAGCCGATGACGCCGAGCGTTTTCCCGTAGAGCTCTACGCCCATGAAGCGGTTCTTTTCCCACTTGCCCGCGTGGGTCGACGAACTCGCCTGCGGCAGCTGCCTTGCGAGCGCGAACATCATGGCGATGGCGTGCTCGGCCGTGGTGACGGCGTTGCCATAGGGCGTGTTCATGACCACGATTCCGGCGGCGGTCGCCGCTGGAATATCGACATTGTCGACGCCGATGCCGGCGCGCCCGATCACCTTGAGACGCGTTCCGGCCTTGATGACCGGCGCCGTCGCTTTGGTCGCCGAGCGCACGGCGAGGCCGTCATATCCTCCGATGACGGCGAGGAGCTTCTCCTTGTCCTTGCCGAGATCGGGCAGGTAGTCGACCTCGACCCCGCGCTCCTTGAAGATATTGACGGCGGCGTCCGAGAGGGCGTCGGAAATGAGGACTTTGGGCATGGGAAGCTCCGTTTCGTGCGTGGTCGGGTGTCGAGCGTTGGGCATCTTGCGTCGTGCGTCGTCGAGATGTTTTTCGTCCGACGCACGAAGCACGACGAACTACGCACTCGCTTCTTCGAAAGCCCAGTCGAGCCAGGCCGTCAGCGCACAGACATCGGCGCGCTCGACGGTCGCGCCGCACCAGATGCGAAGTCCGGGCGGCGCGTCGCGATAGCCGCCGATGTCGTAGGCGGCCGCTTCCGTCTCGAGGAGCGTTTCCATCTTCTTGACGAAGGTGCGCTGGCCTTCCTCGCCCAACGCCGCGACGCGCGGGTCGATGATCTTGAGGCAGACGGAGGTGTTCGAGCGCACGCTGGCGTCCGCGCACAGGAACGCCGCCCAGCGCGAGGCGCCGACCCACGCTTCGAGCGCGGCGAGATTTGCGTCGGCGCGGGCCGCAAGGCCCTTGAGGCCGCCGGCCGCCGCGCCCCATTTGAGGGCGTCGATCCAGTCCTCGACGCAAAGCATCGAGGGCGTGTTCAAGGTTGCGCCCTCGAACACGTCTTCCATGAGCTTGCCGCCCTTGGTCAGGCGGAAAATCTTTGGCATGGGCCAGGACGGCGTGTGCGACTGGAGCCGCTCGACCGCGCGCGGGGAGAGAACCAGCATGCCGTGCGCGGCTTCCCCGCCGAGCGCTTTTTGCCAGGAGAAAGTCGTCGCATCGACTTTCCTCCAGTCGATCGCCTGCGCGAACGCCGCCGAGGTCGCGTCGCAAATGACGACGCCCTCGCGCTGGTCGGAGATAAAGTCCGCATTCGGAACGCGTACGCCCGAAGTCGTGCCGTTCCAGGTGAAGACAAGGTCGTTCCTCGGATCGACCTCGGACAAATCCGGCAGCGCGCCGTATTCGGCTGCGATGACGCGCGTCTTGAGTTTCAGCTGCTTTTGCGCGTCGGAGACCCAGCCCTCGCCGAAGCTCTCGAAGGCGACGAGATCGACGGTCCTCGGGCCGAGGAGCGACCACATCGCCATCTCGACAGCGCCCGTGTCGGACGCCGGGACGATGCCGAGCCGGTAGTCGGATGGAATTTCCAGAAGCGCGCGGGTGCGGTCGATCGCTTCCTTGAGACGGGTCTTGCCGATTTTGGCGCGGTGCGAGCGGCCAAGGGTCGGCGCGCTCAATCTATCCGCTGACCAGCCGGGGCGCTTGGCGCAGGGGCCGGAAGAAAAGAAAGGTCGCGCGGGGCGCGTTGCCGGTTTTGTCGTCATCGTTCACTCCCATCCTTGCAGATGGGTCGCGCCTCGTTGGGAAGGCGTGGCCCGCAGCGATCTCCGCGCATTCGGCGGGGGCCGTCAATAGGCGCCTGCGAGAAACGCAGCGTCGCCGCGCTTCGCCGAATATCGCTTGCGCCCGACTTCGGCGCCGTGCCAATCGAAACCGCCCGGCGCGTTCCCGAGCTGCAAGCGTCGGCGCTTCCCATGAACAAGGCCTCCGCCGACATCGAGCTGAAGTCCGAGGGTCGCGCCGCGCCTGTCGATTGGCTCATTTTCGCTGCGTTGGTCGCGATCGGCGGGTCCGCTTTCGCCTTCATCAAGGAAGCGGTGGCGACGATCCCGCCGCCGATCGTCGCTGTCGGACGGCTTTGGATCGGCGCCCTGTTTCTCTATGCGGTCATGCGCCTTGGCGGCGAGAAATTTCCTGCGATCATCGAGAGGGACGCGCGCGGCAGTCGCCTTGCGCCGGTCTGGTCGTCCATGCTGTGGGTCAGCCTCATCGGCTATACGATTCCGTTCTTCATTTTTCCGTGGGCGCAGCAATTCGTCGAAAGCGGGCTCGCCGGCGTCTACATGGCGCTCATGCCGCTGTGGACGGTGGGCCTTGCTCATTTTTTCGCCGGCGAGCGCCTCACCGGATCGAGAGCCGCCGGCTTTGCGCTCGGCTTCATCGGCGTCATGCTCCTGATGGGCGGCGACGCCTTGAGCGGGGCGGCCGGCGCCTCGATCGTCGCGCAGGCGGGGCTGGCGCTCGCAACGCTTTGCTACGCGATCTCGATCATCGTCTCGCGCCGCACCGCCGCGGTGACGCCGAAGGTTTTCGCCTGCGCCACCGTGCTCGCGGGCGCCGTATTCGCAACGCCGGCGCTGCTGCTCGCCGACTGGAAGATCGCCGACTGGTCCGCCGCCAGCATTGCGAGCGTCCTCGTACTCGGCGTCGGGCCGACGGCGCTGGCGGGCCTCCTCATCATCATCATCGTCCAGCGCGTCGGCGCCGGCTTCATGGCGTTCGCCAACTACCTGACGCCGGTCTGGGCGGTGGCGCTCGGCGCCGTTCTCTTCCATGAGCGCCTGCACTGGAGCGCGTTCCTTGCGCTCGCCATCGTGCTGGCCGGCGTCGCCGTGAGCCGGCGGTCGGCCCGCTGAAGCGCGCCGCGGCGGCAAATAATCTGTATAAGGAGCATGAGGCGGCCATATCGGTTACAGCAGTGTAATAAACTGAAACATGCTGTTGCCATCGTGTTGAAACCGAGCGGCGAATTGCCTGGCTCCGAACAATTCCCACACGGACTTCTCGCATTGCCAAAACGTAATGTTCCTTACGGAAACGTTTGGCGGGAGGGGCGCCGACCCGTGTTAAGACAGCTGGCCTGACGCCCTGCGGCGAAATGCGCAATTCGGCGGCTTCAGATTGACGCCAATTTCTTTGACTGTTGCGGCAAAATCTGGGAGCAACGCGGCCGCGCTAGGGCCAACGGCTTGGCGACGGAACAGAGGGAAAATAGGCTCATGAACACGAAGTTTTTGATGGTTCTGGCGATGTCGGCCGCGGTCGGCCTGGTCGCCTGCAGCAAAAAAGAAGCGAAGACCGACGAAGCGGCTCCGGCGGCTTCCGAGGAAGCGGCGACGACCGGCGAAGCCGTTGTCGAAGACGCTGGCGACGCAGTCGATGCGGGCGCGGCGATGGTCGATGAAGCGGCGGAAGCGACCGGCGAAGCCGTTGAAGGCGCTGTCGATGCGGCTGGCGATGCCGTTGAAGGCGCTGGCGAAGCGGTCGAGGGCGCCGTCGAAGAAGCGACTGAAGAAGTCAAAGACGCCACGCAGCCCCAGTAACGCAAGTATCGGGACTGCAGCGAAAGCTGTCGAAAGGGCCGCCTCAAGGGCGGCCTTTTTGTTTGTCGAATCGTCCAGCCGCGTTCATTCTCCGACCGCAATGACGACGCGAACGCTGAACCCCATTTTCGCCAATCGGCCGGTCACGATCTTCCAGGTGATGTCGGGGCTCGCCAACGAGGCCGGCGCCATCAACCTCGGGCAAGGGTTCCCCGACGAGGACGGCCCGCGTGCGATTCTTGAGGCGGCGGCCGACGCCATTCTGACCCGGCAGAACCAGTACGCGCCGGTCGCGGGCGTTCCTGAACTTCGCGAGGCCGTTGCGCGCGCCAACAAGCGCTTCCAGGGGCTCGATGTCGACTGGAAGTCGGAAACGCTGGTCGTCGCCGGGGCGACAGAAGGGCTCGCGGCGTGCTTCTTCGGATTTCTGAAGCCGGGCGACGAGGCAGTGATCTTCGCGCCGTTCTACGATTCCTATCTGCCGGTCATCGAGGCGACCGGCGCGAGCGCTCGGATTGTCCATCTTGAGCCGCCGTCCTGGCGCATCACGGCGGCCGCGCTTGACGCCGCGATCACGCCGGCGACCCGGCTCATCGTCGTCAATTCGCCGCATAATCCGTCCGGGTCCGTGATCTCCGACGCCGAGCTGCAGCTTCTCGCCGATCGCGCCATCGCGCACGACCTCATCGCCGTTTGCGACGAAGTCTATGAGCATCTCGTGTTCGACGGCCGCCCGCACCGGTCGCTGATGACGCTGAAGGGCATGCGCGAGCGCACGGTCCGCATCGGTTCCGCCGGCAAGACGTTCTCGCTCACCGGCTGGCGCATCGGCTATATGACGGGTCCGGAGCGTCTCATCACCGGGGCTATGAAGGCGCATCAGTTTCTGACCTATACCTCGCCGCCCAATTTCCAGCACGCCGTGGCGCTGGGTCTCGATTTTCCGGACGCCTATTACGCCGACTTCGTTTCGGGGATGCAGAAGAAGCGCGACCTCCTGCGCGAGGGGCTCCTGTCGGCGGGGTTCGACGTCCAGCGCTGCGCGGGCACCTATTTCATGACCGTCGATATCGGCTCCGTCGGCTACAAGGGCGACGACATGGCGTTTTGCCGCGACATCACCTTGAACGCGAAGGTTTGCGCCGTGCCGGTCTCGGCTTTTTATCCGCAGAGTGACGAACAGGCGCCGCGCCGTTACGCCCGCTTCTGTTTCTGCAAGAAGCGAGAGGTCCTTGAAGAAGCCTCGGCCCGCCTCAAGCGCTATTTCAATGGTTGAGCGAGGCATGCGTTTCGCGGTCGCCCTCCTGCTCCTTGCGCTCGCGCCGGCGGCTGCGAACGCCGCCGATGACCTTGATCGGGCGCTTCAAGACATCGTCGCCGGCCGGCAGAGCGGCAATGCGCTCGCCGGCGCCGTCATCGCGGTGAAGGTCGGCGACAAGATCGTCTATGCGGGCGCGGCCGGGTGCGCGGCCTTCGAAGAGACAGAGGTGGAGGAGCAGCGCTGCAGGCGCAAGCTGACCACCGACACGAAAGTGCGGGTCGCCTCGATCTCGAAGGTGGCGACGGCGATGACGGCGCTCGCGCTTGAGAAGGAAGGCCTCCTCGATCTCGACGCCGATATTTCAGGCGCGCTCGGCTGGACCTTGCGCAATCCCGCTTTTCCCGCTGCCCCGATCACGGCCCGCCAGCTGATGACGCATTTGTCGTCATTGCGCGATCCCGAGGAGTACTGGGTCGCGGCGCCCGGAGACTTCCGCGCGCTCATCGAGAAGGCGAAGCCGTTTGCAGCCGCCGCGCCAGGGGGCTCGCGCGCGCCGGGGGCCTATTTCACCTACGCCAACATCAATTACGGCGTGCTCGCAACCGCTCTCGAAAGGGCGAGCGGCGAGCGCTTCGACCGGCTTGTCGCCTCGCGCGTGCTGGCGCCGCTCGGGATTGACGCCGGCTTCAACTGGTCGGGCGTAACGGACAAGGCGCGGCGCGAGGGCGCAACGCTCTATCGGACCGACAAGGGAAAGTGGATCGCCCAGACAGACGGCGACGAGATTCTTGGCGGACAGGATCCCTTGTTCCTCGCGCAAGAAGGGCTCGACGGTCCGGCGTATCTTGCGACCTACGCGCCGGGATCGAACGCCACCTTGTTCTCGCCGCAAGGGGGCCTGCGCGCCAGCGTTTTCGACCTTCTGAAAATCCTCGCGGCGCGCGGCGAGATCGAGATCGTCTGGCGTCTTGATCCGCAGGCGGAGAATGGCGACCCGGCAGGGGGCTTTTATCCGGCCGCCGGGATCGGCTCTCTTGCGGTCAAAGGCGAGGCGCGAATTTGGCCCGGCGCCGAACTCTACGGGCATTCCGGCGAGGCCTACGGCCTCATGGCCGGCCTCTGGCGGGTTCCGGCCGACCCCGCCGCCGGCCGCGCGCAAGAGGTGAGTTTCGCCTATGCGATCACCGGGGCGTCTTCGCCGCCGAAGCGGGGCGCGCACAAGGCATTCTTTGCTGTCGAAGAGCCGCTCGTTCGCCTCGCCATGGCCGCCGCCGCCGAAGCGGGGATCGCCGTGGACGATGAGCCAAGACCCTTCGATCAGACGCGCAAGGCCATGGAGGATGTCGATGCAGCGCTCGCGGCGGCCAAAGCGGCTGAGAAGAACGTGCTCCTCGTTCTGGGCGGAAACTGGTGCCATGACAGCCGCAGCTTCGCCATGAAACTGCAAAATCCGGCGACCGCGCCCATCGTCGAGGCGGGCTACAAGATCGTCTATGTCGATGTCGGCCGTCGCAACCGCAATCTCGATGTGCCGAAGCGCTTCGGCGTCCATTCACTCATCGGCACCCCGACGATCCTCGTTCTGTCTGCGGAGGGAGCGCTCCTCAACGCCGACACCGTGCATGACTGGCGCAATGCGGCGGACCGATCGATCTCGGAAACGATGGCTTATCTCGATAGATGGGCGGACGCCGAATAGCTATAGCCCGCCGCTCTTCTGCTCGTCGGTCCAGTAGGAGATGCAAGGGATCTTCGTGCGGTCGCAGCGCGATGCGAATTTGCGCGCGATCTCGGTGACCTCGTTCATCAAGCCCTCTTCCAGCGTGATCGGATTGAGGCCGAGATTGAGCAGGCGCCGGTTCTCGACGTTGAGGTCGTTTTCGGCCGCTTCCTTGCGCGGATTGGGCACATTGGCGATTTTCGCGCCGGTCTTGTCGGCGATCATCTGCGCAAGATCGCGCACGCGGTGCGTCTCGGTCATCTGGTTGAGGATATGAACGCGCTCCCCGCGTTGCGGCGGGTTTTCGATGGCGAGTTCGATGCAGCGCACCGTGTCCTGAATGTGGATGAAGGCGCGCGTCTGGCCGCCGGTGCCATGTACGGTCAGCGGATAGCCGATCGCGGCCTGCATGAGGAAGCGGTTGAGCACCGTTCCATAGTCGCCGTCATAGTCGAAGCGGTTGATCAGGCGCTCGTCGAGCCGCGTCTCTTTCGTCTGTGTGCCCCAGACGATGCCTTGATGGAGATCGGTGACCTCGACGCCGTCATTCTTGTTGTAGAAGGCGAAGAGCAGCTGATCTTGCGTCTTCGTCATGTGATAGATTGAGCCCGGATTGGCCGGGTAGAGAATTTCCTGGTGAATCTCGCGCCCGTCATCGGTCTCGATCTTCACCGGCAGATAGCCCTCGGGGATTTTGAGGCCAGCCGTGCCGTAGCCGTAGACGCCCATCGTGCCGAGGTGGACGAGATGCGCCCTCGATTTCGCCTCCACGATCGCCGCGAGGATGTTGTTGGTCGCGTTGATGTTGTTATCGACCGTATATCGTTTGTGGTAGGAGGATTTCATCGAGTAGGGCGCGGCGCGCTGCTCGGCGAAGTGAACGATCGCCTCCGGCCGCTCCTCCTCGATCAGGCGCAAGAGCCGGGCGTAATTGTGGGCGACGTCGGTATTCTTGAATCTGATCTCCCGCCCCGACACCTCGCGCCAGGCGGCGAGCCGCACCGAGATCGGGCGAATGGGCGTCAGGCTCTCGACTTCAAGCTCGATGTCGATTTTCCGCCGCGACAGGTTGTCGACGATGACGACGTCATGGCCGAGATAGGATAGATGCAAAGCGGTCGGCCACCCGCAAAAGCCGTCGCCGCCAACCACCAGAATCTTCATGTCGCCCTCTTCACTTGAGTCTGGCGCGGCCCCTCCCTGCCGGTCAAACCCGTCCGCGCCCTGTCTTTAGGAACCTACGGCGCCGGAGGCAAGTTGAACACGGGAGGCTCTTCAGGCCTCGATCTCGCCAGCCGTCACAGGAACCGCGAAGCCGCCCACGGCGACGCGCGTGACCGCTCCTCTTGCGGCTTCAACGCGAACGCGAAGGCGGCTCGGGCGCCCGAGTTCGACGCCCTGTTCGAGATTGAGCTCGCTCGCGCCATCGTCAAGAGCGCCGGCAAGGGCGAGCTGGCCCGGAAAGGCCGCAGCCGCCGAGCCCGTCGCCGGGTCTTCCGCGACGCCGGCGTCCGGCGCGAACATGCGCACATGATGGCTCGAGCCCTGAAGCTCGCCGCCCTCCGCATACAGATAAATGCCGACGACGCCCCTGAAGGAAATCTCCTCCATATGCGTGGGACTGATTTTCGCCGCGCGCACGAGGCTGAGCGGCGCCCTGGCGTAGAAGAAATCGACGCCCGAGCCGACGCGGCGGGGCTTGTGGGCGCCGCAGTCGATGGAACCCGCGGGCAAGGAGAGCGCGCGCTCTATGGCGCTGGCCCCCGGCGCCGGTCCGTGTTCCCCGGGAAGATTGGCGCTTAGGAATTCGGCGAACCAGCGCCCGTCATCGTTCTCGACGCGCACCGGATAGAGGCCGGCCTTCAGTTCAAGCTTCAACTCGCCCGCAAGGCCGCGCGCGCGGGCGAGCGCAATCGCAGTCCCCACGGTCGGGTGCCCGGCGAACGGCATTTCATAGCCGATCGTAAAGATGCGGACCTTCGCCGTGTGCGCGGGATTATCCGGCGGCAAGACAAAGGTCGTCTCGGCGTAGTTGAACTCGCGCGTGATCGCCTGCATGTCGGCATCGCTGAGCCCGCGCCCGTCGAGAACAACGGCGAGCTGATTGCCGGCGAAGCGTCGATCGGTGAAGACATCGAGCGTCACATAGGGGCGAGGCATGGCTTTCTCCCTCGGCGAAAGAAAAGGACCCTCCGTTTCCGGAGGATCCTCCTGTCCGCCCTCAGGCGCGACTTGCCCAAAGGGGCCTAGTGGCCGCCGCCCTGACCGTTCTGCGCATCCGGGTCGTGCTGGATCGTCTCGCCGTTGAGGTCGAACCTCAACGCGTAGCGGTAGAGCACGCCATCATCGTTGAGGTCGGTGACGCGCAGCGTCCGGCCGTCCTCGGAAGTCGAGAACTGCCGGAACTGTTCGCCCTTGTAAGCGCCGCGCGGCGACCCGTCGCCGACCGACTTCTTCTCTACGATCCACATGGCGTCCGAGCCTTGCGACTTGAATTTGAGGCCCGGCGGCGCGGAGTCGATCGAAATCTCGATCGTGATGACATTGCCCTTCGCGCCTTCCTGCGAGAAATCGAAGTTCCCGTCCGCATCTGCAAATCGCCCGGCGTATTTGAACGAGTATTTTCCCGGGCCGTCAGGCGTGACGGTGACGCCGACGTCGGCGGTCGCCGCGCCAGGGTTGTGGTCGGAGACCGCGCCATGCCCAGTGCAGGCGCACGCTGCGAGGCCAAGGATTGAAAAAGCCGCGATGCTTCGTTGGATCAATGTCATGTCGCCACCCTGTCCCAATTTGCTGGACAAGGATTTACCGTCAGCGAGGTTTCATTGCAATGAGCGGCGAAATTGGCTGTAGCCCGGGTGCCGATAGCCGATTTCATCCAGCCGTCCGGCGATTTCCTGCGCGCGTTGGCCATCGCCCGATTCCGCCAGAATCTGAGCGAATTCAAACAGCGATCCGATGGAGAGCTTGGTCGCAACGCCGTCCAGTCTCTTGATTGCGGCGGCTCTGATCGCGCGCGCCTCCGCCTCGTCGCCCCGCCTCGCCTCAAAGCGCGACAGCGCGAGGCCGGCGCCCGCAACGAGGCTGAGGTCGGAATCGGCCGCGCCCGAGACCGCTGCGCTGAATAGTCCGCCGAGCTCTTCCGCGGTTTTGCGCTCAGCCTCAGGATCGCCCGACGCCTCCAGCCGGCGGGCCAACGCCGCGCCGAGCGCCGTGCGGGCGAAAACGTCGCCGGCGCCGTCGCGCGACACGTCGTGCGCGAGCCCCAGCGCTTCTTCGGCGCTGGCCGCAGCGCCCGCGTCGTCGCTCTCGATGTCCTTGATCGCCGAGTCCGAGATCGCAATGTAGGCGGCGTTTATTTTCCACGTGCTGTTGGCGCTTTCGCGCGCGAGGAGACGCAGCACCGTCGCCTCCGCCTCGGCGAGGCCGGCTTTCGCGGCATCGAGATCGCCGAGCGCCAGCCGCGCCTCGGAGCGGCGGCGCTGCGCCGTCACGACATTGCCGAGCACCCTGAAATTCTCCGGATCCTTCCCGAGAATAGAGTCGTACACGGACATTTGCCTGTCGATGGTTGCGACGGACTGCGCGAAATTCCCGCGCAGCAGTTCGCCGAAAGCGAGCCAGGACAAGGCGTACGCATACGATTCCGCGGTCTTTGCATTGGTCTTGTCGCTCGCCCACAAGGCCTCCCGGGCGGCGACCGACTTCTCGAAATAGGGGACTGCGGCGTCATACTCGCCGGCGTCGTATTTGAGCGCCCCGAGATTGCTCGTCGCGTAAGCGAGCTCCAGGCGATACTCGGGGCTCGCCGGATCGATGGAGACGAGTTCCTGGGCGCAGCGCAGATATTCGAGGAACTGCGTTTCGGCGAACGCGAGATCGCCGCGGATCCGCGCGATGTCCCCCGCGTAGAAAACGCTTTGCGCATGGTTGAATATGCGCTGCGGGTCCCGCGGCGCCCGGCGCAAGAGTTCAGCGGTCGTGTCCGACGCTTCCTGGAAGGCGAGGAGCGCGGCGTCGAGATCCTTCCTCGTCTGATCGACCTGGCCGACGATCAGGAGCGCTTTGGCCCGTTCCGCGAGCGCGTCGTCGGTGAGGCTCCGTTCGTTCTGGCGGCCATAATAGGTGAGGGCGCGCTCGCCGACCGAGTCGAGAAGGTCGAGCCGCCCGACCTTGGTCAGCGACTCGTGGAAGTCGCCCAGCATGAATGAGACGAGGCCGTCCGCCTCGTCCCGCATGCGTTTCGCCGCATCGCCCTGCTGGACCGCATAGGCCGCGAGGAGCCCGGCCCCGGCGGTCAGCGCCGTCGATGCGCCGGCCCAACTCCACGCGATGCGCGCGCGCCGATGGGCGTCGCGCTGAACGAGATCGTCGAGGCCGACGCCCATGAGGCCGGCGGCCAGCTTCAGTATCGCATAGCGTTTGCCGTCGCGGTCCTTGCGCGCGTCGGCGGCGATGGGCTCGGCGGGCTCGGACGTGATTTCGCCGCGCTCATCCACCCTGAAGCGCAAGGCTGGCGGAAAGCACTCTTCGGCCTCGCGCCCCGCAATCGCCGAGGCTCCCGGCTCGCCCGCTGCGATGACGGCGAGGAGCCGTTCCTGCCCGTGCAGCTTCTTGAAGAGCTTGACCTCCTCGTTCACCCAGCGCGACGCCGCGGCGTTGGGCGAGCACAGGACAATCAGGAAGTGGCTGCCGGCGATGGCGGCCTGAATTTCGTCGTTGAGATTGCCGGCCGCCGGCAGGTCGTCGCGATCGCGGAAGACCGGCGTCAGGCGCCTCGGGATCTCGCCGACCGGCGTCGACTGGCCGACAAGCGGCCGTGGCGCGCGGAAATTCTCCAGCGCGCGCTGCAGCCACTCGCCTTCACGCTCATCAGCGTGGCTATAGCTGATGAACGCCTTGTATTTGTGAATCGCCACGTAACGCCCGAACCGCGCCGGGACTATACCGACCGGCGCCGGATTGGCGACTGTTGATTTCAGTTGCCGGCTGGCGACGGTTGATTCAGTCGCCTGCTGGCGACGGGGCGCGAGGCGCCATCGACGGTTGCATCCGCCGGCTTTGCGCATTGAGATCGTCGCGATGCCCGAGCTTCCTGAAGTCGAAACCGTACGGCGCGGCCTGGCCCCCGTCCTCGAAGGCGCAACCATCCGCAGCGTCCGGCTGGCCCGGCGCGATTTGCGCATTCCGTTTCCGCCCCGGTTCGAAAAGCGGCTGACCGGCGCCGCGGTGTCGTCCTTGCTGCGCCGCGGAAAGTTCCTGATTGCGAACCTCTCGACGGGTGAGAGCCTCCTCATGCATCTCGGCATGACCGGCCGGTTCACCTTGACCGATGGCGCCGCGCGGGGAACCGGCGACTTCTATTACGCCGCCCCGCCCGACCCGGCGCATGATCACGTCGCCTTTGGGCTCGACCGTAGAGGCCGGCGCTATTCCCTGGTCTACAATGACGTGCGCCGTTTCGGGTTGATGGACCTCGCGCCGACCGCGGCCCTCAATGACTGTCCCCATCTGGCCGGGATGGGCCCGGAGCCTTTGTCGGCTGAGTTCGGGCCGGCGCATCTGGGGCAATCCCTCAAAGGTCGCTCGGCGCCCATCAAGACGGCCCTTCTCGATCAGCGGATCGTGGCGGGCCTTGGGAACATTTATGTCTGCGAGGCTCTTTACCGCGCCGGCGTTTCGCCCTGCAGAAAGGCTGGCGCAGTCCGGGGAGCCGCCATCCGGCGCCTTTGCGGCGCGATCATCGCCGTCCTTGAAGAGGGGATCGCCGCCGGCGGCTCCACCTTGCGCGACTTTGCCGGCGCCGACGGGACGATCGGCGGCTTTCAGGAGCGGTTCAATGTCTATGACCGCGAGGGCGCGCCTTGCGAGGCCTGCCGAAACCCGGTCCGGCGGATCATTCAATCTGGCCGCTCGACGTTCTTCTGCAGCGTCTGCCAAAGGTGAAATGCGTCGCAAGGCCCTCGCGTTGACGGACCCTGGACCCCTCGCTATACACCGGCCCCTTCGCCCAGCCGGGCCTCTCAAAACGGTAAAAAGAGCCAATGGCCAACACGTCCTCAGCCAAAAAGATGGTGCGCAAGATCGCGCGCCGCACCGAAGTGAACAAGTCGCGCCGTTCGCGCGTGCGCTCGTTCATTCGCCAGGTTGAGGAAGCGCTGGCCGCAGGCGACAAGAAAGCGGCGGCCGCGGCGTTCAAGTCGGCGCAGCCGGAGCTGCATCGCGCCGTCACCAAGGGCGTGGTCAAGAAAGAGACGGCCTCGCGCAAGCTCTCGCGCCTTTCCGGCCGCATCAAGGCGCTCGCCTAAGAATCCTGCAATCCGATTTTGTTTCGACCGAGCGGCGCGACGTCGCGGGATTGAGCTGTCGCATCGCTGACCAAAGCGCGGCGCCTGTCGCGCGCCCGACGCCCGAACACGTCGCGCGCCGCCGTGAACCTCCCACAATTGGGTGCGGCGGGAATCTTCAATCCGCAGCGTCATTGCGCAGGGGGCGGCGTCGCACAGCAACGCGCTGTTTTTTTGTAACGGGATTCACGGTGCGCCGGCATTGCGTGAAAGTTTCGTGAGAAGAATTTTATTTCCCCGCAACGCCGTCCGGTAAGCGCCTGATTCGTCGTCGATGTTGTTGCGCGCAATGCGCGCGCTGCGCCGGGGCCGCAGCCTGGCGCACGAATCCGTGCTTGACCTTCACAGAACCTTCACGATAGAAAAATCCTGTCAACGTGAATGCGCCGCATACGGATTATATAGGTTTCGGCGCTGGATTTTGTGAGAGTGTTCTTTCGATTGGGGCTCGCCGGGGGTCAATTTTGAGAGCGGCGGGAAAACGAAGAAGCGGCGGCAGTCGCGCAAACGAGGCGGAAATCGGATGCGACGGGGAAACTACCAGGACCTCATCTACCTTTACCCAAGGGACGTGTTATTCGGGCGGCTTGTCGTAAACTGGCCGCTGAGTTGACGTAGTCGGACGGCCGGCGTCGGGACCATTGGCGCGGCGACCACATTGAAAAATCGGATCTGTCGGCCTTTCGGCGCGCGGCTGTTCGCCCGCAGTGCGTCCTTGGGCTTTTCTTCGGCGGCTATCAACTCGGGATTTCGGCAATGAACAACGCAGCCTTGAGCGGCAAAGGTGAATTCGAGAGATTTCGCGCGGCGCTGCCGCGGCGTTTCGGCGACAAGGTTGTCGCCTCCTGGTTTTCGGATCTTGAGTGCGAGGACATGAGCGACGATTGTGTCGTTCTCTCGACCGGCTCGCAGTTCTCCTGCGACGCCATCTCGCAGCGCTTCGGTCCGCAGCTGAAAGAGACCTGGGGTCTCGTCATCAGACCGGTGCGCAAGTTGAGCATCGTGGCGCGTCAGCAGATGCGCGAGGACGCGCGCCGCGTCGAGGCGCTGAAGGGCACGCTCGCGGCGGCTTCGCCCCTGCGGGCCAAAGCCGAAGCGTCGGCCCTCAAGGGCGCCGAGCGTCGATCATCGGGCATCGACGACCTCTATTCTCCGGTCGATGAACGGGCGACGTTCGAAACGTTCGCGGTCGATGAAACAAACGAGATGGCGTTCGCCGCGGCGCGCCAGATTTTCGCGCCCGGCGCCAACGCCGACGTCACCTATCTCAACGGGCCGAGCGGGGTCGGGAAGTCGCACCTGCTGTTCGCCATCGCGAACGAGCATCGCCGGCGTTTCGGCGACGGCGCCTGCGCCTACATCACCTATCATGCGCTGCAGAACGGCACGGTGAATGCGGTCTTCACGAACAACATCATTGCGCTGCAGAAGGACCTCCTGTCCAAGGAGGTGCTTCTCATCGACGACATCCACCTGCTCTCCACCTCGCCGCGCACGCAAGCCGAACTCTTGAACCTCGTCAACGCCGCGATGGCGAGCGGCCGGCGCCTCGTGATCGCCGGCGAACTCACGCCGCAAAAACTCATCGCCGCCAACTTCAACGAACGCCTCGCCGATCGTCTCTCGGGGGGGCTCAGCGTCTCGCTGCTTCCTGGCGATGTCGCTCATCGCGCGCGCGTTTTGAAGAAGAGGCTCGAAATGAACGAAAACTCACAACGGATCGAAGACAGCGCCGTCGATTACATCGCGGAGAATTTCCCGCAGAGCCTGCGCGAGGCGATCGGCGCGTTGAAGCAGCTGCAACTCGCCCACATCGGCCGCGACGACCCCATCGGGCGTCTCGAAGCTG
>JBEBFW010000261.1:0-4346 GCA_040081755.1 Parvularculaceae bacterium
GAGCGCACGGATTATTTTTCTGGCTCAAGAGGGAAGGTCCGGGAGCCCTCTTTTCCAATAGAAATCCGGCCTTCTCCATGGGGCGTCCGTTCGCCTCGCTCATCAGGGAGGCGTCTTTGTGCGCAAGTCCGGCGGTTGCGAATTGCTCCGCGGCCGGCAGGCGAGCCGCGTTCATTGCAGTATGCTCTGTATACAGACGCTTGCACCCGTGTTCTCAGGCGCCGCGCCCTGGGCGAATGCCGATCGCCGCGGCGGGAGGCGGAGCCAGCACGGCCCAGTTGTCAGCAGCCGGCGGTTCGCGCGATAAGGCGTTCGCGAGGCGCGGGCGATGACTGCACAGATGGAGCCGCGGACCTGCTGGGTCGTGACGGACGGGCGGGCCGGCATAGAAAACCAGGCGCTCGGCCTCGCGGAAGCGGTCGCGCGACGCCTGCCCTTGCGGATCACGCTGAAGCGCATCGCCGTGAGGCAGCCCTGGCGTTCCTTGCCCCGTCTCTTCTGGGGCGATCCCTTTCGGCGCCTCTCGACCGAAGGGGCGCTGGTGCGCGCGCCCTACCCGGACCTCTGGATCGGCTGCGGCCGGATGTCCGTCCCTTACGCCATGGCGGTCAAGGAGATCGACCCGCAGGTTATGACCGTGCAGCTGCAGGACCCG
This sequence comes from Parvularculaceae bacterium, assembly GCA_040081755.1. Classification (GTDB taxonomy): domain Bacteria; phylum Pseudomonadota; class Alphaproteobacteria; order Caulobacterales; family Parvularculaceae; genus Amphiplicatus. The sequence continues at coordinate 656 of JBEBFW010000261.1, forward strand.
AGAGCGCCGCTCGCCCGGTTCGACCTAGTCATTCCTCCGGCCCATGACCGACTCGCCGGCCAGAACGTGTTTCCGATCATCGGCTCGCCGAACCGGGTGACGGCCGACCTCATTCGTCACGATGCGGAGCAACTCAGCCCGGTCGTCGCCGCGCTGCCGGGGCCGGTCGCGACGCTTCTCGTCGGGGGATCGAACCGCGCGCTCGATATGTCGGAAAAGACGATCATGCGCCTCGCGCGCGCCGCGAGAAAGCTCGCCCGCGCCGGCGCCGGCGTCATGGCGACGCCCTCGCGCCGCACGCCGCCGGAAGCTGTGGCGACGCTCAGGCGCGCGCTGCAGAACTATCCGCACTACATCTGGGACGGCGCCCCGGCGAACGGCCTCGCCAATCCCTATTTCGGCATGCTGGGTCTCGCCGACCTCATCGTGGTCACCGAAGACAGCGTGAACATGGCGGCCGAGGCCGCGATGACCGGCAAGCCCGTGCATGTCGTCGCCCTCGATCGCCGCAAGGTCGGCGCCTCGCCGAAGAAGTTCGAGCGCTTCCATGAGGCGCTCGCGGAACGGGGCGCCTCGCGACCCTACGCCGGTCGCTTCGATTTCTGGACCTACGCGCCATTCGACGAGACCGCGCGCGCCGCGGAAGAAATTGCGCGGCGCCTGTCGAGGAGACCGGCGCCGAATTTGCGCCGAGGCGCCCCGAGGGAAAGCCTGCCCGAATAGCGGGCGCTGGCGCAGGGTCGTATCTTTCCTGCGCGGCGGTCAAAAACGCCGCCGCACGAGACAGAAACCTCGGAGCCCTCTGGAATCTGCTCGACACTTTACCGGGCCGCTTACGCGGCCCGTTTTTTCTGAATCCGCATCAACCCGCGGTGGCGCGCAGCATCCAGGCTGTCTTCTCATGCGCCGCAACACGCACGGTCAGAAGATCGGCGCTCGCTGCGTCGCCAGCTTCGTCGGCGATGGAAAGAGCCTCGCGCGCCCGGGCGATGAGCTGTTCGTGCCCCGCCAGCAGATCGAGCACCATGCGCCGCGCCTCGGACGGCGGCCCTTCCGCGGGCGCAATCGTCGATAACGCGGCGAATGCGGCCGGACTTGACGGCGCCATGGCGCCGAGAGCGCGGATGCGCTCGGCGATTTCATCGAGGGCGTTCCACATTTCGGTATATTGCGTCGCAAACAGCTCATGCAGGGCCGGGAATTCCGGGCCGGTGACGTTCCAGTGACTGGCGTGGGTCTTCAGGTAGAGCTGGAACGTATCGGCGAGAACTCCCGCCAGAGCTTCGGCGACGCTTCTCCTCGCATTGCTTTGCAACTCAGCGGTGCGCGTCATGTGACTCTCCTCCTCCGTGGTGAGCGATAACTCTGACATAGGCGTCGGCGTGCCATCTATCAAATAGATTATTCAACAAAGTTCATTCGACCTGATCGATAAGTGTGGCCGCCTGCCAGGGGCGGCGCCAAGCCTCAGCGTAGGTATAATATGCCATTTTCAATCTATGATTCGCTATAAAATCTCGTTTGTACGGCCGCTTGCTATATATTTCGTTCAGAATCGCCATTCTTGACCCTCCGCCCATTTTCCAGCGGCCTCCCCTGTGGTTTGATCCGGGGTCAGGGAGAGGCTTGCGGATGATCGCCGAACTTCAAACAGCGATTTCGAACACGCCTGTCCGCCGGCGCGTCGAGCAGCATCTCTCCGCCGGGGACAAAGTGAAGATCCGCGCGGAGCGCATGGCGCTTTTGCTGCGCGGCGCCCCGATCGAAATCGGCATTGGCATAATCAACGCGGTGCTGGTCGTCTTCATCGCCTGGAAGGGCGTCGATCATGGCGTCCTGCGGCTCTGGGGAGGCCTCGCCCTCGGCCTCGCCTTCGCCCGATTCCTGTTCTGGTTCTCCTTCTCTCGCGGCGCGCCCCAGGCGCACGCGCTGGCGAGTTACGCGCGCTGGCATATCGCAGGCATGGGGCTGACCGGCGCGCTCTGGGGCGCGCTCGGACCTATCTTCGCGATGCACGGCATGCTGGGCGATGCGCTCCTTCCCTTCATGATCGCGGCGATGACCGCAACGGCGCTCGCCTCGGCCGGCGCCTCGTGGCGCGCAGTTCTCGCCTTCACCATTCCCGCGCTCCTGCCCTTCAGCGCGGCCTATGCGCTGATGGCCGGGGCGAACGGCCCCATCTTTGCGATCGTCGTCGTCCTTTACGCGGCCGCCATCGCCTATCTCGCCTGGTCGACGCAGGAGATGATCCAGCGCTCGATCCGCCTGCGCTCGCGCAACGACCGCCTGCTGGAGGCGCTGAAGAAACAGGTCGACGCCGCACACGAAGCGGAAAAGCGCTATCGCGGTCTCGTCGAGTCGTCGCAGGATCTGACGCTGATCTTCTCGCCCGAGGGCCGCATCGTCTACGCGAGCCCCTCGATCAACGGCGCGCTCGGGTCCCCGGCTGCGACCTTCATCGGAAAATCGACGAGGGATGTGGTGCATCCGGACGATCTGCCGCTGTTCCGGGCGGTCGGCGAGAAATCGCTATCCAAGCTCGGCGAGGTCATTCCCCTGCCGCATGTGTGCCTCAAGGCTTCGGACGGCTCGTTCGCGGCGTTCGGCGGGCGCCTCACGAACATGCTCTATGTGCCGGGCGTCGATGGCTTCGTCTTCAGCGGCGGGCGCGCAGCCCATCGCGAGATCCTGCACGCGGCCGAATAGAGCCTCAGGATCTGGCGCGCAGCAGCGCGTCATGCGTCGCCCAGAACACCTCGCCCTCGCTTTCCTCCGTGTCGAGCCAGAGGCATTCGAGGCCTGGAAATTCGGCTTCGAGAATTTCACGGCCGCGGCCGATTTCGCATAAGAGTCCGCCCGCCGGCGTCAGATGCGCGTCCGCCTGCGCGATGATGCGGCGCACGACGTCAAGCCCGTCTTCCCCGCCCGCGAGCGCAAGGCGGGGCTCGGCGCCGAACTCCGGCGGCAGCTCCGCCATCGCCTCGGCGTCCACATAGGGCGGGTTCGAGATGATGAGGTCGAAGCGCATCTTGCCGATCGGCGCGAAGAGATCGCCGCAATGGAGCGTGATGCGGTCTTCAAGGCCGTAATCGCCGACATTGCGCTCGGCGACTTCGAGCGCATCCGCCGAGATGTCGCTGGCATGGATGTCGGCGTTGGCGAAGGCGCGGGCGGCGAGGATGGCGAGGCAGCCCGAGCCGGTGCAAAGATCGAGGACCGAGGCGGCCGCGCCCGGATCGTCGGTAAACGGAAGACCGTCATCGCCCGCGATGATCTCCCCGATAAAGGAGCGCGGCACGATGACCCGCTCATCGACGAAGAACGGCAGCCCCTGAATATAGGCGCGATTGAGAAGATAGGCGGCGGGGCGGCGCGTTTCGGTCCGCGCCGCGATCAGGTCGGCAAGGCGTCTGCGTTCGCCGGCCAGAAGGCGCGCATCGATTATCGCGTCGGCACGCAGCTGGCTTTCCACCATGTTGCGGCGGGCTGTCAAAAAATCAGTCATGTGTACCCTCAGATCCCGATAAGTGCTTCCGGCTTATAACCGGGATCACCCGGCATGACAATGTTTGCGCCACAGGGCGCGGTGTGATACCCCGGTCAATGCCCCGGCCAAAGCTCCGGCTGGGACCTGGTGACGTGGCGGAATGGTTACGCAGCGGATTGCAAATCCGTCTATCCCGGTTCGATT
>JBEBFW010000262.1:0-4322 GCA_040081755.1 Parvularculaceae bacterium
AGCGCCGTCGCGCGTCACCACCGGGCGCTCGGCGGCGAAATAGAGCGTCGGGATGGGGATGTTCTCGCGATAGATGTACTGCCAGACGTCGAGCTCCGTCCAGTTCGAGATCGGGAAGACGCGGATCGACTCGCCCTTGTTGATGCGCGCGTTGTAGATGTCCCAAAGCTCCGGACGCTGATTTTTCGGGTCCCAGCGGTGGCCGGCCGAGCGGAAGGAGAAAATGCGCTCCTTGGCGCGGGACTTCTCCTCATCGCGCCGGGCGCCGCCGAAGGCGACGTCAAACCTGTATTTGTCGAGCGCCTGTTTCAGCCCTTGCGTCTTCATCACATCGGTGTGGATCTGCGAGCCATGCGTGAACGGGCCGACGCCCTGCTTGAGGCCCTCCTCATTCACATGAACGATGAGGTCGAACCCCAGTTCCTTCGCCATGCGGTCGCGATGGCGGTACATGTCCCTGAACTTCCAGGTCGTATCGACATGAAGGAGAGGGAAGGGCGGGCGCGAGGGGTGAAAGGCCTTGGCCGCGAGGTGCAGCATCACCGAGCTGTCCTTGCCGACGGAATACATCATCACCGGGTTCTCCGCCTCGGCGGCGACCTCGCGCATGATGTGGATCGCCTCCGCTTCGAGGCGGTCGAGATGGGTGAGGGTGCGCAAGCCCAGCTCCGGCGCGTGGGCGCGGATCTGTTCGGGCGTCATCGATTTCGCCTCGGGGCCGGCCGGCCAAACGGTGCGCTCAAGGTCGCCAAGGCGCCGCTCGGCCTCTTCAAGCGTCTTCAGGGTGACCTGTCCGCCGGCCTTGAGCCGCGCGAGACCCTTCCCATCGTTCAGGAGCTTGCGCGAAACGGTCGATACGGAGAGACGGGCGTTTTCCGCGTATCTCTCGGCCCTCGCCACCAATCGTTCCAAAGCGCTCAATGGGATTCATCCCTTAGAATTCTATCGATGCTCCGAGAATATCGTGGGATACGGGCAAAGTCAAGCCGGAACGTGGGATGAAGCCCACGATATTGCTATCACGTATTGCTGCTAATTGTTGCGGTAGATCGCGCGAAGCCCATGGTTGCTGCCCAAGCCTCCCACAGTCGTTCGCTTTCGTCCCACGACCGGGATCGGCCCCGCAGCCCTTGACTTTCCGCCTCTAGCGCCTGATATTTCTGTCATGACAGAAATTACAGTTCTAACAGGCAAGCTGACGTCCGGCGTCGAGCGCTTCGTGCTGCACTGGGGCGATCTCGGAGGCAGTTGGGGCGTCAGCCGGTCTGTCGCCCAGATTCACGCCCTGCTCTTTGTGAGCGCGCGGCCCATGACGGCGGAGGAGATTGCCGACGCGCTGAACCTCGCGCGCTCCAACGTCTCCAACTCGATCCGCGATCTCGTCGCCTGGGGCCTCGTCAAGCGCGCGCCGGTGTTTGGCGACCGCCGCGACTGGTTCGAGGCGGAAGGCGACGTGCTGGAGATGGTCTCGAAGATCGTCGCGCTGCGCAAGGCGCGCGAACTCGACCCCGCCTCGGCCGTCCTCGCGCAGTGCCTCGCCGAGGTGAAGGCCGACCCAGCGGCGAGCCCGGCGGCGGCGGCGCGCATGGAGGGCCTTCAGGAACTCCTCACGACACTGAATAATTGGTACGAGCAGATGAACCGCGTCCCCAGGGCGCAGCTTCTGCCGCTCCTCCGGCTCGGCTCGAAAGCCGTCGAGCTGCTCGCGCCTTTCATCAAGAAAAAGGAAAAACCGTAAGGCGGATGTCGCTTTATCCGCTCTACGAGAATCATAGCGGGGCCTTCAATGAAGCCCATCGATCCTTCGGCCGACTCGCCCTTCCGCGCGCTCCTCTCCGAAACCGACTGGATGAGCCTTCCGCCAGCCGCGCGCGCCCGCTTTTCGCACAAGGTGAGGGACGGGGAGAGCGTTCTCTATCGCGGTCAGACGACGCATCTGAGGATGTCGCGTCTCGGACGGCTGATCGCGCAGGCCGCAAGGCTCATCGGCGCGCCGCTGCCTCTCGATGCGAAGGCCGAGCGCCGGCCCGCAATCGTCGCGGTGACGGACGATCCGTCCGGCGCCGGGCAAATCTGGACGCGGGTCTACGCGCGCCGTCGCGGCTTTCCGCAAATGGTGAATTCCGTGAAGAAATTCGCCGGACCGACGGGCCTTGAAGAGCATGTCGGCGGCGGCGTTTCGATGTCGCTGGCGCTCTCGGTCGAGGCGGGCGCGCTCCTGTTCCGGAGCGTCGATTATTACTTCACCGCATTCGGGCGGCGCTTCATCCTGCCGCGCGCGCTGACGCCCGGCGCCATGACCATCGGCCATCACGATCTCGGCGCGTGCGCCTTTCTCTTCACCCTGACGCTGAAGCATCCGCTTTTCGGCGTCCTCATCGAACAGACAACCGTCTTCAAGGATATGGAGGAGTCTCATGATCGACGCTCTCGCCTGGAGTCTCATCGCGCTGCAGACGCTCTTTGGAGCGAGCGACACGCTCTTGCATCATGAAGGAACCGAACGCCTCGCCTGGCGCGCCTCGCAGCGGAGCGAGCTCATTCTCCATGGCGTCCGGAATCTCTTTTACAGCCTGATCTTTCTCGTTCTCGGCTGGACCGAGCCCGCTGGCGCATTCGCCTCCCTGCTCATCGGCGTGCTCGCGCTTGAACTCGTCATCACCCTGATGGACTTTGTCGAGGAGGACCGCTCGCGCAGGCTCCCGCCGAGCGAGCGCGTGCTGCACACGCTGCTCGCGCTCAACTACGGCGCCATCCTTGTGCTTCTCCTGCCGGCGCTTCTCGACCGGGCGAGCGCGCCGACGGCGCTCTGGTCCGCCTATTACGGGGCGTTCAGCTGGATGTGCGTTGCGGCCGGACTCGGCACGGCGCTCTTCGGCGCACGCGATCTCGCCGCCGCGCTCCGCCTGACGCGTCTCCATCAGGGGTCGCCCGCGCGCCTCGCGGCGGGTCTGAGGGCCCGCCGCCGCGTGCTGGTGACCGGCGCGACCGGATTTATCGGCAAGCGCCTTGTCGAGGCCCTCGTCGCCGCCGGCCACGAGGTGACGGCCCTGACGCGCGACGCGAAAAAGGCGGCGAGCCTGCCGGCGCCCATCCGCATCGTCACTGCGCTCGACCAGATCGCGCATGACGAGCGCATCGACGCCATCGTGCACCTTGCCGGCGAGCCTCTCGCCGATGGTTTGTGGACGGAGAAGAAGAAGGCGAAAGTGATCGCCTCGCGCGTCTCGCTGAACAATCAGCTCATCCGCCTCGCCGCGCATCTCGATGAAAAGCCGGAGGTTTATGTCGCCGCCTCGGCGATCGGCTGGTATGGCTTGCGCGGCCCCGAGCCGCTCGCCGAGGACGCCGCGCCGCTCGCGGGCAGCTTCTCGCACGAGAGCTGCGAGGCGGTCGAAGCGGCGGCGCGCGCCATGGAGATCCAGGGCGTGCGGACCATCCGCCTCAGAATCGGCCTCGTTCTTGGCGTCGAGGGCGGCCTCTTGTCGCGCCTCCTCCTGCCGTTTGAATTCGGCATGGGCGGTCCCGTCGGCGATGGCGCCCAGATGATGAGCTGGATCGGCCTCGACGATCTCGTCCGCCTCATCGTCTACGGCCTGCGCAACCCGGCGCTCTCCGGCGCAGTGAACGCGACGGCGCCCGCGCCGGTCTCCAACAGGGAATTCAGCAGGGCGCTGGGGCGGGCGCTGCGCCGGCCATCCTTCATGCCGCTGCCGGCCGCGCCCTTGAGGCTCGCGCTCGGCGCATTCGCCGAGGAATTGTTGCTCAGTGGACAGAATGTCGTCCCGCAGAAGGCGCTGGACGCCGGCTTCGTCTTCGAGCAGGCCGAGATAAATGAGGCGCTTGCGGCGATTGTCGGCGCGAAGGCCGGCAGTCGTCAGCGCTTACCGGCCGGGCTTCTTGAGAACGCCGTCGCTCGGGCAAACCCGTCCGCGGGCATGAGGCTCACGTGAGGCGCACGCCGAAGCGATGCCTCGACCGCGGTCTCCGAAATGCGAGTTGGAGAACGCGGTCCGGATTCTTGAGCGCGCGTTTGTGCCGAAAACCGGACGGCGCTTTGCGGAACGCGCTCTGGCCCCTTTGTTGACCGAATTTCGCCGCAAGCCTAGGCTCGACTGAGCCCGTCCGCCCGGCGGGAGAGCAGGGATCGGACGGGGAGAGAAGCCATGAAACTGAAGATCGCCGCGAGCAGCGCGCTCGCTGTCGCCGTCGCCGCCTCGAGCGGCGCTGCGGCGCCTGAACGCGCCAAGCCCTATGTCGAAAACGACAACCAGTATGATCTGCTGAAATTGAAGCTGACGCAGCTCCATCCGCAAGAGACC
>JBEBFW010000263.1:0-4299 GCA_040081755.1 Parvularculaceae bacterium
CTGCAGGAGATCGACGTCTTTGGGTCCGGCGAAGAGATGCGATTTCAGCGCGAAGGTCTCGCCGGGCGCGACGACGTGCGGCGCGAACTCGTAAGCCGCCTGGAAAATCGGCTGCGCGGTTTGCGAGATGTTGCGCATCTTGACGGTGAACGCCTCGCCCTGCGGCGGGATGGCGGCGGCGAGCCAGTATTTGTTGGTGATGCCGACCCAGCCCTTCAGGCCCTGCTGCTCGATGAAGACCGTCTGCGCCTTCTTGTATTTCTTCTCGCGCAGGGAATTATCGACGACCGCGATCGGGCCTTCGTGCAGGATCTGGTATTTGCCGGCGCCCTCCGGAATGCCGCGCTGGATGACGACGCCGAAGGGGGTGACGCTTTGCGCCGTCGCGCCGACGTTCTTCGCCGTCTGCGACACGGTGAACATGTACTGCGCGTCGATCTCGATCTTCGTCTCGAAGACGACGCCGTCGGCGCGGTGGGTGAGCGTCACCGGCGTCTCGGGCGTCAGCCTCGCGCCCGCCGGCGCCTCCCATGAGATCGATTGCGCGCCCTTGTCGCCGACCGCCCAGCCGAGCTGGAGATAATGTCCGTGCTCGGTATTGGCCGGCGAGAGCAGGCGGACCATCGGGCTCGCCGGATCGAGGGTCTCGCGATAGGTCTTGAGGCTGAGATCGTCGATGCGGCCGGTGTCGAGATTGATCGAGCCGGTGACGCTCGGCGTCTCGATCGGAATGCGGTTCGAGGTTTGCCCCAGCGCATCGTCGACGGTGACTTTCACCTTCGCGTTGGCAAGACCAAGGTCGGGGCCAAGGCCGGGGCCAAGGTCCGGATCGCCGACGGCGGGCCCTGACGGCGCCGCGCTCTCGCTCGCCGCCGCCGCCTCGGCCGCCTTGCGCGCGATCTCGCGCTGCGGCTGCATGTAGAGCAGCTCCCACGCCATTAGCACGACCACCGACAAAACGATGGCGAGTAGCGAGTTGCGATCCATGTCTTCTGCTCTTGGGAAAAATGAGGGCCGGCGCACGCGGTCTCGCGTCTCGCCGGCTTATGTAGCTTTTCGCGCGAGGCTTAAAAGGGCCCGCCGCAAATCGTCAAGCAAATCGGGGAAGGCGCGGTCATATGCAGCGGCGCGCGCAATGAGGACATAGTCGCAGCCGGGCTCGCCCGCTTCAGCCGCGACGGCGCGCACAGCCTCCCTGAGGCGCCGGCGAATGCGGTTGCGCGTGACGGCCTTGCCGATCTTCTTGGTGACGGTGATGCCGACGCGGATCGTCGCCTCGCCGTCGCCGCGCTGGCGCTTGACCGCCAGAAAGGACCTCGCTGAGGCGCCTTTGAGGTCGCGCAAGGCGAGGAAATCGGCGCGCTTCTTCAGGAACGCCAGAGGCGGCGGGCTTCGTTCCGGAGGCGGGCCGCTCAGGCGGAGAGCTTCTTGCGGCCCTTGGCGCGCCGGCGATTGATCACCTTGCGCCCGGCTCTCGTCGCCATGCGCGCGCGATAGCCATGCCGGCGCGTACGCTTGGTCTGGCTCGGCTGAAATGTGCGCTTCATGACGGAAACTCTGGAGTTGTGGCGGCCGGAGCCGCTCGCGAGGCGCGGTTCCTAAACGACGGCAATTGGAGCGTCAAGCTTCACCCTTGGGTACTGTCGGGGTATGCCTCCCTTCAACGGCAAAACATGGGTCTGACCGTGGCGAACTGGGTAAAATGCACAATAGCGAACAGGTTGCGTTCGCCAATCTGGCTCAACCTTGACCTCGCGCGATCCATTGCGCCGGCAAGAGTGCGGGGGGAAACGATCTCCGTGATCCGATTTCAGCAGACTTATTCTCTGGCAAACGAAAGCAAGGTGGAGTTTCGAGTGATCGGCGCGCCCGAGGAGATACTGGCCGGAAAATCGGACGGTATGGAACGGCCAGCCGGCGCCGTTTCCGGCTTCAGTGCGACATGAAAGAAGGCTCCAACCCTAAGGCAGGGCCGCAAACGGCGTGGCGCTTCCTGCCGCTGGTCGCGGTCGCGGCAGGGCTCGGGCTCTTCTTCGCGCTGGACCTCGACCGCTATTTCTCGCTCGATGCCCTGCGCGACAACCGCGAGGCGCTGAAGGCGTGGGTCGATGGCTCCCCGCTCCTCGCCCTTTCCCTGTTCGCGCTCGCCTATGCGGCGGCGGTCGCCATCTCCTTTCCAGGCGCCTCCATCCTGACTGTCGTCGGCGGATATCTCTTTGGCCTCTGGCCCGGCGTCCCCGCGATCGTCGTCGCGGCGAGCCTTGGCGCTTCGGCCGTCTTCTTCGCCTCGAAGACGGCGCTCGGCGACATGCTGCGCCGCCGCGCCAGCGGGTTCGTCGCGCAAATGGAGAAGGGCTTTCGTGAAAATGAGCTGAGCTACATGTTTCTCCTGCGCCTCGCGCCGGTCTTCCCCTTCTGGGCGGTCAATATCGCGGCGGGGCTCATCGGCGTCTCCTTTCGCAATTTCATCATCGGCACGGCTCTGGGCATCGTGCCCGGCACCTTCGTCTACGCCAGCATCGGCAATGCGGCCGGCGCGGCCTTCGACGCGGGCGAGGACGTGTCGCTCGCCGGCATTCTCTTCCAGCCGGAAACGCTCATGCCGCTGATCGGCCTCGCCCTCCTCGCGGCGCTGCCAATTTTCCTCCGTCGGCTGAAGAAGCCGTCGGCGGAGACGAAATGAGCCGCATGCTAGATGTCGATCTTTGCGTCATCGGCGCGGGCTCGGGCGGCCTCTCGGTCGCAGCGGGCGCGGTCCAGCTCGGCAAGACCGTCGTCCTTTGCGAGCGGGGCGAGATGGGCGGCGACTGTCTCAACACCGGCTGCGTGCCCTCGAAAGCGCTGATCGCGGCCGCCTCCGCCGCGGCCGCCATTCGCGACGCGGGAAAATTCGGCGCCAGCGCCGGCGCGCCCATCGTCGATTACGCGGCCGTCATGGCCCATGTGCACTCGGTGATCGCCGAAATCGCCCCGCACGACAGCGCGGAGCGTTTCGAAAAGCTCGGTTGCACAGTCATTCGCGCCGGCGCCGAATTCACCGGACCCCGGCAGGTTCGCGCCGGCGACGCGCTGGTCAATGCAAGGCACTTCGTCATCGCGACCGGTTCTTCGCCCGCGGTCCCGCCGATCGACGGGCTGAAGGACGCTCCCTTCTTTACGAACGAGACGATTTTCTCGAACGCCGTCAAGCCGCGCCATTTGATCGTCATCGGCGGCGGCGCGGTCGGGATTGAGCTCGGGCAAGCCCATCGCCGGCTCGGCTGCGAGGTGACGATCGTCGAGGCGGCGCGCCTCCTCGGCGCGGAAGACGAAGAGGCGGTCGAGGTTCTGCGCGCCGCCCTGACGCGCGAGGGCGTCTCCTTGCGCGAAGGCGCAGCCGTGCGGCGCGTCGCCAGGGACAGCGCCGACATTCTCGTCGATCTCGGCGCGGAGACCTTGCGCGGCTCGCATCTCCTCGTCGCCGCCGGACGCACGCCCAACATCGAGGGCCTTGGCCTCGCCAAGGCCGGCGTCGGCGCCGACAAGCGAGGCGTCCTCGTCGATGAGCGCCTCCGGACGGCGAACAAGCGCATCTTCGCGATCGGCGATGTCGCGGGCGGCGCCTATACTCATGTCGCCGGCGATCACGCGAGCACGGTCATCCGCAATCTCTGCTTCAAGACGCCGGCGAGGCGCCGGGACGCACTCAGCCCCCGCGCCGTTTATGCCGAGCCCGAGATCGCCTCTATCGGCCTTTCGGAAGCGCGCGCGAGGGAGAAGTGCGGCGACGGCGTCCGCGCGGTCAAATGGCCGTTCAAGGACAATGACCGGGCGCAGGCGGAAAAGGACATCGACGGGTTCGCCAAGATCGTGACCGACGGCAAGGGCCGCATTCTCGGCGCCGTCATCGTCGGCAAGGGCGCGGGCGATCAGATCGCCGCCGTCGCGCTCGCCATGGCGAACAAGCTGAAAATCTCGGCCTTCACCAACATGATCGCGCCCTATCCGACGCGCAGCGAAGCGCCCAAGCGCGCGACCGGCAAGTGGTACGGTCCAGCGCTCTTTTCCGCCCGCACCCGGCGGCTCGTCAAACTGCTGGCCTCCTTCGACTGACATGCCCGAGCTCGCCCCCGCTTCCGCCGCCGACGCCGGCAAGGCCGCCGGGCCCTCCTTCAAGCAGCGCGTCGCGCGCTCGCTGTCGGCGAAGCTCTTTCTGCTGACGATCGCCTTCGTGCTCGTCGCCGAAATGCTGGTGCTCATCCCGGCGATCTCGCGCCAGCGCATCCAGTGGCTCAATGCGCGCATCGAGGCCGACGAGAT